>JAURKU010000041.1 GCA_030831605.1 Rhodoluna sp.
CTTTCATGTGAAAAGTCCATCTTCTATTCACAAAGGAAAGAGTTATCCACAACCTTCTCTACAGATGTGTATACAAGTTTCACGCTTGTAATACAGGACTTAAATAAGGGCAATACACGGTTTTCCACATTATCCACAGCTGTTAATAATGTTGTTAATTATTTAAAGATATAGAGAAAAGCCCATAACATTTATGGTTTTAGTCACTGTCATAGGTGGCTGATGAAATGTGCCAAGATTAACTAACTATTCACACGAAAGGTGAACCGTGAAACTCCAGGTAAACCGCGATGTCCTAGCTGATTCAGTTTCCTTCGCAGCAAGAATGCTTCAAAGCAAGCCAACCTCTCAGATCCTCTCAGGTATGCGTTTGGTGGCTGACGGTAATTCACTCCAAATCTCCGTTTTTGACCACGATGTATCAGCTCAAACCTACGTTGTAGCGAATGTTGAACAACCTGGGACCGCTCTAGTTTCAGGCCGGCTTCTAAACGACATCGTCAGTAGGCTTCCTAATCAACCAGTAGCCATGGTTCTAGAGGGAACAAAAATTATTCTTACCTGTGGCCCAGCAAAATTTGAATTAGCCACATTGCCAATTGAACAATACCCAACTCTTCCACCAATTCCACCAATCACCGGAACTATCGATGGTGAACTTTTTATCAACTCAATTAGAAGAGTTTCAGTAGCTTCAGCCAAGGATGCTACTCGCCCATTCCAAAAAGGAATTCAAATTCTTGCTGACAACAGCACTGTTATGTTTACGGCGGCAGATCCAAACAGAATCGCGCGATGCAAAGTTAATTGGGTTGCTACTGATGTTAAAGAAAAAGTTTCAGCAGTTGTATTAACCAAAACTATGCAAGACATTGAAAAGAGTTTTGCTGGTCTAGGTGAAATAAGTATTTCTATTTCACCTGAAGGTGATCGAGGAATGGTTGCTTTCCAAGCTAAAAACAGAATAGTAACCACTGTTGTTCTAAATATCGATAAGTACCCAGAAATTGATCCATACTTCCCTACCGACTTAACTGATCACGTTGTAATAAATAAGCAAGACTTAGTTGACGCAACTCGTCGCGTTGAATTGATTATTAACGAATCGGCAGACACAATCAAATATCTTTTTGAGTCTGATCACGTGGAACTTGAGTCGATTAGCTCTGAGAACAACGCAACTGAATCTGTCCCGGCAACACTGAGTGGCAACCCAGTTCGTTTGAGATTCAAGCCAGGTCTATTCCAAGACGGTCTGAACCAAATCAGTAGTGAGTTTGTAAAAATAGAATTCACTAAGAGTACTCGCGGCGAGGATCGTCCTGGTCCAATCATCATGTCGAGTCAGACATCAAAAGATGCAGCTTCACCTGACACTTACCGTTATCTTTTAAATCCAAACTTCCTAAAGTCATAATTCCAGAGAGGACACCATGCACATCGGTTTAGTTGGCCTTGGCAAAATGGGTGGCAACATGCGCACCCGACTTCGTAACAGGGGAATCGAAGTTACCGGTTATTCAACCAACCCAACCGTGAGTGATGTCGCCAGTCTTGAAGAGATGGTTAAGTCACTACCAAGTCCAAGAACAGTCTGGATCATGGTGCCACACGGTGACGCTACCGATTCGGTGATTAACTCGTTAGAGAACCTTCTCGAATCAGGTGATCTAATTATCGAAGGTGGTAACTCGAGGTTCAGTGATGATATTCGTCACGCTGAGCAGCTTTCAGCAAAGGGAATTGGATATCTAGACTGCGGTGTTTCTGGCGGTGTTTGGGGTCTGGAAAACGGTTACGGACTAATGGCCGGTGGCGACAGCAAACTAATCGAGCGAGCTATGCCAATTTTTGATGCACTAAGACCTGAGGGTGAAAGATCAGAGTCTTTTGTCCATGTTGGTGATGTTGGTGCGGGACACTACGCCAAGATGGTTCACAACGGAATTGAATACGCGATGATGCAGGCATTTGCAGAAGGCTATGAGCTCCTTGAGAAGAAGGAAATCATCAAGGATGTCCATGGCACTTTTGCAGCTTGGCAAAAGGGAACCGTAGTCCGTTCATGGCTTCTAGACCTGCTGGTAAAGGCCTTGGCAGAAGACCCAGGTTTGAAGCAGATCAAGGGCTATGTTGAAGATTCTGGTGAGGGTCGTTGGACTGTTGAGGAAGCCATCGCTAATTCCGTGCCAATGCCAGCTATCACTGCGGCCCTTTTCGCAAGGTTCACTAGTCGTCAAGATGATTCGCCAGCAATGAAAGCTGTAGCTGCTTTGCGTAACCAGTTCGGTGGTCACGCTGTTAAAAAAGCAGAGTAGGTTTTGAAAGATGCACATAAAGCATCTGAACTTGGTGAACGTTAGAAATTATTCGTCAGTAGATATCTCTCTGAAACCTGGCACTAATCTACTTATCGGTGGCAACGGTGAGGGCAAGACCACATTAGTTGAGTCAATTATTTATTCGTCACTGCTTAAGAGCCACCGAGTTTCCAGCTTCATCCCGATGATTCAAAAAGGAAAAACTCAAGCACTGGTTAGGGCGCTGGCTGGATTTCAAGATCGGGAGAATTTGATTGAGGTTGAATTAAATATTGATTCACCTAACCGGGCAAAAGTAAACAGAAGTGACTTAGCTAGACCGAGGGAAATCCTTGGCTACATCAAAACCGTTTTCTTCACACCTGAAGATAGGGAGTTAGTCGCCGGTGATCCTTCAGACAGAAGAAACTTCCTCGATGATTTAATGCTGCAGTTTAGTCCTAGACTGCTAGCCACCCAGAGTGAATATGACCGAGCATTAAAGCAACGTAACAGCCTGTTGAAGACTTCAAGAAATTTACCGAAGGACTCACCAGGTCTTTCGACTTTGTATGCGTGGGATGAATCTTTAGTGAAGCTAGGTTCAGAGATTATTGCTCAGCGTTTTGAACTTGTTGAGAAAATCAAACCATTGGTTACCCAAATTTATAAACAGATTTCAGGCGATGAACGACAGGCAGAGATTGCTCTCGTAACCTCGGTGCTTTCATCCGGGTTGGATGTCGATGAGGAGGAAGCTGTTCTCACCACTACAGATAGGCAGTGGATTGCTGAAAAGTTTCAAGCTCGACTTGAGGAGCTAAGACCCAGAGAGCTGGAGCGGGGAATCACTTTGGTTGGACCTCACCGCGATGATCTGAAACTCATGTTGGGGGAGTTTCCCGCCAAGGGATACATCAGTTACGGTGAAGGGTGGTCTTATGCGATAGCACTGAAGTTGGCTAGCGCGCAGCTACTTAGAACCGAATCTCAGTCGGGTGATCCAATATTGATTTTGGACGATGTATTCTCTTCACTAGACGATATGCGTCTGCAGGGGTTGATGAACCTGATCAGTGATTATGAGCAGGTAATCATCACCGATGCAATTAGAGGAAATCAAACTCTTTTTGACTCATGCAGTATTTTTGAAATCAAGGACGGGCAGGTGACTCAACTTCAATGAGTGATAAACCTGACATTGCCGTCGACTTCTACTACAAAGTTAGAGCCGCACTCACTGGTCAAATGAGCAGAGATGCTAAACGCCGTGAGAAGAACAGTCGTCAAAACTCCAAACCATTTGATGCTGGCAGAGCACCGAAGAAGGTCGGGGAGAGCCTAGACAACCTCATCAAAACTTTTGGTTGGCAGGGCAAGGTTGCCGAGGGGGACCTATTTGCCAACTGGAAGGAAATAGTAGGCGACCGGGTCGCCCAGAACAGCTATCCAGAGGATTTCAGCAAAGGCGTGCTTTTGATCAGGTGTAAAAGTACGGCTTGGGCTACCCAATTGAGGCAGATGACTGGCGATATTTTGGTCAAAATCAAGGAGCGAACCCCTGATTTAGAGGTCAAAGAAATCAAAGTTATCGGCCCTACCGCACCCAGTTTTAAGCGTGGTTTAAGATCGGTTCCAGGACGGGGACCCAGGGACACCTTCGGTTAAGAGAACCCCTTTATTTACTAGGGCTTCAGCGAGTTTTCCACAGGCTAAATACCCCACATTTAAGCCTAATTTTGGTACTTTTTAGCCTCTTAAAAAGGTAGAATTTACTAGTCAGCAACCCCGGATTTAAGTCAGCTATTTTGGCTGCAGTCGTGAGGGCCCGACTAGAGCAATAAGGAGCAATACCCCCATATGTCTGAACCCAAAAAAGGCTACGATGCCTCGAATATTCAAGTCCTAGAAGGGCTTGAGGCGGTTCGTAAACGCCCTGGAATGTATATCGGTTCCACTGGCCCTAGGGGATTGCACCACTTGGTCTATGAGATCGTGGACAACGCGGTCGATGAAGCTCTAGCTGGTCACTGTAAAAATATTGATGTCGTCATCACTAAAGATGGTTGGGTCAAAGTTGCCGATGATGGCCGTGGCATTCCAGTCGACATGCACCCTACAGAAAACAAACCAGCCGTAGAAGTTGTTCTGACTGTTTTGCACGCCGGTGGAAAATTTGGTGGCGGCGGTTACGCAGTTTCCGGTGGTCTTCATGGTGTTGGTGCTTCAGTAGTGAATGCGCTTTCAACCGATCTTAAAGTCACGATTGCTCGCAATGGTTTTATTTGGACACAGTCTTATCGTTCAGGTGTTCCTACTGCACCACTTAAGAAAGGTAAGGAAGCCGACTTCACTGGAACAGTGATTGAGTTTCTCCCAAACCCAGAAATTTTTGAAACCGTTGACTTTGATTACGAAACTCTTCGTGCTCGTTTCCAGCAGATGGCTTTTCTAAATAAAGGTTTGAGCATTTCTCTCTTCGATGAGCGAAGTGAAAGAAGTGACAAGTACTTGTATGAGCAGGGTCTAAAAGATTATGTTCAGTATTTAAACTCGTCAAAGAAAACTGAAATCATTCACGATGAGATCATCTCTTTTGAATCCGAAACAAAAGAGAAAAACATGTCTTTGGAAATTGCGATGCAGTGGACCGGTGGTTACAACGAAGGTGTCCATACTTACGCAAACACGATTAACACTCACGAGGGTGGAACCCACGAAGAAGGTTTCAGAGCAGCGCTAACATCTCTCATCAATAAGTATTCTCGCGAAAAGGGTTTGCTTAAAGAAAAAGACGAAAACTTAGCTGGTGAAGATGTTCGTGAAGGTTTGACCGCGGTTATTTCGATCAAGCTGGCTGAGCCACAGTTCGAAGGTCAAACTAAAACCAAACTTGGTAACACCGAGGCGAAAGCTTTTGTTCAGAAAATCACCAACGAGAAACTCTCTGACTGGTTTGGTAAAAACCCTAACGCTGCCAAGGAAATTTGTAAGAGGGCAATTGCAGCTGCTTCGGCAAGAATTGCAGCGCGTAAAGCTAGAGACGCAACCAGACGAAAAAGCTTCCTAGAGTCAACCGGCATGCCAGGTAAATTGCGTGACTGCTCCTCGAGAGACCCTAAGCTTTCAGAAATCTACATTGTTGAGGGTGACTCAGCTGGTGGTTCGGCTATGCGCGGAAGAGATCCAGAGACTCAGGCGATTTTGCCTCTGCGTGGAAAAGTTTTGAATGTTGAAAAAGCTGGGCGTGAACGAGCTGAAAAGAACAGTGAAGTCCAAGCCCTCATCACCGCTTTTGGAACTGGTATTGGATCGGATCTTGATATCAGCAAGATCAGATATCACAAGTGCATTTTGATGGCCGACGCCGATGTTGACGGTCAACACATTAGAACTTTGTTACTTACCCTGCTCTACCGTTTCATGAGACCAATCATTGAGTATGGCTACGTTTATCTGGCTCAGCCACCGCTGTATCGAATCAAGTGGTCTAATGCGGAACACGAGTATGTATACACCGACGCAGAGCGTGATGACAGGCTTGCTGCCGGTCAACTAGAGGGCAAGAAACTACCTAAAGAAAATTCAATCCAGCGTTACAAGGGTCTGGGAGAGATGGACTATGACGAGCTCTGGGCCACCACCATGGACCCGGCTCGAAGGACACTGCTTCAGGTAACCCTGGATGATGCTGCCCGTGCTGACGAGATTTTCTCTACTCTGATGGGTGACGACATTGATCTTCGCAGAACCTTTATTCAACAAAACGCAAAGGATGTTCGCTTCCTAGACATCTAGAGCGAGGGATAACTTATGACAGAAAACCAAGAACCACAGCACGATCGAATTGAGCAGGTCGACCTAAACGTCGAGATGCAACGCTCATATCTCGACTACGCGATGAGCGTTATTGTTGGTCGCGCGCTACCTGATGTTCGTGATGGTTTGAAACCGGTTCACCGTCGAGTTATCTATGGAATGTATGACGGTGGGTATCGCCCAGACAAACA
>JAURKU010000042.1 GCA_030831605.1 Rhodoluna sp.
TGGGCACTTTGCGATTTTGCATTGTGGTTTGCTGGAGCTGTTTCGGTTCCAATTTACGAGAGCTCTGCTCCAAGCCAAATCGAGTGGATTCTAAGTGACTCAGGCGCTAGCGCTTGTATCTTCGAGAATTCAGATCTTGAAACGCTATTCAAAACTGTCAAGAAGTCTCTTCCAGATGTGAAGAAGACCTGGCTTATCGAGGGATCAAACCTCGGCGACCTTGTCGCCTCAGGTTCAAAGATTACCAACGAAGTTTTGGAAGCAAGAAGAACATCAGCAAACCTAGACTCACTTGCGACCATTATCTACACTTCCGGAACAACTGGAAAACCTAAGGGCTGTGAACTTTTGCACCGTGGTTTTGTTGATCTCTGCAAGAATGCCGAAGCGGTTTTGCCTGATGTAGTTTGTCCAGGCGGATCAACCCTACTGTTTCTTCCGATGGCGCACGTTTTCGCTCGCTTCGTTTCAGTACTCTGCGCTTCAGGTGGTGTCCAGGTCGGACATCAACCAGATGCAAAAAATGTAGCTCCTGCGATGCAATCATTCCATCCAACATTCCTCTTGGCTGTGCCTAGAGTTTTTGAAAAGGTATATAACTCTGCTGAACAGCGCGCCGAGTCAGGTGGAAAAGGCAAGATTTTCCGAGCTGCTGCTGAAACCGCAATTGCTTGGTCAACTGCATTAGACAGCCCTAAAGGCCCCTCATTTGGTTTGAACCTCAAGCACAAAGTATTTGACGCACTTGTCTACAAGAAACTTCGTGCCGCGATGGGAGGCCGAGTTAAGTATGCAATTAGCGGAGGTGGGCCGCTTGGTGCAAGACTTGGACACTTCTACCGTGCTATCGGTTTGATTGTTCTTGAGGGCTATGGCTTGACCGAGACAACTGCACCGGTAACTATCGGTCGCCCAAACAATGTGAAGATCGGCAAGGTAGGTTTCGCCCTACCTGGCTGTTCCGTGAAAATTGCCGATGATGGTGAAATCTGGCTCAAGGGTTCAAACACTCTAAAGGGTTATTGGAAGAATGCTGCAGCAACTAAGTCAACCTTCGAAGGCGAATGGTTCAAATCAGGCGATATTGGAACCTTGGATGAAGACGGCTTCTTGAGCATCACCGGTAGAAAGAAAGAGCTTATTATCACCGCCGGTGGTAAGAATGTTGCTCCTGCCCAGCTAGAAGATCCACTAAGGGCTAACCCGCTGATTAGCCAAGCTGTCGTGATTGGCGATGCCAAGCCATTCGTCTCAGCACTGGTCTCCATCGATGAGGAAATGCTTCCACTCTGGTTAGAAAACAATGGCATCAAAGAACCGATGAGCCTAGATAAGGCCAGAGAAAATCCGCTGGTGCTTGCCGAGATTTCAAAAGCCATTGAAAGCGTAAACAAGGACTTCTCTTCGGCTGAGTCGATTCGAAAGTTTGCCGTGCTTCCAGAGGATCTAACTGAAAAGAGCGGTCACCTTACCCCGTCGCTAAAAATCAAGCGTTCGGTAGTTACCGATGACTACTCTCATTTAATTGATGACATTTACGCAGATAGTGCCAAGTCAACTTGCCACAACATCGGCGATTACAAGATCTAGCGAAGAAACCAATCAGTTTGACGTAAGGCAGCCATGGCTGCCTTACGTTCTTCTGGGCTAAGGCGATCTAAGTAAACCAGCCCGTTGAGATGATCTAATTCATGTTGTAGCGCTTGGGCCAACACTCCGGTGCCGCTTACTGCGATCTCAGTTCCATCAAGTTGATATCCAGTAATTGAAGCTTCTGGGTAACGCAGAGTGCTGTGCCATAACCCGGGAAGAGACAGGCAACCTTCATCAACTAGTTCCGGTTCACCAGAGAGAATTAAATTTTCAGGGTTGAGTAAGTAGCCGGTTTGATTCTCGGCGTTGTAACTAAATGCTCGGAGAGAAATTCCTATTTGATTTGCTGCTACCCCAGCACGGCCAGGCACCTTTGTTGTATCCAAAAGATCTTCCACCAATCCAGAGATGGCGGCATTGAATTCTTTAATCGGATCGCAAACGGTTTTCAAGACTGGATCGCCATAAAGGCGAATCTGGCGAACACTCATTGACTAATTAGACTTTGCTAAGCCTTCAACCACAAGGGCTGCTAATTCTCTAGCAGCGGCCTTAGTGTTCTTATCGAGTTGATCAAACTTGATGACAGATCCAGCTGCCAGCGCCGAGTCATAAGGGATTTTGACTACGGCACGGACGCGGGATTTAAAGTGGGCCTCGATTTCATCCAACTTCACCAAGTTAGTTGCCTGAGTTGCTGTGTTTAGCGCGACCACAGCTTGACGGACTAAATCACCAAAGCCGTTAGCTTCCAACCAGGTTAGGGTTTCGGAAGCCAGCCTTGCCTCATCGACCGAACCACCTGAAACAATAACAAGTCCGTTAGCTCGCTGCAGCGTTGGACGCATAACTGAGTGAACAATACCTGTACCACAGTCGGTTAGCACCACGGAGTAGTATCTGGCGGCCATGTCAGCAACGACGTTGTAGTCACCCTCATCGAACGCTTCTGAGAGCATCGGATCGCTATCAGATGCCAAGACGTGCAGTCTAGTTACATCTCTAGAAACCATGGTGGCAAAGTCAGTGAAACCATCAATTGCGGCAGCACGGTTTACTACATCTCTAACTGTGAATCTTGTTGATTTACTCACTCGCTCAGCTAGGGTTCCTCGGTCTGGGTTGGCGTCGATGGCAATTACGCGATCTTCACGAACCAAGGCCATGGCCATTCCAAGAAGTGTTGTCACAGTCGTTTTCCCAACTCCACCTTTTCGAGTGAGGACCGGAACAAATCTCGCGCCACCTTCAAGGACTGAACCAATGCGCGCATCAACTGCCTTACGTTCGCGAACTCTAAGTGAATCGCCAAGATTTACAGTTTTGAAAGTTAGGAAGTAGAAAAATCTTCTAAAACCAGATTCTGGGGCAGGGCGGTTCTTTGAAGAAACATCAATTAGTCGGTCAGCGGTAAGCATCGCAGCCGGCTCCGGCTGTTCGAAAACATCTCCCCGAAGTGAGTCACGTCTTGAATAACCAACTTGGGTATTCGCTAATACGTCGGTTTCCGCAGCACCACCCGTGGTAACAATCGCGGTCGATTCGGTTACAACTTTGATCGAAGATGTGGTTGGACTTAGATCAACCGTGCCCGCGTCAAGGGTGACCTCTGACAAGTCAGCCTGCTCCGGCTGCTCGTTTCCACGACGACGGGAAATACGTTTTTCTGACTTCTCTGACACGCGCCTCAAAAATCCTTCGTGTTTTTTAGCTGGCTAAGCCGCCAGCAGAATCTTTACTCTGGTAAGTCTATTCGCTAGTTTGGCGAGACGATTAGTATCAGGTCCCCAGATTCAACCGATTGGGTCTTAGAAATCGCTATTTTTGAGACTTTTCCAGCCAAATTGGCGGTAATACTCGCCTCCATCTTCATGGCCTCAATCGTGGCCACAGGTTGACCGGGCTCCACAAGAGCACCCTCCCCAACTAAGAGCGTTACCACACCGGCAAATGGGGCCGCCACCTCAGCTGGATCCTGCAAATTAGCCTTGATAGCCGAAACCACATTAACTGCAATCTTTCTATCTCGAACCAAAATTGGACGTAGTTGGCCGTTCAGTGTCGTCATCACGGTGCGATAGCCTTTGGTATCAGCGCCAGAGATTGCCTCCAGTCCGATAAACAGCCTCACTCCCTTGGCAATCTCCACTACGTGCTCATGGCCTGCCTCAAGCCCATAGAGGTAATCAAGGGTTTCTACGGGATCCAAATTAGAGTAATGGGCTCGGAACTTCTCGAACTCGGCATTAGGCCCTGGGAAAAGTAGCCGATTGAGCGTCTTGCGTCGCGGTTGGGAATTTTCCTCTTCCAAAGTAGCAATGTCTTCTTGGCTAAGTTTGGTCTCGGTAAATTTGATTTCTCTTCCGGCTAACACCTTGCTGCGGAATGGCTCTGGCCAACCACCAGGTAAATCGCCAAGCTCGCCTGCCATGAAGTTCACGACCGAATCAGGAATGTCATACTTTTGCGGGTTTTCCTCGAAATCAGCAGGATCGGCATTTACTGCAACAAGGTGCAGAGCGAGATCACCAACAACTTTTGACGATGGTGTAACTTTTGGTGGTCTACCTAGAATTTCATTTGCCGCTGCATACATATCTTCAACACGCTCGAACTGATTACCAAGTCCTAGAGATATCGCTTGCTGGCGGAGATTACTCAATTGCCCACCGGGTATCTCATGCTTATAGACTCGACCGGTCGGACCAGGCAGCCCAGACTCGAACGGTGCATAAACGTTTCGGACAGCTTCCCAATAGGGTTCAAGCTGAGTCATAGCGCCAAGCAAGATACCAGGATCGCGATCAGTGTTTTCTAAAGCGGCAATCAACGCAGATGCAGATGGCTGCGAAGTGGTTCCAGCCATTGGTGCTGATGCGACATCGACAGCATCGACACCTGCATCGATAGCCGCCATTAGTGTAGCCAGTTGTCCGCCAGCGGTATCGTGAGTATGCAAATGAACTGGTAGATCAAAGTTATCTCTAAGTGCGGTAACCAGTTTTACCGCAGCTTGAGGCCTGAGCAGCCCCGCCATGTCCTTGATTGCAAAAATGTGCGCTCCAGCTTTAGCAATTTGCTCTGCAAGTTGCAGGTAGTAGTCGATGGTATACAGATTCTCAGTTGGGCTAAGCAGATCGCCGGTATAACAGATGCCGACTTCAGCAACTGAAGTTCCAGTTTCCAAGACCGCATCGATGGCCGGGGACATTTGGTTTATGTCGTTTAGCGCATCAAAAATTCTAAATATGTCAATCCCGCTAGCTGCCGCTTCCGCAACGAATGATTTGGTTACCAGCTCGGGATATGGAGTGTAGCCAACGGTATTTCTGCCACGAAGAAGCATTTGCAGACAGATATTTGGCATAGCCTGTCGAAGCGAATCGAGGCGCTCCCAGGGATCCTCGCCAAGAAAGCGAAGGGCAACATCGTAGGTGGCACCGCCCCAGGCTTCGACTGAGAATAGTGACGGTAACAGCCTGGCTTGATAAGGCGCGATCTGAACTAAATCTCGGCTGCGCACCCGAGTTGCCAAAAGCGACTGGTGCGCATCCCTGAAGGTGGTGTCGGTAATAGCAATTTTCTGCTGAGCTCTAAGATTCTCGGCGAATTTTTTTGGACCCAGTTCAGCTAGTAAATCCTTAGATCCAGCCGGAGTTGGTTCGAGCAGATTAACCTGCGGAAGTTTAGCTGCGGGGCTGACCAAATCACCTCGAGAACCATAAGGCTGGTTAACTGTCACATCGGCCAACCAGTTAAGAATCTTCGTGCCGCGATCTTGCGATGGGTAGGAGTTCAGTAACTCTGGTCTTTCATCTATAAAAGATGTGGTGACTTCACCTTTAGCAAAACTCTCGTCGGCTAGGACGCCTTGCAGGAAAGCGATGTTCGTCGCAACACCTCTGATTCGAAACTCGGCAAGAGCACGCTGCGCTCGACTAACTGCGGTCTTTAGGTCGCGTCCGCGAGAGATTAGTTTTACTAAAAGTGAATCAAAATGTGGGCTAACTTCGCTTCCAGTAGTTGCGGTACCGCCATCCAACCTGATACCAGCTCCTCCCGGTGAGCGGTAGGTGGTGATTTTTCCAGTATCTGGGCGGAAACCTGCCGTTGGATCTTCGGTGGTAATTCGGCATTGAATTGCAAAGCCGTGCCATTCGATGTTCTCCTGGTTTAACCCAAGATCTGCCAAGCTCTCCCCCGCGGCAATCCTCATTTGCGATTGGACCAAATCAACTTCGGTAATTTCTTCAGTTACGGTGTGCTCAACTTGAATTCTTGGATTCATTTCAATAAAAACATGACGACCCTTATTCGGACCCTCCGTATCAACCAAGAACTCAACCGTACCGGCATTAACGTAGCCGATTTCTTTCGCAAAACTAATGGCATCGCGGTAGAGCTTAGCCCTCAACTCTTCAGTAATATTTGGCGCTGGGGCTATTTCAATCACTTTCTGATTGCGGCGCTGAACTGAGCAGTCCCTTTCAAAAAGGTGGACTACGTTGCCCTTTGAATCTGCCAAGATTTGAACTTCAATGTGCCGCGGCCTAATCACTGCCTGCTCTAGAAAAACTCTTGAATCACCAAAGGCACTCTGAGCCTCACGCATGGCTTCGCCTAGCGCCGGCTCTAAACTTTCAAACTCACTTACTCGGCGCATGCCACGACCGCCACCGCCAGCGACCGCCTTTACAAAAAGCGGGAATCCTATTTCTTTTGAATCGCGAAGAAGTTCTTGAACATCACTTGACTGTGCAGAAGACTTCAAAACTGGAACGGAAGCTGCGACGGCAGCTTTTTTAGCGTTCACCTTATTTCCAGCAAGTTCTAAAACTTTCGAGTCTGGGCCAATAAAGACAATTCCGTTTGCTTTTGCCGCTTCGGCAAGTTCCGGGTTCTCCGAAAGAAAGCCGTATCCCGGATAGATTGCATCTGCACCGGATTCTTTTGCCACTCGGATGATCTCTGAAACATCCAGATAGGCCCGAACCGGATGCCCAATCTCTCCGATCTGGTAAGCCTCATCTGATTTAAGCCGATGCGATGAATTACGGTCCTCGTATGCAAATACCGCAACAGTTTTGGCGCCTAGTTCATAAGCAGCACGGAATGCCCGAATGGCTATTTCACCTCGGTTAGCAACCAAGATCTTCTTGAACATTAAGTTCCTTTGCGTGCCTAGAAACGAACAAATGATGCGTTGCACCTAAATCGAAAGGTAGCCTAGTCAGGTGCATGTATTAAGCATTAGCGCCTTGAAAGGCGGTGTCGGTAAGACCACGATAACTCTCGGTCTTGCCTCTGCCGCCATGGCCAAGGGCCTGCGGACGTTAGTGGTTGACCTCGATCCGCAATGCAATACCAGTACTGGTTTAGGTGCAGCTGGGGATTATGAATACTCAGTGGCCGAAGTACTCAAAAAGCCCCGACACAACACTGTGATGAAAGCAATTGTAGCGGCAAGTTGGGCCAAGGGACAGACCGGAAAGCTTGATGTTCTTCTAGCCCAACCAAGACTTACTAACCTAAACATCGCCAAGCCCAGCTTCAAGCAGCTTTGGCACCTCGAAGAAGGTCTTTCCAGAGTAGAAAATGACTACGATCTGGTCTTAATCGACACTCCGCCGAGCATCAATGCCTTAACTCGCATGGCTTGGGTCGCATCAGATCGAGTGCTGTTGGTTACCGAACCAACTTTCAACTCCGTGCTCGGAGTCGAACAAGCGGTGAAGGCTTTAGAAGAACTTCGCAAGCAGGTAAACAGGCAAGTAAGTTTGTCCGGTGTAGTAGTTAACCGACTTCGCCCATCGCTTGCTGAACACCAATTCAGGATGAATGAGCTTTCAGAGATTTATGCTGATCTTCTTATCGATGTTGCTTTTGAAGAGAAGTCCGCAATCTCCCAGTCGCAAGGTGCTGGGCGTGCGATTCACAGTTGGCCTGGGCAGTCAGCCGCGAAGATTGCCAATCAACTTGACTTGCTTCTTTCCAAATTAGAAATTTCCTTCCGAGAAGAAGATCCAAAGCGCGGACGAGAGCGTAAATCAGGCAAACAGCGAAACCGCTATGCCCATCGAAGCCAAGAACAGCACGATGATGGTAAAGCCCATGGTAGAAGAGCGGCAGCCAAGATTGAGGCTAAGGCTGAAAGAATTGAGCTCAAAGAGCAAAAAGTTATTTCACCTGAGTATGAAGATAAGTTCAACGAAGTACTAAAACAAACTTTGACTGAAAAACAGATAAAGAAACTAAAAAATCAGTCAGCTGACGAAGACTAGATAGCCTTTTTGTTGAGCCTGCGAAGGGTAAGTTCGTCCATTTCCTCGATGTGGCTTGGGTCTAATGTAGTCAATGTTGCTTCAACCTCACCGAAGACCTTGCCCACTGATATGCCAAACACACCCTGACCTTGATCGATAAGGTCGATGATTTCCTTTTCCGAGGCACAAAGGTAAACCTTTACTCCGTCGGAGATGAGTGTAATTTTGGCAAGGTCGCTAATTCCTGCTTTGCGAAGCTGGGCAATAGCAATCCGGATTTGCTGTAAAGAAACTCCTGTGTCCAGAAATCGCTTTACTAGTTTCAGGACAAGAATGTCACGGAAAGAATAAAGCCTCTGCGTTCCAGATCCTGATGCCCCGCGGACACTCGGTTCAACTAAATTCGTTCTATCCCAATAATCAAGTTGACGATAAGTAATTCCCGCGGCCGCGGCCGCTAGTGTGCCACGGTAACCAACATTTGGATCGTGCCAAGGCTGAGTCTCGGCAAACAAATCATCTTGAAGATACGCAAAGTCACTTGCTTTAGTTAGGTCGATACGGCCAGTCTCAGTCGTCGGTTCATTCATAGTCATTCCTGGCCTCCCTTCCAACATTCAAGTAGTTATTGAAGCTTGTGTTAATTCTTGCCGCTACAGCCGACTTAGCTCGTTTAATATTCTTCTTCGGCGTGTCGCATTAGTCAATCTTGTCAATGACGGCGCGAATAAGTTCCGCACGAATCACTGCAAATTGCGACTCAATCTCGTTGGCATAAGAAGCCGCCCGAGATTTGGCTGCTGGATCTTTCTGCTTTTTCACAGAGTTCACTACACCTTGAATTAGACCTAAGTCACGGTCTACTGCCGACTTAATTCCGCGCAAATGCCTGGCCGAAATGCCAAAACGCTGCAAACTCATCAAGGCACGAGCGATCTCAATATCGCCGTACTCGAACTTATCCTTAGCAATTAGGCCATGTGATTGAGCCTCAGCCAAAAGTGTCTCTGTTATTCCGGATTCAGCGATTAATTCGAGCTTGCTGAACTTACGGTTAACGCTTGGCCTTCTGGTATCTGTTGGCAGCGAAGGTTGTTTGCCGCTGTCTAGGTCATCAAGGTATGTTTTGATTACCCTAAGTGGCAAAAACTTATCGCGCTGAAGCTCAAGAATCAGTTTTAGTCTTTCAACGTGCTGATCGGAGTATTTGCGATAACCCGCTTCCGTTCTTAGTGGACTACAAAGTCCCTGCTCTTCTAAAAAGCGAACTTTTGACGGTGAAAGATCGGGAAATTCCGGCTTCAGAATTTCAATAACTCGGCCGATGGTGTGAAGTTTTCCTGCCCTGACAGGGAAAATCTTTGATGCTTCGTTAGCAGACACTAGATCTCCTTAGCAGAAGAGTAAAAAGTGAAGTGATACTTGCCAATTTGCAGTTCAGCGCCATTGTTGAGATCAGCGCTGTCTACCCGAGCACCTGCAAAATAGGTTCCATTCAAGGAATCCAAATCCTTAACTTTGAAATGCCCTTGGGAGCGGGTAATTTCTGCGTGGCGTCTCGAGACGGTAACGTCGTCAAGAAATACATCCGAGTTGGGGTGCCTACCCACTGTGGCTAAATCTGAATCTAGTAGGAACCTTGAACCTTTATTAGGGCCGCGACGAACAATTAGCAGCGCGTTTCCGGCAGGAAGGGCTGCTACCGCAGCTTGGTCTTCTTCGGAAAGCTGATCGGTATCGCTACTTAGAATCTCATCAGCAAAATTTCTGGTTGATTCGACATCGTCCCCACCGTTATTGCCTGGGTTTTGCGACTGGTTCACTGGTACTCCTTCAGGTTTTAACAATAGTGGAATCTAGGCGGGCTAATTTCCTGATGTTATGAACCTGCAGTAAATAGACCCCTCCTGTCCACCAGTAGAGCCAGATACCCCAAAAGGCAAAAGCCCAAGCTATTGGGTAAATCCAGATATCGAACGGATCAGGCAAAACTGCTGGAAGTAGTAGGAGTGGGAAGGCATAAAGCAAGGCAAAAGTGCCCGCCTTCCCGGTGTAATTCACCGGTAATGGCCCATAGCCAACCTGGGCCAAAAATGGGAGTGTGAAAAATAACAGCACATCCCGAGCCACGATGACGAAAACAAGCCACCAAGGGACCTGGCTGGTTGCTGCAAGTCCAATAAGTGTTGCCAGGATGAAAAGTCGATCAGCAGCCGGATCGAGGAGCTGACCTAGTCTCGACATTTGATTTAGTTTTCTGGCAAGAAAGCCATCTAGCCAATCGGTAAAACTCGAAAAGGCAAGTATGGCAAATGCAAAGAGGTTTTGATCTATCAAAATCAACCAGAGAAAAACTGGAACCAGTAACAACCTAAGGGCGCTAAGTAAGTTTGGCCAGGTCAGCACTTTGTCGCTTAGCTGCATGTTCTGCTCCGCCATTATTACCTTTCTTTTTTGTCGGGCTAGCGGGATTTGAACCCACGACCCCTTGACCCCCAGTCAAGTGCGCTACCAAGCTGCGCTATAGCCCGTATCGAATAAGTTTAACGCTTGCGTTTTTCCCTGACTCGCATAGCCAATTCAATTGGGGAACCTTCAAACCCGTAAGTCTCGCGAAGCTTGCGGATGATAAAACGTCGATAACCAGGGTCAAGAAAGCCCGTCGTGAATAGAACGAACTTAGGCGGACGAGAACTGGCCTGAGTGGCAAAAAGTATCCTCGGCTGCTTTCCCCCTCTAACTGGATGCGGGAACTCCATGCCCAATTCTGAGACAAAGGCGTTCAATTTGCCGGTTGCAATACGGGTATCCCAAGAGGCAAGGGCCACTTCCAGAGCTGGGACTAATTTCTCGAGATGTCTTCCAGTTTTTGCCGAGATATTCACCCTCGGTGCCCAAGAGACGTGTGCTAGATCTTGCTCGATTTCACGCTCTAGGTAATCTCTGCGATCCTCATCCAATTCATCCCATTTATTGAAGGCTAAAACCAAAGCGCGTCCAGAATCAAGAGCAAGGTCTACTATTCGAATATCGGCTTCACTTATTTTTTGCGTTACATCAAACACGACAATGGCAACTTCAGCCCGCTCAAGTGCGGCAGCGGTTCTAAGTGATGCATAGAAGTCGGCACCTTGGCTTAGGTGAACTCTGCGTCTAATTCCAGCTGTATCAATGAAACGCCATATTTTGCCACCAAGTTCAACTTGCTCATCAACCGGATCCCGAGTGGTCCCAGCTAATTCATTAACAATTGCTCTTTCAGTTCCTGTCGCTTTATTCAGTAGCGAAGATTTACCAACATTAGGTCTTCCAATGATTGCAACTTTTCTTGGTCCGCCGAATTCTTGTTTGGCAACGGCAGATATCTCAGGCAAGACTTTCAATGACTCGTCTAATAGGTCGGCAACTCCTCGACCGTGCAGAGCTGACACCGGATAAGGTTGCCCCAAGCCGAGCGACCAAAGTGCGCTGGCCTCTGCCTCCTGCCTTTCATCGTCAACTTTATTTGCCACTAGTAGCACTGGCTTTTTGGTTTGGCGCAGCATCTTTACTACACGTTCATCAGTTGAAGTGGGACCAACAGTTGAATCAACCACAAACAATACTGCGTCGGCTAGTTCAACAGCTATTTCTGCCTGCAAGGCAACCGATTTGTCGATGCCCTTGGCATCTGGTTCCCAACCACCGGTATCGACGAGAGTGAAACGTCGACCATTCCACTCCGCTTTATAGGAGACTCGATCTCTGGTAACACCCGGCTTATCTTCGACAACTGCCTCTCGGCGTCCAAGGATTCTATTGACTAGAGCAGACTTTCCAACATTCGGTCTACCAACAATTGCAAGGACCGGTAGCGCTGGCAGGAGAACAGGTTTGCCCTCGGCTTCACCCAATTCCTCGAGAATCTGAATATCTTCATCATCCAGCTCGTAATCGGCTAGACCTGCTCGAAGAGCTCTGGCTCGGGATATTTCCTCTTCGCTAGAAATTGCTTCTAACCGCTTGGAAAATTCAGGATCAGCCGAGTCAAAGTCAAACTCTTGGTCATCCATCAGACTAATCCTGTTCTTTTCGCACTAAATCAACCAGGGCAGCGACGCTCTGATTGAATGTCAAATTTGTTGTGTCCAGCAAACTAACTCCGGCGGCCGGTGCCATAAAATCAACGATTTTTGCATCTGTCTTATCGCGTTCCGAAACCTGTTTACTGGTCAAGGAACCTGGAGGTAACTCCGCCTCTCGCCTACTAATTCTAACTTCCTCTGTTGCAGTAAGTAAGACTCGGGTTTGAGCTTCAGGGAAAATCACTGTTGTGATGTCCCTTCCTTCCACAATTACACCTGAATAACCGCTTCCCTGAACCAAGGCTCTGGTCAAAACAAGCATGTATTTTCTCACCTCGGGGTTTTGGGCAATCTCACTGACCTTAACTGCCACTTCAGATCCCCGAATTTCTTCGGTAACGGTTTGTTGTCCAACTTTGACCCAGTAGTTCTCTGGATCTAGGGAAATTGAATAGTCAAAGTGGAGACCAATTTCTGTGGCAGATAATCCTGAAACCTCGAATTGCTTGTTTAAGCCTGCCCAGGTTAGTGCACGATAGGCCGCCCCGGTGTCTAGATAGCCAAAGCCAAGAACTTTCGCAGCTTCTCGGCTAACACTAGATTTTCCAGAACCGGCTGGTCCATCAACGGCAACAATATGCATTTAGCCAGCCAACTTCCAGTTCTTCTTGCTCAAGAGTTGAATTAGCTCAGTTTCTGTTTCAGGAAGAACCGAAAGTTCAACCAAACCAATCCATGCACCACTTGCGTGATCTAGCGATAGATCTTCCAGGTTTATACCCGCATCTCCTATTTCGGTAAGTAACCTTGCAAGTTCACCTGGCTTGTCATCTATCATCACCGTCACTCGAGCATAAGAGGTGCTGTTTCCGCCGTGCTTGCCAGGAATACGAGCAATCCCCAAGTTACCTTTAGAAAGTGCGGCAGCAATAACCGAAAGTGAACCGGTTGCGCCTGGTTCATCGAGTGCGGAAATTAACTTTGTTAGATCCTGCTCGAAATGCTTCAAAATTGGAACTAGACGTTCTGAATTTGCCGACACTATCTGGAGCCAAAGAGTCGGATCGCTAGCTGCAATGCGAGTCGTGTCCCGAAGTCCGGCACCGGAAAGACCAAGGGCTGATTCATCCGCGTCAACTAACCGCGCAGCCAATAAACTTGCCAAAAGTTGCGGCGTATGCGAGACCAAGGCAACTGCGGAATCGTGCTCTGCGGCACTCATCCTTACCGTTGTTGCACCTAGATCGAGTGCTAGGGCTTCAACGCGATTGATAACCTCTGTTTCGGCTGCCTCATCGGTGATAATCACCCAAGGCCTACCAACAAAAAGATCTGGTCTGCCATTCAACGCCCCGCCTTTTTCACGACCGGCCATCGGGTGCGAGCCAACGTAGCGAAATGATTCTTCGGCTTTTTCACGAACAGTTTCTAAAATTGCGGACTTCACGCTGGCAACGTCAGTAACCGCAGCATTCGGAAAACGCTCCAACGCTTCAAGTACCTTATCGGCAGCAGCGTCCGGTGGGACACAAACAACGACCAGAGAAACATCATCTTCCGGTCTAAGTTCTCGCCCCGCTCCAAAATCAATAGCTAGTTTCAAAGTAGCTGGCGATGAGTCTTCAAGTGAAATGTCAACGCCAATTTTTCTGAGGGTTAGGCCGATGCTGGTACCAAGCAGCCCCGAGCCAATAATGTGAACTTGACCCTTTGTTCTTGCTGTCACTGCGCAATATCCAGTCTTAGAGCAGTCGCGCCACGAAGATAAACATGTTGAACTTCAGCTCTAGGAATATCCAGTTCAGCGTTAATCATTACCCGAATGACTCGAGGCATGGCCCCAGTGACATTCATCTCAACAAAGCACATCAGTGGAACATCACCCAAACCTAATTCACGGGCTGCGAGCGCCGGAAATTCACTGGTGATATCAGGTGTCGCCGTGAAAAGTATCGAAATTAGCTGATCAGTGTGCAGATTATTCGCGTGCATCATCTTGGCTAAAAGCTCGGCGGTAAGCTTCAGTAAGTGCTCACGCTCATCGGAATCTAATTGGATTGCTCCTCGAATAGCTCTAATTACCAATTCCTTCGTCCTCTCGGTTTCGGCCCACGTTTTGCCGGTATCGTCCTGGGCTTTGAAGTGTTCTGAGCTGCTTTAAGTAGAGCGCCAACTTCAACCTTGCTAAGTAGTCTTGTCTGACCAGGTTTAAGCGGACCCAGTTGAATTGGCCCAAATTGACGGCGCACTAATTCCATCACCGGATGACCAATAACATCAAACATTCTGCGGACTACTCTGTTTTTTCCAGAATGGATCACAATTTCAATCAAGGATTCGTTGATTTTGCTATCCACCAAGACTGCTTTATCTGCCTGCATCAAACCATCTTCAAGTTCAACCCCGGAAAGAAGTTTTTGAATATCTTGAGCGGCAACCTGTCCCTCGACCTTAGCCAGGTAAGTCTTTGTGACGCCATATTTGGGATGGGCCAGCACATTTGCCAAATCTCCATCGTTGGTCAAAATAATTAACCCTGATGTATCTGCATCCAGGCGACCGACGTTATAGACCCGATCGTCTCGAGGAACATATTGAGCTAGATCTGGTCTGCCGAACTCATCGGACATAGAAGAAATAACACCGACCGGCTTATTCAAGGCTAGGTAAACCCGACTAGCATCGAGTTGGATTGGTGTTCCGCGAACGGAAACCTTGTCCTGCTCCGGATTTATCCTGG
This sequence comes from Rhodoluna sp., assembly GCA_030831605.1. Taxonomy (GTDB): domain Bacteria; phylum Actinomycetota; class Actinomycetes; order Actinomycetales; family Microbacteriaceae; genus Rhodoluna. The sequence continues at coordinate 14,661 of JAURKU010000042.1, forward strand.
TACCTAATTCCTTAACTACTCGGCCATTTACTTTCACCGCGCCAGCAAGAATTAGCTCCTCGCTGGCTCGCCGTGAGGCAACTCCAGCATTAGCTAATACTTTTTGAAGGCGAACTCCTTCAGCGCTATCTGACATCTGAACTATCTCTCGCTCGAGCTTTCAGACTCCAAAGCTTCGTTGATCCCTGGCAAGAATGGGCTAATCAGCGGCAGATCATCCAAGGTGTTTATCCCGAGGGTTTCTAGGAAAGTTTCTGTGGTTCCATAGTTGATAGCACCGGTTTCACTGTCAGTGAATAGCTCCGTTATCAAACCACGACTTAGCAATGTCTTGATAACGGTGTCAACGTTTACCCCACGTATTGAGGCAATCTGACCTCTGGCAATTGGTTGCCGGTAAGCAATCACAGCCAGGGTTTCCAATGCGGCCTGCGATAACTTAGTTGGGTTTTCATTGGCGATAAACTCTCGTACTGCCCATTCGAAATCGGTTCTAACGAAAATCCGCCAACCGCCGCCTACTTCTCGTAGCTCAAATCCTCTGGCTCGAGAACCATCGCTTCCATCGAAATCAGCTTTCAATTTGTTGATTGCTTCGCGAACCCTATCTACAGGTGTGTCAAGCGACGCAGCAATGTGAACCAAAGATAGTGGTAGCTCGGCAACCATCAAGATCGCCTCAACAGCTCCATAGAGCGAGTCATCTAAAGAGTTATCCGGCATGATGCTTTCATCCGGCTGATTGTTATCAAGAGTCATAATCATCTCCAAGTGCTGATAGTTCGCTTTCATCAAAATTCTCGGCTCGCCAAGTTATCTGCAGTGGGCCAAGTGATTCCTGTTGCTCAAATGCAACTGCTCCTAGCCGGTAGAGCTCAAGAATTGAGAGGAACCGAGCAATCAGGATTGCTCGATCTTTTACCGAGGATATTAACTCTCGGAAAGTTAGGGTCTTAGCCGATCGAAGCATTGAAACAACTTCAGCAGCCTGCTCGCGTATCGATACTCTTGGTGCGTGTAGGTGGGTTAGCCCAACAGTGGGTATCTCACGCGGAGTAAGAGTCTCTTCAGCAAGCCTTCCAAAATCTTCGACACTTAGTGTCCAAATCAGTTCTGGTTGTTGAGCACGGAACTTGTCTTCAAGTCGAACTGAGCGATAAATTCTACGATCTTCTAAGCTGATTGCGTTTTGGAACCATGCAGATATTTCCTTGAAGGCTCGGTATTGAAGCAACCTGGCAAAAAGTAGATCCCTTGCCTCTAAAAGTGCGACATCCTCTGGGTCAACAACTTCTCCCTTGGGCAATAGTTCTGCAATTTTTAGATCTAAAAGTGTCGCCGCCACGACTAAAAACTCGCTGGCTTGATCAAGCTGGTCAGCCTCTTCCAGTGTTCTGACGAACTCAATAAAATCGTTGGTTACCTTGCTTAGCGAAATAGAGGTGATATCCAGTTGATGCTTGGCAATCAAGGATAGTAATAGATCAAAAGGTCCTTCGAAACTTCCAACACTTAGCGAGAATTTAGAACCTGTTAGGTCATCAACATCGTTATGGGGCACAGCCACGGTCCACCATTTCACGTGCGACAGCCCGATACAATTCCGCAGCCTCCGAAGACGGGGCATATACAGTCACCGGTTTGCCACGCTCAGAGGAATCTTTGAACTTCACAGTTAACTTGATTACTGAACGGAAAACCGTGTCCCCATACTCTTCATTCAGTTGATTTAACATATTTCTAGAGTGCAGTGTTCTCGGGTCATACATAGTTGCCAAGATTCCGTCAATCTTTAGCGACTCGTTCAATCGATCCTTTACCAGTTCCACTGTGTTTTGAATTAGTAGCTCTAAGCCTTTCAGCGCGAAGTAATCACAGGCAACTGGAATCATCACTCCGTTTGCAGCAGTTAGGGCATTTACTGTAAGCAAACCAAGTGAAGGCTGACAGTCGATCATCACCACGTCATAATCACCAAGCACCGGCCGGAGCACTGCCGCAAGTATTTTCTCGCGACCGGCTTCAGCAACAAGTTGAATTTCTGCAGCAGAAAGTTGGATATTGGCTGGGATTATATCCAAACCCTCTATTTGGGTATTCAAAATCATGTCCGCGGTTTTTAATTTACGGTTGATCATCAATTCGTAGATGGTCTGGCCGTCTTCTGGCTCAATACCCAAACCCCTGGTGAGCGCTCCTTGGGGATCAAAATCTACTAAAAGTACTCTGCGGCCATATTCGGCGAGTGCTGCTGCTGTATTTATGGTGGTTGTCGTCTTTCCAACGCCACCTTTTTGATTACATAGTGCAATCACTCGGGCTGGACCGTGACTGGTTAACCGCTTCGGTGTTGGAAACCTTCGGTCGGTATTCTTGCCTGACATGACTGGTTTCCTCTCTGGCTTCACAGCAGTAAGAAGGTGAATTTTGCTACTTGAAAGACTATAAGTTCAGACCTAGTCTAACGCTGAGCCCGTGGGTGAGCCGTCGCATATATCTCCCTCAGCGCATCAACCGTAACAAGGGTATAGATCTGGGTAGTCGACACCGAAGCGTGGCCAAGTAGCTCCTGGACGACTCTGACGTCAGCACCGCCCTCCAGTAGGTGCGTCGCGAAGGAGTGGCGAAAGGTATGTGGGGAAACTTCCCGCTCTAATTTGGCTCGCTTTGCTGAGTCGGCGATAATCTGCCAAACCGACTGTCTCGACAAACGGGTCCCCCGCTGATTCAAAAATAGCGCTGGAGAACCTTTTGAAAGTTTGGCTAGATTGGGCCGAACTCTGACTTGATAACTTGCCAAGGCAGCCTGAGCAAAACGACCTACTGGTACTAGGCGCTCTTTCGATCCCTTGCCAAAGAGCCTAACTATTTCTGGATCGACTAGATCATCCACGTCCATATTCACTAGCTCTGAGACTCTAGCCCCAGTTGCGTATAGAAGCTCTAGTATGGCTCGGTCACGAATTCTAATTAATTCAGCCGCCACAGGGTTCGGATCATCTGGATCAGGACCGGAAGCTTTCAACAACTGTTCGATTTCGCTGATTGAAATTGCTTTGGGTAGTCGTTTTGGCAATTTAGGTGGCTTAACTTTTACCGCCACGTCATCCGCTACTAAATTTTCTAATAGAAGAAATTTGTGGAAACCACGAACCGCAGCAAGGACTCTCGCCACCGAGGTAGCAACAAGCCCCTTGCTGTTGACCAGATGTTGAGCAAAGTCCTTTATATCTGTTTCGGTAACTTCTTGCGCTTGGACGATGCCCCGCTGTTCAAAAAATTCGCGATAGATGCCGAGATCGCGCCGATAGGCAAGCAGGGTATTTTTAGCCATACCTCGCTCAATAGTTAGATGCCTCAGATAGTCATCAATTTGCCCGACTAGTTTAACCATCCGCTGCCATTCTCATAGAAGCAGCCCCAAGGTTTTCAATGAGATAACTGGTAATTTGTGCTGGCGTAAGTCCAGGATGAACAGAAATCTCGCGCCGAGTTGACATGTGGATTACTCCACCTGATTATCAAACAAACGTCCAGCAAGCGCTGCTCGAATCAAACCGTGAAATAGCGGATGAGCTTTGGTTGGTCTCGAAAGAAATTCAGGATGTGCTTGGGTAGCAACGTAATAAGGGTGAACATCTCTCGGTAATTCAACAAACTCAACTAAATCACCATTTGGTGAAGTTCCAGAAAATACTAAACCGGCCTCGGAAATTTGGTCTCTATAGGAATTGTTCACTTCGTAACGATGACGGTGTCTTTCGCTAACAGTAGTCGAGCCGTAAGTTTCAGCCACCACGCTACCTGGGGTAAGTTTTGCTTCAAATAAACCAAGTCGCATAGTGTGACCCATATCCCCTGAAGCAAGAATGTCCACCTGTTCAGCCATTGTTGCTATCACCGGATGTTTTGTTTCCGGTTCGAACTCGGTGGATGAAGCGCCTTCCAGACCAAGGATATTTCTTGAAAACTCAATAACCATGCACTGCAGTCCAAGACAGAGGCCTAAAGTTGGAATGCCGTTTTCCCTAGCAAACTTAAGCGCGCCAAGTTTGCCTTCGATTCCGCGAACACCGAAACCACCCGGAACACAGATTGCATCAACATCAGATAGATGATTTCTAGCTCCTTCTTCCGACTCGCAAAGATCGCTAGCCACCCACTTTATATTTACCTTTACCTGCTCGGCGAAACCGCCAGCACGTAGAGCTTCAGTTACCGATAGGTAGGCGTCTGGCAAATCTATGTATTTACCAACTAATGCAACAGAAACTTCGGCTACCGGTTCATGAACGGCCTTTAGAACGCTCGACCAGCGTGTCCAGTCCACTTCCTTAGCATCTAGTCCAAGGTGCTTGATGATGTAGGAATCAAGACCTTCCGAATGAATGACACTTGGAATGTCATAGATGCTATTGGCATCTGCAGCGTTTATCACCGCGGCTAAATCAACGTCACACATCAGGGCAATCTTTTTCTTGATGCTCTCGCCAATAGGGCGATCGCTTCGACAAACGATTGCGTCTGGCTGAATACCGATGGAACGTAAAGTCGCAACGGAGTGCTGCGTTGGCTTAGTCTTTAGCTCTCCGCTTGGTGCTAGATAAGGAACAAGAGAAACGTGAGCGAAAAAGACTTTATCTCTGCCTAGTTCGTGTCTAACCTGTCTCGCCGCCTCAATAAACGGCTGAGATTCGATATCTCCAACAGTCCCGCCGATTTCCGTGATGATCACATCTGGAGCTGGATCAAGAAAAGCCTGCAGACGCATCCGGCGCTTAATCTCATCAGTAATGTGTGGGATAACCTGAACGGTATCCCCCAGATAGCTGCCGGCGCGTTCCTTACGAATTACTTCACTATATATCTGCCCAGTTGTCACATTCGCAGCTTGGTTTAGGTTTATATCTAGGAATCTCTCGTAATGGCCAATATCCAAATCGGTTTCTGCACCATCATCGGTAACGAAAACTTCACCGTGCTGAAATGGGTTCATGGTACCTGGATCGACATTTAGATAAGGGTCCAATTTCTGCATCACTACAGTTAACCCGCGCGCTCTAAGCAGATTTCCTAAGCTGGCAGCGGTCAGACCTTTACCGAGAGAAGACGCGACACCACCGGTCACGAAAATTTGTCTTGTTTTACCAGAATCCATCGCATCAGCCATGGAATTTAACCTTAGCATCGGAGCACATTATTCGACAAATGGTAATCGCGACACTCCGAAATGACTTAGCTGTTACTAGCCATGCTAAGCAATTCATTGGCGTGGCTCTGGGCCGAAGCCGAGTCTTGAAGCCCGGACAGCATTCGAGCGAGTTCGGTTGCTCGATCGCTACCGCTAACTGACCTGATATCGCTCGCGGTAACCTCACCCGCAGCGCTCTTGATAACGACCAAGTGATTATTAGCAAACGCCGCAACCTGAGCTAAATGAGTGACCACAATAACCTGAGCACTTTTTGCCAATGCCGCCAAGCGCTTTCCGACTTCGATAGCGGCTGCCCCGCCAACCCCAGCATCAACTTCATCAAAGATAAATGTCACTGCAGTTTCAGATTCTGAAAGCACTACCTCAAGAGCAAGCATGATTCTGCTCAGCTCGCCACCAGATGCTGACTTAGCTATCGGGCGGGCCTCTGCTCCAGTGTATGGCTGCAAGAGAAAACTGACGTTGTCCGCTCCACTAGTGCCTAATTCGCCCGTGCTTTCAACATTCACCTTCAAGGTGGCATCAGCCATTGCTAGAGCTGATAGCTCCGCTGATACCCTGCTGGCTAGTTGCTCTGCAGCCGCTTTTCTGCTGACCGAAATTCTCTCAGCCAAATCCTGCAATTGTTCTTGTCTTAGCGACAATTCTGACTGCAACTTTTCAATCGACTCTTCCCCACCGCTGAGTTGGGCAAGTCTTATCTTGGCATTTTCCTGGAAGGTGATGACATCTTCGAGAGTTGGCCCATATCGGCGCATGGCTAAAGAAAGTTCGCTTCTACGTTCCTGGATCTGATCAATATCTAGTTTTCCGTCACCTTCAATTGAGGCCAAATAGCTAGAAAGATTAGCCACAATCTCGCTAAGTTGTTGGCTGAAATCTCTCAGCGCCTGAGCGTCATTTTCCAAACTGGCGTCGTAGTTCACAGCGCTTTCGAGCGCTTTCCGGGCCTTACCAATTTGCTCAACAGCGTCACTAATTTCAAAATCATCATTCTGCAGTAAATCATGGGCCATGCCAACAGCATTTCGTAGCGCTTCCGTGTGGGTTAGCCGCTGAGCAAGTTCCTGCAATTCAACATCTTCATTTTGCTTAGGATTTAGTTTGCCCAAAAACTCCAAAGCTTCAGTAAGCTCCGATTTTTCTAAAGCTATTTTTTCTTTACCGCTTTGCGCGTCATTTAGCTTTCTTTGGATTTCGCGCCACAAATTAAAGAGAGCCTGGTATTGAATTAGCAGACCCTGATGCTCGGCTCCAGCGAATTTGTCCAGAGCCTCACGCTGTGCAGTCTGAGATTTAAGCCTGATCTGGTCAGATTGACCATGAACAACGACTAATTCCGAGCCAATCTCACTTAGTAATCCAACGGGGATTTGTCTGCCGCCAGCAACTGCTTTTGATCGCCCATCAGCTGAAACGGTTCTGCCGAGAAGTATTTGCCCATCATCAACTAATCCGCCAGCTTCTTCAATGCGAGTCGCAGCAGGGTGTTCTGAAGAAATTCGCCATGCCCCAGTGACATTTGTTTGCGCCGCTCCAGCTCTAATAAACGCTGAGTCAGATCTCTCCCCCAGCAGTAACCCTAACGCAGTGAGCACCATAGTTTTACCGGCACCAGTTTCACCAGTTAGCACTGTAAAGCCGGGTGAAAAAACCAGTTCGGCGTTTTTGATTACGCCAAGGTCAGATATTTGTATTTCTTCAATCATTTGAACTATTTGTCAGGTTCGACCGGGCCACGCCAACCAGCAACGGGTAGGGAAAACTTATTTACCAAACGGTCGGTGAATGGGCCAATTCGAAGTCTCGCCAACCTGACTGGCTTTTCAGATTTTCTTACCTCAACGCGTGCACCAACAGGAAGATCATGTGTTCTCCGGCCATCGCACCACAAAACTCCCGTTCCAGAAGATCTCTCCAATACTTCAACGGCAACCAGCGAGGAAGGGCTAACTACCATTGGCCTAGCAAACAGTGCGTGAGCTGATAGCGGGACCATTAGCATTGCATCAACCCCTGGCCAAACCACCGGGCCCCCTGCGCTAAATGCATAGGCGGTAGAACCTGTTGGAGTTGCAATTATTACTCCATCACAACCGAAAGTTGAAAGCGGCCGGCTGTCGATTTCCAGAACAACTTCTAACATCTTCTCTGCGGCACTTTTTTCGACAGTGGCTTCATTCAATGCCCAGCTGCGGTAGACCTCTTTACCGGCAACAAGTACGCGAACGTCAACGGTTAGACGTTCCTTGACCACGTAGTCACGAGCCACAACTCTTGAAACTGCATTAGATAGTCCAGCTCTTTCACTTTCAGCAAGAAAACCAACATGCCCAAGGTTAATTCCCATAAGTGGTGTAGCGGTTTCCCTAACAATCTCGGCAGCTTTGAGTATTGTCCCATCGCCACCTAAAACCATGACCAGTTCCAGGTCTGCCTCTGCGATTACCACACCGAGCTCTTTTACATCCTTCAGGATTTCGCGAGGTTGATTAGATTCAGATAAAAACTCTTCCAGCTCAACAAGTTGCTCGGGGGTCATCACCGGACTTAGGCCAGCAGCTAGAAGTTGCTCAATAACTTCAACGCAGGCGGCAACCGCGTCTTGTCTACCAGTGTGAGCCACTAGCAAGACATTCCGGTTTTGACTCATACCCACCGCCTTCGTAATAACTAATTTAGCCCTTTGATTTGGCTAGTTCATCAATTCTGCCAGACCAGTCAATACCCCAGTTAGTCTCCACAGCACTAAACCAGGCCAAGTACTCCTGGTTGCCATGAGTGCCAGGTAAAGGTGATTTGACTAGGCCATGGAGACCTAGACCACTCGATTTGGCTGATTCAATGACCTGGCGGATGGCATGGGCTCGAAGTCGATAGTCATTGACGATTCCGGATGCCTCCAGAGAACTCTTGCCCACTTCAAATTGCGGCTTAATCAGAAGTACCATATCGGCTTTGGGGGCAACTTCTGATATTTGCTGAATTACTAGAGTCAGTGAGATAAAACTAAGATCTGCAACAACAACTTTGATGGTCTCCTGGGTTAGCCTCAGGCCAGTGAGTTTGGTCAGAAGTGAGATACCGATTTCCCTTGCATTCACATTCTCAAGATTGATAACCCGCTGATCTTCCAGCAGGGCTGGATTTATCTGATCATGGCCTACGTCCAAGGCTATGACTTGACTTGCGCCGTTTCTGAGTAAGACGTCCGTAAAACCGCCGGTTGAAGCACCAACATCGAGACAGATTTTCCCTGAAATGGCAATATCAAACTCTTTTAGCGCGTGGGCAAGTTTATGGCCAGCCCTAGAAACGTAATCTTCAGCCTGAAGGACGACTATTTCAAGATCTGAAGCAACCTGTTGAGAAGACTTCTTGGCTTCTTTACCGTTTATAAAGACTCGACCGCTTTCAATAAGTGCGGCTGCTTGATTCCTTGACCTAGCTAAGCCTCGTTCAACAAGGGCCAAATCTAGGCGAATCGGAGTCACTGAGCTTCACTATCGGTATCTGCTCGGTTCAACTCAAGGTCAAGCTGGTCATGCAGTTTCGAAAACGCCTCCGGCTGTTCGGAAAGATCCAGTTGGGTAATTTCCTCGACAACTTCGTGAATAGGTTTTTGTTGTTCATTCATTGGTTTTCTCCTTGGCATAAAGCTCTGGTTGAACATCTAGAAAGTGTATGTGCTTTTCTGCATTCCAAATAACCCTACAGGCTGCCCGAAGCGCATCCGTTGAATAAGGGTCTCCGGAAATCACCAAAACCTTATCACCTAGCAATTCCACTTCCGCATCGCCGCAACGCCAGCCTCGCTTTGTTTGACGAAGCTTGGGGTAATCACGAGTTAAATCCGCTAATGTGTCGAGAATGTAATCTGGGCGTTCATCAACACTCGCAGCTAATAAATCTTTCTTAGTTGCAATTCCAGTGAGCACGATTGCCGAACTAATCCCCGCTCGTTTTGCACCGAGTACATCGGTCTCGAGTCGGTCACCGACAAAAATTGCAGATTCTGGATTGAATACTCTAAGTGCAGTTCTAAAAATCTCGGGTTCTGGTTTGCCAGCCACGATTGGAAACTGACCTACCGCAGTGTGAACTGCGCTTACTAACGTTCCGTTACCAGGGGCGATGCCACGCTCTTGCGGAAGCGTCCAATCACTATTAGTCGCAATCCATATTGCACCGTTTTGAATTGAGTAGGATGCCTCTGCCAAGTCTTTCCAATTCACATCAGGGGAAAAGCCTTGAATGACTGCAAGCGGTCGATCTTCACTGGTTGCAACTATTTGAAAACCCGCTTCGGCAACATATCTCTTTAGTCCGTCGCCACCAACTACCAAAACCTTTGAACCCGAACTAATTTTGGTCCCAAGCAGTTCAACTGCAGTTTTTGCCGAGGAAATAATTTCCTCAGCTTTGGCATTAAGTCCAAAGCCACAAAGTTGTTCGGCAATAGTCTCGGGGTAGCGCGAAGAATTATTAGTGACGTATCCTATGTCGATCTGGCTTTGCTGCAAGTGATTTATGGCTGGAACAGCTCCATGAATTGCTCTTCCCCCCTCGTAGACCACCCCGTCTAAATCAGCTAAGAGTAAATCAAATTCGCCCCAAATATGGTTAGCGGCCACGACCGGGGCCTCGGCTGCGTCCCTTCGGTGGTCCACCAAAGCCCTTGTTCCCCTTACCGCCGCCTCTTGGTGGTGGCCCAAAATTACTTTGCTTCTTCTCAAAAGGTGGGCGTTTTGGTTTGTCCGATTTGTCTGGTTTTTCCGAGTTTTCTGCCATGTCTCTATTTTCTCGCTTAAATGAAGGATCCCGAGGTGTCCTGGCCACGACGTCATGCTGGGATTTTCTAGATTGTCGCGCCGGTTTGGACACCTCGGGAATTCTGATCTCCTCTACTACGGAGAAAACTTCATTCTCGGGGTTTACTTCCCCAGAGAAGTGAATTTCTGCTTTGTCTGCTAAATCGCTCCAACGCTTGGCTTCACTAACTCTTTTCAAGAGTATAAGGGTTTCCGCGTATGCGCGGAAGAGGGCTGGGGAAAACTCATAAGCTTTGGCGGGGTTCAATTCTGGGATCTCTAGTTCAGCTAGAGCCAGTTCCGTTTGCCCCAAATCGAGTCGCGCACCTGACAAAACAATGGCTAGGTTCACTCGAACTGTAATCGGTAATTTGCTGCGATCGACAGATCTGCCGAGCTCTAAGGCACGTTCGGCCCTGCCGAGCCCTCGTTCGGAGTCCACCATTAGCGGAAGTTGATCGTTTGATCCAGAGATGCGCCTATAAGTTGTCAATTCGCGCAATGCCAAAGCGTAATCACCAACTAAATAAGCCGTTACGCCTAAAGTTTCACGAACCACGGCTATCCGGCCAGCACGTTTGGCGGCAGCTTTGGCGTGCTTGTGGGCCAATTCTGGGTCTGCCTCGTGTAGGAGGTTAACCATGGCCAAGTGGCGGGCAGTCATTTCGGCATTTTCTGCAGTGAGTGTCTTGAGTTGGACTCTAACCCCCATGTCCAAATCATTTTCAGTGATCTCATCAGGAATCAATGGGGATTTTTCCTCATCGTCTCGCCTTGGGCGAGATACCCTGGTTTGCCATTCCGGCCGATTTTCACTAGCACCAGTTCGCCTCTCGTTTGCACGAGTGGCAGGCTTTGCCGGGTTTCGCCGCTCTGGTTTATCTGTCATGATCTCTTTCAAGTCTAAGTAATGCTTTAAACAAAAATGGCCACCTAATAAGGTGGCCATTTTCGTAAATTAAGTCCGGCGGTGTCCTACTCTCCCACAAGGTCCCCCTTGCAGTACCATCGGCGCAGAGAGTCTTAGCTTCCGGGTTCGGAATGTAACCGGGCGTTTCCCTCTCGCTATGGCCGCCGAA
>JAURKU010000043.1 GCA_030831605.1 Rhodoluna sp.
CCATCGAGAACTTTTGGCAGGGCAGCCTGCATAGTTTCTAAATCAAAGAAGCTCTGTTCAACACGATCCCAACCAGGCGCATTGACTATGGTGAACCAGGCGATTGCAGCGAAGGCAATGGTGCTAACAAAAGCCACCAGGGTTGATTTTTGTTTCCTAGATTTACGAAAAGCCCGGCGCTCAAGCTCAATTTGAGAAAGAGCTTGAGGCCGAGCTTTATCGTTAGACATTCCTAGTTCAGAACTGGGATACCCGCGTCAGCGGTTAGCCACTTCTCCTCTAGCGCAGCGAGTGTTCCATCGGCACGAAGATCATCAACAGCCTTGGTAACTGCTGCGGTTAGCTTTGAACCTTTGTCCAAAACTAGACCGAATTGATCGCCCTTATCTGCTGTTGGCAGTTGACCGATTAGTGTTCCACCGTCTAGCTCACAGCAAGATGCGTAAAGCGCTGTTGGAAGATCCAAAACAATTGCATCAACCTGACCGCTGGTCAAAGCTGCTTTTGCATCATCGTTGTTGTTGAAGGCAAGAGCAGCCTGAGTTGGCTTGATGACATTTACGATTGCATCATAGGAGGTGGTACCGGTTGCAGCACCAATCAAGAAGTTCTTCAGATCGGCAATGCTTGTAGCACCGGCTGCTGGTGAAGAAGCGGTGGTCACAACAACCTGCGCTGTTTCGTAATATGCAGAAGAGAAATCAACGTTTGCTTTACGCTCTTCGGTAATCGAATACTGCTGCAAGTTGAAATCAAAGTTCTTAGGTCCCGGAGCAATTGCTTCATCGAAAGTTGTTCTAACCCAAACAACATCTTCCTTAGCAAAGCCAAGCTTTTCGGCAACCGCGTATGCAACAGCAGCTTCGAAACCTTCGCCGGATGCAGGGTCATCACCAACAACCCAAGGCTCGTAGGCTGGGTTACCAGTTCCGATGGTTAGTTTTCCTGGGGTGATAGTGTCACCTGAAATATCTGTGGTGGAACAAGCAGCGAGGCTAGTTGCCAAAACGGCTGAGGCTAGGGCAGCAATTGCCCGCCAAATTTTCTTTGATGCCATAAGAGATCTCCTTAGCGAAATAGGTGGGGTAGCAATTTCTATTTTCCCACCCTTTTCTAACTGGCTTACGCTTTTTTACGCTCTATTACCCAGGGGCAGATACTGGCTGGGTATGTTGGTGGCCACCAGATAACTGGTAAATATAAAGGTGTTTTCAAATAGAGCGTTTATCTTGTCATAGTCGATTCTGGCCTTAGCCTTAGCGATATCTTCTGGGGTATAAATGTGTGCTGGAAAATAGCCAGGTTTATAGAACATCAGGAAGTAGTGGCCCTTGGGGCCAACTAGGTCTAATACCTTTTGGTAGGAGCTGCTCTCGAAATACGACGGTGCCCCGTATAGACCCAAAACAGTGTCAAAGCTCTGGGTATTAGTTTTTACCCATTGCTCAAATGTTGCCTGAACAGTTGAGTATCCAGGGAATTTTTCATTCAGTTTGGAAAGCATCCCGGCACTTGGATCAATTCCTAGATAGTTATCTTTTGAGATTTCGTTGTAGTGCAGGGTGAGTCCAGTACCGCAACCTAGATCTAGAACCTTGCCTCTAATCCACGGCGAGGCAATCTTGAATAACTCTTGGTCTTCTTCTTGAAACTCTTTAGCCGAATAGTGCTCGTCATAGGTCTTAGCAAACTCGTCATAGATTGCTTCGACTCTTTCCTGCTCTGATCCAGACATTTCTATCCCTAAAGGTTTTCTAGAGCCTGTTTGAGATCAGCTAAAATATCGCTGATATGTTCAACTCCAACAGAGAGGCGAACAATATCCTTATCCACCTCAAGTGTTGATCCGTTAGCAGAAGCGTGCGTCATTTCGGCTGGATAGTTGACTAGCGACTCAACACCACCGAGGCTTTCGGCTAGGGTAAAGAGCTTTGTTGACTCGCAGAATCTTTTAGCTGCCGCTTCCCCGCCGGAGAGCTTAAATGAAAGCATTCCACCAAAACCACTCATCTGCTTTCTAGCCAAATCATGACCTGGGTGATTTTCTAACCCTGGGTAGTAAACGGCGGCGACTACATCGGTTCTACTGGCCAAATAGTTAGCCACTAGTTGCCCATTGAAGCAGTGCTTATCCATGCGAAGGGCAAGTGTTTTTAGCGAGCGGTGAGTAAGCCAAGCATCAAAAGGAGATGAAACCGCACCAACGGCAAACTGAATGAACTCGATCTTTTTAGCCAGCTCACCGTCATTTAGAACCAACGCGCCACCCAATACGTCCGAGTGTCCACCTAGATACTTAGTGGTTGAATGCATGACCACATCGGCGCCTAGTTCTAGAGGGCGCTGCAAATAAGGCGTAGCGAAGGTGTTATCCACCACTGTTATCGCACCGTGACGGTGGGCAATTTCAGAGACTTTAGTGATATCGAAAATTGTCATCATTGGATTTGATGGTGTTTCAATCCAAACCATTTTGGTTTTACCCGAGATAAATGCCGCTTCAAGCTCTGCGGTGTTGTTCAAATCAACAATTGTAAAATCAATACCCCAGGTCTTATAAACTCTGGCAAACAAGCGGTAAGAACCGCCATACATGTCATCAGCCAAAATTGCATGGTCGCCAGGTTGCAGTGTGGCTCTGATAACAGCATCTTCTGCCGCCAAACCGGACGAGAAGCTCAAGCCAAAGCGTCCTCCTTCTAAGGAAGCTAGCGCTTCCTGAAGGGCAGATCTGGTTGGGTTGGCGGCACGGTTGTATTCAAAACCATCGCGAAGATTTCCTACCCCATCCTGCTTGTGGGTTGAAGTCATGTGAATCGGCGGAATAACACTGCCGGTTTTTTCATCCGGGTGTTGGCCGACGTGAATGGCTCTAGTTTCAAATTCAGACATCAATAATTCCTAACTGCTTCTAGCCTAACCAAGAGCGCTCTTGGTTAGTAGCCCCAGAACTTCACCCTCGCGAAGAACCAATGCACAGTTATTGCTGGCTAAGACCTCTTTTGCCCTATTTATGGTGTCGGTGTAGCCAAGAAGTGCAGGCTTCGGCGCAAGGTGGTCGGCGATGAGATCTGCTTGGTTTAGTTTTAGTAGCTTCTCTCTGCTGACCATACCTAATACCTCACCGACTCGAACCGGCGGCTCGTTTTCAAAAACCACAAGATACTCAGCATTTGTGGCCAAAGCGTCAGCGACAGTGTTTTTTAACTTCACTCTGGTTACAGCTGGTTGTTGTAAGGTCCCGGTAATTAGATCTTCAACCGCATCATCAAGTCTTGGCATGAAACCGTGGGTTCGCATCCAAGTATCATTGAAGACTTTGGCAAGATAACCTCTACCCCCATCAGGCAGAATCACCACAACTACTGCATCTTTAGGAAGATCTTTAGCCACCTTTAGTGCTGCAACCACTGCCATGCCGCAGCTAGGACCAACTAGGAGCCCTTCTTCCTTAGCTAGTCGCCTGGTCATCATGAATGAATCTAAATCCGGCACAGGAATAATCTCATCGACTACAGAGCTGTCAAAAGCCTCAGGGAGAAAATCATCTCCTCGGCCAACTCCCTCAACCAGATAAGGTCTTCCGGCGCCATTTGAATAAACCGACCCAGCGGGATCACAACCAATAATCTGGACAGCCCCACCGCTAACTTCCTTGAGATATTTACCAGTGCCTGAGACAGTTCCGCCGGTGCCAACCCCAATAACTACGTGGGTTACCTTCCCTTCGGTGTCTTGCCAGATTTCCGGTCCAGTACTCTCGTAGTGAGATTTAGGGCCGTTCAGATTGCTGTATTGGTCAGGCTTGAATGCCCCTGGAATCTCTTTAGCTAACCGATCAGAGACCGAGTAATAACTTCTGGGATCCTCGTGGGCAACGGCGGTTGGGCAAACTACGATTTCTGCCCCGTAAGCCTTCAGGGTATCAATTTTGTCCTGAGCGACCTTATCGGGAAGCACGAAAATACATTTGTATCCGCGCTGCTGAGCGACAAGAGCGATACCGATACCGGTGTTACCTGAAGTCGGTTCAACAATTGTTCCGCCTGGTTTTAGTTGACCAGATGCTTCAGCCGCATCGATTAGGCCCTCAGCAATACGGTCTTTAATTGACCCACCAGGGTTGAAGTATTCAACTTTTGCTAGAACAGTGCAGTCGATGCCTTCAGTTACTTTATTCAATTTAACTAAAGGTGTATTGCCGATCAGTTCAGTGAGATTGTTGTAATACTTCATACATCAAGCCTAGCCAATAAAAGAAAACCCGTCCCAGCTACCTGAGACGGGTAATTCTTTTTTCAGTGAAGTAGATTACTTAAGGGTAACCTTTGCACCAGCAGCTTCTAGAGCAGCCTTAGCCTTCTCTGCGGTCTCCTTGTTAGCACCCTCAAGTACGGTTGCTGGAGCGCCATCAACGACGGCCTTTGCTTCTCCTAGACCTAGGTTAGTTAGAGCACGAACCTCCTTGATAACCTGGATCTTCTGGTCGCCAGCAGATTCAAGAACAACATCGAATGAGTCCTTCTCTTCTGCAGCTTCAGCAGCGCCTCCACCAGCTGCAGGTGCAGCGGCGACAGCAACTGGAGCAGCGGCGGTTACTTCGAATACTTCTTCGAACTTCTTAACGAACTCTGAAAGCTCGATAAGTGATAGTTCCTTGAAGGCCTCGATTAGCTGGTCTGTAGTCAG
>JAURKU010000044.1 GCA_030831605.1 Rhodoluna sp.
ATGACCCTAAGAACTACAACGTTCCAGAAGGCTCATACTCTTCTGATGCAGCTGATCCAAAGGCCCGAATCAGAGAGCTAAAGACGGCAATTAAGTCCATGCACGACAATAAGTTGCGCGTGATCATGGATGTCGTTTACAACCACGTTCAGGACAGCACTAACTTCTCATTCGAGAAGCTAGTTCCTGGCTACTGGTATCGCCGCGACGCAACTGGAGTCAAGACCAGCGGTTCTGGCTGTGGAAATGACACTGCTACCGAAAACCCAATGGTTAGTAAATATATCCAGGATTCAGTTCGTTACTGGACTGAGGAATACAAGATGGATGGTTATCGATTTGACTTGATGGGCCTTATAGACATCACTACCATGAACGCGATTCGCACTCAGCTAAATGACATCGATCCAACCATCATCACGCTCGGTGAGGGTTGGGACATGGGAACCCTACCAAGATCTGAGCGGGCGACATTCGCTAACAGTGCAAAGATCCCAGGTATCGCAACCTTCAACGCAATCATTCGTGACGGTATGAAGGGTGGAGTCTGGGCCAACGATGAAACAGGCTGGATAAGTGGACGGTACGGTCAGTTCGCAAGCATCCAGTCTGGAATCGTGGGTAACGCGCCATTCCCAGGCCTAGCCGGTGAATGGATTGGTGGCATTGAGCCTGGCCAAACCGTCAACTACATTGAATCGCACGATAATGCAACGTTCTTTGACAAGTTGAAGATGAGCCTACCCAAATCAACTCCAACCTCGAGAATCGTCGAGATGCAGAAATTAGGAACAGCTATTGTCTTCGTCTCACAAGGAATTCCATTTATTCAAGCAGGTCAGGAATTCATGCGGACAAAGTGGGATCCTGAAACCAAGACCTACAACAAGAACAGTTACAACTCCACTGACGTGGTTAACTCACTGAAGTGGGCCGACCGCTTGACCTATGCTTCACAGGTTAACTACATCAAGGGAATGATCAGCTTGCGCAAGGCCCACAAGGCCTTCCGGATGACCTCTGCCGACAAGATCATGGATAACATCGAGTTCCTCGATGGCACCTTCGGTCAACTCGGTTGGAAGATCAACGGTAAGGCAGCTGGAGATAGTTGGTCGAACATTGTTGTCCTGGCTAACTCGAACCCTACCAAGACGGCGACTTTCAACGTTCCTAAGGGTTCTTACAACGTAGTTGTTGACAAGAACACTGCTGGTACCAAGAGACTAAGAACATTGAATGTAACTGGTAAGTCAACCGGAAAGGTGACTGTCCCAGCTCTTTCAATGATGGTCATATGGAAATAATCTAGCTCCAGCAACATAAACAGCTAAAACCTCGGTGGTCAAAAACCCACCGAGGTTTTGCTCTGTAAGATCCTTCGAAAGAATCACCGCATCGAATGGTTCACCGACAGCAAGTTTGCCAGTTTCTTCACTGCCGAACATATTGCTTACTGCGCAACTGTAACAATCCAAAGCTTGCTCCAAACTGATAGCTTCACTGGGGTTATGAACTTGTTGATCTTTGCTGAATCGTCGATTGACCGCAACCGTAATTCCATCTAACGGTTTATAACTTGATACCGGCCAGTCGCTTGAGAATGCCACTGTTACTTGATTCTCGATCATCGACCGTATCGCATAGAGCGAATCAAGTCTTTTTTCTCCTAAGTGAACGCTGCACGAATTTAGCATCCCGTTGTATTGGGCCCAGAACGGTTGCACGCATAGGACCGCTCCTAGATTTTTAGCTTTTTGGATGATTTCTGAACTGGTTAGTTCAGCGTGGGCGATGACAGGATTGAATCTACCTTTGGCGGCCTTTGCAATCGCCTCTAGTGCGAAATCCACTCCTTTATCTCCTATGGCATGAATGTGTGTCTGCAAGCCTGCTTTGTGCGTTTTACCAATCGCCGTGACAAGATCCTCCAAGTTCCAGTTCAGATCGCCATGAGCCCCAGTGGATTTGTAAGGCTCGATCACCGCCGCAGTAGCGGAGCCAAACACGCCATCGATAAAGAACTTTATGGCCTGACATTTGATGTTCAATGAAGCCTCAAATTTAGGCAGCATTTGTTCGGCGTACCTAAAATCCTCTTCGAAACTGGCTGAATCTACTCGAAAGGCGAGTTTATATCTCAGTTGTAATTGCTCTTGGGCGGCTAGATAAACCTCGGCCATGCCACGTTCAATCCAGGCATCTTGGATCTCAACAATGCCTGCGGCTAACATCAGCTTTTCGGCGGCCAATAGAGCGGCTACGTCCTGTTCGAGGCTAAATTTGGGTGCGATAGCTAAGACCAGTTGCATAGCCTGCCATTCACGAAGAATTCCTGATGGGAGACCATCCTTGCCGATATCTATCCCGCCCTCAGTAAGTTCAGGTAATTTACCGTCCATCAGACCGGCTGCTTCTAAAGCTTTGGTATTCACCCAAAGAGTGTGATGATCTTCGGCGTGAAGAACCACTGGAATATCTGAAACGTACTGGTCTAGAGCCTGTCGAGTCTTCGCTTCGCTCAAATTCCTATCGTAGCTAGCCCCATCTAACCAAGTAGTGTCTGGGTTGATTGAACGAAATTGTTGAAGTTTTTCACCTATTTGGGCAAGTGTTGTTAGTCCCGTGATTTCGGCACCAAGTAATTCTCGACCGGCAAAAAGTGGATGAGCGTGGGAGTCTCTAAAAGCTGGAACGACGAAGTTACCTTTAAGGTCGAAATCGCTCTTTTCTACGGATTCTTCATAAGCGCGCTCGGAGGTTATCACTCCAGCTTGATCGATGTAGATATCAGAGCCGTAGTTTTTATCGCCGAGGTAGATTTTTCCGTTGTAGAGCTTGATAACCATTAGCCACGTTCGTTCAAGTAGCAAACTCCACAAAGCGATTCGTAAGTTACCTGAACTCCATCAATTGCTACCTGATCACCTACGAAAATGAATTCGCCGTCAAGCTTACGTGCGTTAAACATCGCTTTTCGCCCGCAGCGACAGATGGTTTTTAGCTCCTCCAAGGAATGTGCCATTTCCATAAGCCGAAGCGAACCAGGAAAGCCAACGGTAAGAAAATCAGTTCTGATCCCATAGCAAAGCACCGGAACGTCATCTAAAACTGCAAGCTCAAAAGCCTGATCAACTTGTTCTCTCGATAGGAACTGCGCTTCATCAATAAGAAGGCAGGAAAGATTCTTGATGCCTGGAATGATAAGAGAATCATTTGCGCGCTCGTGGGTAAGTTTTCGCAGGTCATCGCCCGGAGTGACCAGGAAATCAACTCGTCTGTCGACACCAAGCCTGGAAACTATAGTTGAGTCACCTTTGGTATCAACAGCTGGTTTTGCAATTAGTACCTGTTGTCCACGCTCTTCGTAGTTGTGGGCAACCTGCAACAGGGCAGTGCTCTTGCCGCTATTCATCGCCCCGTAACGAAAATAAAGCTTTGCCATGGCCTGCCTCTCTGCTTTATTTCTATGCTAGCCAGCCACTTCCTCGGAATTGCGTATTTAGCTAATCCGACGTAATCTAAAAGTCTCCGGAATTTGTCAGGACGTTGGGGAAGACGCACCTAGCAATTGGTTTCGGAGGTCAAATATGTCTAGGAATCAGGTCGCCACGACCCTAGTCATTCACGCCTGCCCAAGTGGTTCCACCCAGGCAGTAGGGGAACTTCTATCTGGCTTAGAAATCAATTGGCTAGCCCAGCCCTTGCTCGTTGGTTCAGTGAAAACAGAGTTCGCATTGAAAATGAGTGCGATTGAACTAGAAGATATAGTAAGTCAACTGCGACTAGTAGAGGGTATTTACCTCGATTGCATGCAGCAAGGCAAAGAATCTGGAATCTGGTTCATGTTGGCTGCCGGCCTTGGTGTTTTTAGGGCCCAAACTAACGCCGCTGGCGAAATCATGCTGAGCGAGGACCGCATTAGAAATGCTTTAGATCAATCTGCGGGAAATCACCGGGAACTCACCCGACTACTTAGAATTCAGTTGGGGCAGGCCTGGGATGATGTCCTAGAACCATTCCGCGCAGCCAGATATCAGGGTAATTTAGCGCTAATTCATCAGGCTGGTTAGTTGTAGCTGCGGAATGCAACTACCGCGTTGTGACCACCAAACCCGAATGAATTCGAGATTGCCAAGATGTTATCAGGCAACTCACGCGGGCTGGTTACCACATCTAATTCGATAGCTGGATCTGGGTTATCAAGATTCAGTGTCGGAGGAGCAATACGGTGTTTTAGTGCTAGCACTGTAAAGACCGCTTCGATTGCTCCAGCACCACCGAGTAGGTGCCCGGTTGATGACTTAGTGGCTGATAACGGAATATTCTTTAGGTGATCTCCGAATACTCGCTTCAGAGCTGTGTATTCCGCAACGTCTCCTACCGGCGTGCTAGTAGCGTGAGCATTGATGTGAGCGACATCTTCAGGTTTCGCGCCGGCCATCGCAAGCGTGGCGGTAACCGCCCTAGCCGCAGCGCTTCCTTCTGGGTCTGGGGCAGTGATGTGATAGGCGTCACTTGTGACAGCGCCACCGGCTAATTCCGCGTAGATCTTCGCGCCACGAGCCTTAGCATGCGCCTCGGTTTCCAAAACGAGAGCACCAGCGCCTTCTCCCATAACAAAGCCGTCACGATCGATGTCATAAGGCCTAGAAGCCTTAGTCGGTTCGTCGTTGCGCTTTGAGAGAGCTTGCATGGAAGCGAATGCCGCAACTGGAAGCGGGTGAATAGCTGCCTCGCAGCCGCCAGCCAAGACAACGTCTATTTCACCGCTTTGTAATCTTGTGATGGCGTTCACAATCGCCTCGGTGCCTGAAGCGCAGGCTGAAACCGCAGTTCTTACCCCACCACGAGCAGCTATGTCCATTCCGATTGCAGCAGCTGGACCGTTAGGCATCAGCATTGGAACTGTCATCGGTAGGACTCGGCGTGGCCCTTTTTCTTTTAGAGTGTCGAATGCATCAAGCAATGTCCAAACGCCACCAATACCTGTTGCAAACTCGACGGCTAGCCTTACTGGATCTACATCAGTTATGCCAGCGTCCGCCCAAGCTTCCCTGGCGGCGATTAGGGCAAACTGACTTGATGGATCAAGGCGTTTGGTTTCTTGAAGTGTAAGCACTTCATTAGCGGGAACTTTAGCTACTCCAGCAAAAGTTACCGGTATTTCGTATTTAGCAACCCACTCATACTCGAGGGATTTTATCCCCGATTTACCCTCGAGTAATGCTGACCAGGTAGATTTGACGTCGCCACCGAGTGGCGTAGTTGCGCCAACTCCAGTGACAACAATCTTGTGGTTCAAAGAACTGACTTAGCCCTGTGCTGAAGTGATGAAGTTAACTGCATCACCGACGGTCATTAGGTTCTTAACTTCTTCGTCAGGGATCTTAACGCCAAATTTCTCTTCAGCGTTAACGACGATAGTCATCATGGAAATGGAGTCAATGTCTAGATCGTTAGAAAAAGACTTGTCTAGTTTGACGGAATCTACGTCAATTCCAGTCTCTTCATTAACTAGTTCAGCGAGACCAGCTAGAACTTCATCCTGTGATAGTGCCATTAATTTACTCCTTGATTGTTTAGGTACCCTACAAGTTTAGGGTAGAACTACTACTTGGGCCGCGAAGGCTAGACCAGCGCCGAAGCCTATCTGCAGGGCTAGCCCGCCCGATTTGACCACACCGTCGACCAGCAGCTGGTCCATCGCAAGCGGAACGCTAGCTGCCGAGGTATTTCCGGTGTATACGATGTCTCTTGCCACTGCAACGGTATCTGGAAGTTTTAGTTGTTTGACCATCTCATCAATAATTCTGATGTTCGCCTGGTGGGTCACCAGTGCCGACAGTTGATCTGCTCTGACACCGGCTGCATCAAGGGCTTGTTGCGCCACTTTAGCCATTTCCCAAACCGCCCATCGGAATACGGTTTGTCCGTCTTGACGTAAAGTTGGCCAACTTGCTGAGCCATCACGCAGTTCTAGCAGGGAAGCAGTCATGCTAACCGATGACCAGTGCGCTCCATCCGATCCCCAGACAGTCTTAGCGATACCCGGGTAATCAGATGGGCCGACAATAGCTGCACCAGCCCCGTCACCGAGAAGGAATGAGATCGACCGATCAGTTGGGTCAATAAAATCAGATAGCCGCTCGGCCCCGACTACTAAGACAAACTTTGCCACACCTGATCGAACCAGCGAGTCCGCTTGGGCAATTCCATAGCAGTAACCAGCGCAGGCAGCGGAGATGTCAAAAGCGGGAGCCGGTGATGCACCAATCAACTCGGTGAGTTGGGTAGCGGCAGAAGGAGTTTGATAGGGATGGCTTATGGTGCTGAAAATTACCGCACCAATTTCGCTTGGTTCAATACCGGCTCTGGAGATAGCTTGTCTAGAAGCGGATACAGCCATATCCATCAGCGATTGATTTGCATCGGCTCGCCTGCGAGTGATGATTCCAGTTCTTTGCCTGATCCACTCATCCGATGAATCAATCGGACCAGCAACTTCATCATTGGTAACCACTAGGTTTCCTCGGGCAGCACCTAGGGAGTAAATTCTGCTGAAGGGAACACTTTCAAATTGCTTTAGTTGCGGTTCGGTCATTCTCTTGCTCCTGATAAAGCGTAATTGGCCTGCTCTAGATCAATTGGATCTCGCAAGGTGATCAAGTTGCTCAATTCCATTCCGCGCTTAACTAATCCAGCCAAGGTTCCGGCGGGGGAGAGTTCGATGACAACCCCTATCCCATTTTTTGACATTGTCTTCATGCATAGATCCCATCGAACTGGATTTGCAACTTGACCAACGAGAAGATCCAGATATTTTTGGCCAGTTGTAACAAGTTGACCCTTTTGATTAGACAAAAGCATTGTTCTTGGGTTGATCGGTTTAATCTGTTCAATGTGTTTCTGTAGTTCCGCAACAGCTGGTTCCATGAACTTGGTGTGAAAGGCACCAGAAACAGTTAGGGGTATAACTTTTGCCATTGGCGGTGGATCTTGCTGCATGGCTTCGAAATCAGATTTCAGTCCAGCAGCAACGATTTGACCAGATCCGTTGTAGTTAGCTGGAGTTAGATTGTATTTCGCTAAATGGGCAACGATCTGTTTTGGCTCGCCACCTAAAATCGCGGCCATTGAGGTTTCTTCCGAGGTCTTAGCCGCTCTGGCCATGGCCTGGCCACGGATATTTACCAGTCTGATTGCTTCGGTCATTTTGATTACACCAGCTACGTAGCCAGCGGCAACCTCACCGACAGAGTGTCCAACCACAGCATCAACATTCTCGAGGTTAAGTAAATTGGCGCTGGCGATGCTAGCGGCAACAATCAGTGGTTGCGCTATTGCAGTATCTCGAATGGTGTCCTCGTCGCTGGTGGTTCCGTGTCTAATCAGATCTAAGCCGATCTCATCCGACATGATTTCGATGTCTTGCCGGTAGGAAGGGATCTCTAACCAGCTGGACATGAAGCCTGGTTTCTGTGAACCTTGACCCGGACAGGCAATGGCGATCATGGACTTATGCGTCTCCGCCGGTAGCGCCGCTGGTCCCAGCAGACACATCTAATAGGCGGTATTTTTCAATTGCCTTTAGTGGCGCATCTTCTGGAACTTCGCCTCTCGAGGCAAGCTGTTGCAGCACGCGGGTTGCAATTGATGGCCCGTCAATCTTGAAGTGCCTTCTGGCCGCCGCTCTGGTGTCAGAGAAACCAAATCCGTCTGCGCCTAATGTCGCATACTCACCAGGGATCCACTTTCGGATTTGATCAGGTACCTGGTGCATGTAGTCGCTAACACCAAGGAAAGGACCTGGAGAGCCAACCAGCTTGTTTGTGATGTATGGCAAAGAAACAGACTGGCCAGGGTTCAAAAATCGTTGTTCGTCTTTTGCAAGTGCGTCGCGACGAAGTTCAGTCCAAGAAGTAACCGACCAGATATCAGCAGATACGCCCCAGTCATCCAGAAGAAGTCGCTGTGCTTCAAAAGCCCAAGGCAAGGCGACACCAGAAGCGAGAATTTGAGCCTTCTTGGCTAGTTCTGCACCTTTGCTCACGCGGTGGATGCCTCGAATTATTCCATCAATATCGACATTCTCTGGTTCTGCTGGTTGCACGATTGGCTCGTTATAAACAGTCAGGTAGTAGACCACATTCGGATCAGGGTGATTACCCCCATACATGCGCTCTAAACCAGATCGAATAATGTGACCGATTTCATAACCATAGGCTGGGTCGTAGGTGATTACGCCAGTGTTAGTGGCAGCCATAATCGGCGAGTGGCCGTCGGCGTGCTGCAAGCCTTCACCAGTTAGAGTCGTTCTTCCTGCTGTCGCTCCAATTAGGAATCCACGCGAGAGTTGATCGGTTGCCGCCCAGATTGCATCTGCCGTGCGCTGGAAACCAAACATGGAATAGAAAACGTAGAAAGGAATCATCGGTTGACCCTGTGTGGCGTAAGAGCTTCCAACTGCAGTGAAGGCTGCAACTGATCCAGCTTCGTTGATTCCAGTGTGCAGAATTTGACCCGCTTCACTTTCCTTATAGGAAAGTAACAAATCACGATCTACAGAAATATAGTGCTGACCGCGCGGGTTATATATTTTCGCAGTTGGGAAAAATGCATCCATTCCGAATGTTCTAGCTTCGTCCGGAATGATTGGCACGATTCTTGGGCCAAGCCCAGGTGATTTCAATAAATCTTTTAGTAGTCGAACGAATGCCATTGTCGTTGCAACTGCTTGATTGCCTGACCCCTCTTTTGCAACGTCATAGACCTTCTCTTCTGGCAGGTCAAAGGAAACATATTTGCTTCTGCGTTCTGGAATGTAACCGCCTAGTGCTCTCCTGCGATCATGCATGTATTGAATTTCAGGGGAGTTATCTGCCGGCTTGTAATAAGGCGGTTGATAAGGATCAGCTTCTAGCTGTGCATCGGTGATTGGAATCTCCATGTCATCGCGGAACGACTTGAGATTTTCCAAAGTTAGTTTCTTCATCTGGTGGGTAGCGTTTCTACCTTCAAATGCTTTGCCCAAACCGTAGCCCTTGATTGTTTTTGCGAGGATTACGGTTGGTTGGCCCTTGTGAGCAAGTGCTGCCTGATAGGCGGCATAAATCTTGCGGTAGTCATGGCCACCGCGCTTTAGAGCCCAAATCTCGCTATCGGACATTTCTGCTACCATCGCGGCGGTTCTCGGATCTCTACCGAAGAAGTTCTCGCGAATGAAGCCACCGTCCATCGTCTTGTAGGTTTGGAAATCACCATCTGGAGTGGCATTCATTAGATCAACAAGTGCCCCGTCATTATCTTTTGCCAGCAGCGCATCCCACTCACGACCCCAGACAACTTTGATTACATTCCAGCCTGCGCCTTTAAAGAAGGCCTCTAGCTCCTGAATGATTTTTCCATTGCCTCGAACAGGACCATCAAGTCTTTGTAGATTGCAATTAACCACGAAGGTCAAATTATCTAATTGATCGTTAGCGGCAAGCTGAAGAGCTCCTCTTGACTCGACTTCGTCAAGTTCGCCATCACCAAGGTACGCCCAAACATGTTGTTCACTGGTGTCTTTGAAATTACGGCCAGCGAGATAGCGATTGAATTGCGCTTGGTAAATTGCGTTAATTGGCCCAATACCCATCGAAACTGTTGGGAACTGCCAAAACTCCGGCATCAATCGAGGATGAGGATAGGAAGATAATCCTCCACCTAAATGCGATTTCTCTTGGCGGAATCCGTTCATTTGCGATTCTGAGATTCGACCTTCAAGAAAAGCTCGCGCGTATGGTCCAGGGCTGGCGTGACCCTGAATAAAAACTTGATCGCCACCTGATGGATGGTCTTGACCCTTAAAGAAGTGGTTGAATCCAACTTCGTAGAGAGAAGCGGAAGAAGCGAAAGTTGAAATGTGTCCGCCTACTGCGATACCAGGTCGTTGTGCTCGGTGGACGAGGATGGCGGCGTTCCAGCGCATCCAGGCTCGGTATGTCCGCTCAACGACTTCATCACCTGGAAACTCAGGTTCCTCAGAAGTTGGGATCGTGTTGATGTAATCGGTTGCCAAAGAATCTGTTGAAATGTTCAATTTGAGCTGGTGCGAGCGCTTCAGCAGGCTCAACATAATTTCACGAGCTCTAGTTGCACCATGAGTTTTCGCTAGTGCGTCGAGAGACTCGAGCCACTCTCTAGTTTCTTCAGGGTCACGGTCTGGGTTGCTTAGTGGGTAAGCGTCCTGGCTGTTCACGGACAACGAATCCTCGTTTCGGTTATTCGGGTCAAGTGCTTTCGGGTTGAGCCTTGACTCAATAATCATGGGTTTAGGAGACCTTGATTAGGTCCCTAAATAAGTTTATGGTTTCTTTATTAGGCGTTAGTCTATTTAGACAGAGCAACTCAAAGGAGCGCGAAATGTCACTAATCATTGGGGATTTAGCCCCAGATTTCACCCTGCCAAACCAGTTCGGGGAGCAGGTCACTTTATCTAGCTTCAGGGGGCAAAAGCCAGTCGTAGTGGTCTTTTACCCGCTTTCCTTCTCCGGTATCTGCACCGGCGAATTATGCGAAATCAGGGATAACTTTGCCCCGTTCGAGCGTGCAGAGGTCGAATTACTGGCAATCTCGGTCGACTCCAAGTATGTCCAAAAGGTTTTCGCCGAGCAGGAAGGCTACAAATTCTCTGTCTTGGCGGACTTCTGGCCGCATGGTCAGGTTGCCAAGGATTACGGGGTATTTCTTGAGGAATACGGCATCGCTAACCGAGCCACCTTTGTCATAGACAAGGAAGGTGTTCTCGTGGCTAAGTTTGTCACAGCGGTAGGCCAGCCAAGATCTTTGGATGAATACGATCGAGCTTTAGCTTCATTGGCAAGCTAGCCTGAGGTATAGTTTTCTAGTTGCCGAATTATTTGGCAACAAAGTTGAGAGTCGGGCCTTTAGCTCAGTTGGTAGAGCGCCACGCTTACACCGTGGATGTCATCGGTTCGAGCCCGGTAGGGCCCACTTTTCGACTTTTACCGCCTTAGATGGCAACGTTTAGCCCTAGGGGTAGTATTTGCCTATGGAATCAAGCCGTTATCAGCCGCCAGTTCGGCGTTCACTATCCGATGAAGATCTAGCCAAGAAGGTAAACGAGGCTACCTCCAGCCACAACGGCATGGAAGCGGTCATGGACCTGCTAGTTGCCCAAGAAGCCCTCAGAGCCCAAGAGGACGCTGAACTTGAGGCTTGGGTAGAGCAGATGGAAGCCGATGGCTCGCCGGAGGCGATAGCAGCTTTGGCCAAATTCCAAGGCAAGGATTTCACTCCACAGACTGATCAATTGCAATTCGCCCAGCCTGAACAGGTCGAGCCTGTTGCTGAGCCTGAACCCAGCGAACCTTTCAATTGGTTTAGTAAGCCTGATGAACCTGAAGAGCTTGAATCAAGTTCTGAAGTAATCGAGGCCGGTGCTGTGGTTGAGGTAATCGAAATCATCGAAGAAGTTAGTATTCCTGAGGAGCTGACTCCTGTTGGCAGTGAGTCACCTACTGACTTTGAAAGATTACTCAATGCTGCCTCAGCCGAAGAAGAGGCCACCGCGCTTGAAGATGATTCTGAAATAGAAACCGGTCCGAGCAATCTTGTAGTGCCGAGTGATGAACACCGCAATCGCCAGCCTGTCTCGCAGCTTTTGGTTTGGATAGGCGCATCTGCTGTGGTTGCCCCACTACTTTTAGCCTTATCACTTTTTGGCTTCGGGTTATCAACTCAAAGCATCGCTTTGGATCTGAGCGTCGGCTATCTCGTCGCTGGCGCTCTGATCGCCACCTCGAGCCTCGCGGGCAAACGCAGCGGGCTCTCCACACCGGTTATTTCAAGGGCAGTGTTTGGTGTTTGGGGAAATTCCTTTCCGCTGAGTTTTCTAACAGTTGCCAGGTTGATTCTGAGTGCTGTTATTCTCGCTGTATTTTTATTCTTCACAGATGGGCTATCAGCTCGGCTACTGCCTTTTGACACCGTGTTGACAGAATTTGCAGGTATCAAACTAACTGCAGGCTATGTTATCGGTTTAGGAGTTTTGCTTTTTGCACTCGCGGCATCGTTATTGCGCGGTAAGACTGCTCGGGTAACTCTTCTTGTTCTTAGCTTGGCTTCGTTTGCTGCCTTGTTAGTTTCAATTGGTGGGGTTTTCCAAAAGCCGCTTGGCCTGACTAATCTTGGAAATATCGGATTTGTCAGCAAAGAGTCCCTAGCTGCTATCGCCTTGGTAATTGCAGTTCAACTTGTTCTCTGGCTCGAATTAGGGCCTAACATTTCTAAGGCAATCCCGATGAAGCCTAGGGGATTGAAAGTATTCTTCGCGGTACTTGGAAGCCAAGCGTTTGTTCCTCTTGCAGTTGCTCTTTTAGCTTTGGCATACATCGCCCCAGCCATCACGAGCGCCACAGCTACTGGTGAACTTGGTCCAATAAAGGCACTTGTTACTTCTTTGCCTAGTTGGTCAGCTGCTTCACTGGTAATTGCAGTCGTAGTCTCCTTGATCTATGTCGCAACATTGAGTTTGAAGAGTTTGTCATTGGATCTAATTGCACTTCTAAGAATCAGAAGCCGTGTGCTCTCGACAGTTCTGTCGGCATTGCTAGTAGCGCTGGTTCTGCTGTGGTTCGCCCAACAGCCGGAACTTAGGACAGTTGAATACTTACTGAATATTTCAGTATTCGCTGCTGCCATTAGTGCCGGGTGGATTGGAATGTTTATTGCTGATGTTGGCTTGCGCAAGATCGCCTATCACGAACTATCACTAACGCGTGCATACGGGTTCTATGGAAAATTCAATCCAATCTCACTTGTGCTTTGGCTTTCCAGCCTGGGGCTAGCGGTCCTGTTCGTTCCAGTAAATCTAATGGGGCTCGATTTCATGGGCTACCTAGCGCCAAGTGTTGGTTTAGATGACACTATTGGATCGCAAGCTCTTGCAATTAGCGCGGTTATCTTCAGCGGCATGCTGCTTACCGTGATAGCAAGAATTCCGCAGATAAGAAAGCAAGAGCAAGAAGTCCTTGCAGTTGAATCACGGCGCGAATCGCTCAATGACATTTTTATTGGTCAAGAGTGATGCTGCTAAATCAGCTAATCAACCGTTTCGAACAACTCTGGCCAACGCAATCAGCGGAGGAATGGGA
>JAURKU010000045.1 GCA_030831605.1 Rhodoluna sp.
CTTAAACACCGTGTAATAGGAATAAACATTGTTGACACCTGCGGTATCAAGTAATGCCTGGGTTACGAGGTTAGCGCTTGCTTCTGATTGAAGATCATCAGCGCTTCTATCGAAGTCAAGAACCAGCACAACCTCTGGGTCGTTCTGGTTGAACTCGGTTTGGAGTAATTCGGTTACCCGCTGGGATTGAGCACCAGGGTCGTTATAACCGCCACCTTTTAGGTTTCCGAAGGCTTGGACGCCGCCGATTAGAGAAAGCAACACTAGACCAACAAAGCCAAACAGGGCTAGTTTGCTGTGGCGAATGACAAAATTACTTAGAGGCTTCATAAGGCTTTAAGTCTAGGTTCTGAACCTGAGAAAGAAATTGGAATGAACACAAAAGCTCTGTTTTACTTCATAATCTCCGCTATTGGCTTAATTACCGCATGGTATTTCAACACCATAGCGATTCTTCGTGGCGAAGACTTCTTCGGATCTTGGTTTGGCAATAATGCCGACTGGGTATTGGCCTTAGACCTGTTGTTGACAGCTTTCGCCGCTGTCCCATTCATGATTATCGAGTCAAAACGTATTGGTATGAAGAGGGTGTATCTATATATTCTTGCCGGTTTCATTTCAGCAATCGCATTCGTCTTTCCGTTCTTCCTAGCAATGCGTGAATTACATTTAGCTAAGTCAAAACAAAAGACTGCGGTTGGTAGGAACAAGTCGATTCATAATGTTCCAGTTGAAAGGGAACTAGCCGGCGGCAGTTTAGAAAACTTTGTCTTTGAGGGTAGGCGTATCGATGTTTGGGTTCCAAAAGACATCTACCCGGATACACCACTATTGGTGGCGCACGATGGCGCAAACTTCCTGCTCGATGTCAACGAAACTTGGAATCACCAAAACTGGGGAATACCGGAAGCTGTTGCCGCCGGAAGAATAGTTGCCAAGAATGGAAAGCTTCCGATAATCGTCGGTGTTTACCGAGTCGATGACAGTCAGCGTATGGCTGAATTGGCTCCAGAGGATATCTTGAAGCCAAGACCACACATGCTAAAAAATCTCGGCGCAATTAGAAAACCTAAGGATCTGGTTTACGCTGCAAACGATTACCAAGATCTCTTAGCGCTTCGCTTGGTGCCAGAACTAGCCAAGCGTTATGGGCTAAAACTTGATCCAGCAAGAACAGCGCAGATTGGTGCTTCTCTTGGTGGACTGGCGGTTATTTACGGAGTATCAAGACACCCTGAAGTTTTTGGCACTGCGCTTGGTTTATCAACTGCTTGGCCATTAGGGCATCAAGAACTTATCGATCATTTGGTTTCTGGGTTACCTAAAAATGTCAGGGTATACACCGACGTTGGCACCGAAGAGCTGGATGCCTCTTACTACAGTTGGCACTACAACTTTGTTGAAGCCATGGATAAAGCTGGTTGGCAAAGAGATAAGAACTACAAGGCGGAGCTTTATCCGGGCACCGGTCATAAAGAATCCTGGTGGGCAGCCAGAGTGGAGCACCCGATCAACTGGTGGCTAAATTCCTAACGGATCTTCTGTGATGGCAGGTCTTGCCTGACCCATAAAGGCGATGACCGCAGGATCTACTTGAATATCTTTTAGCCTTATGGGTTTAGTTAGATACAGCCCTTCCAAAGATCTAACCCGAGAAAGCGCGACGTAGGTGTGTCCCGAGGAAAATGCTCCTGAACCCATGTCGATTATCACTTCATCGTATGTTTGACCCTGTGATTTATGCACAGTCACAGCCCAAGCTAGCCGCAGCGGTATCTGCTTGAACTCGGCGAGAATCTCCGGAACCAACGTCTCATCGAATTTACCGGTGCCCTCGTTGAACTCCTCTTCAACCAGATAGCGCACCTTTTGCCATGTGCTCATCCCAACTGTGTGAATCTCACCATCTGCTTCAACTAGCACCTGGTTACCATCACCAAAGGCAGTAACCTTCCCGATGGTGCCATTAACCCATCGCCAGCTCATTACCCCGTCGGCATTTTTTATTGGTTTCTGGTCATCGTTTTTGATGAACATCACTTGAGCACCGAGTTTTAGATGCAATTCGCTTTCTGCCGGCAGTGTGTTATTAAATGCGGAAGCGTCACCTAAGGCAAACGACGAACTAAAGACTCTTTCCTCGGAATCTAGTTTTGCAAGTCGATTGGCATTGACCGAGTCAACTGTGTTGTTGATTGTTGCCAACCTAATTACATCCTCATGTGGCGGAAAGCGATTACCGGCATTGTTAATCTGATCGACGATCTGCTGGTCAACATCGCCGACTCGAATGGCATTTAGTATTCGTTTAAACTCTGGATCGCGTTGTCGGAATATTTCTACCAGTTCAAATATTTCCATTCGCTCGGCTAACCAGACCTTGGCATCAAAGAACCACTGCGAGCGATATTCCATCTCCACAAGCTGTTCTAATTCTTGCCCTCTGGCTGGCACCGGGGCTAGTTGATAGGGATCACCGAACATGATTACTTTGCAAGCACCAAAAGGAACCTTGGGTCTTCCTCTTGCGGTTCGAAGAGCAACATCGATGGCATCCATCAAATTAGCTGACACCATCGATACTTCATCGATAATCAACATATCGATGCTCTTGAGAACTTCCCTTGCTCTTCTCCCCAAATGCCTAGCAACATCACTTGCAGTTAGCACACCGAAAGGAAAACCAAACAGTGAATGGATAGTTATGCCACCAACGTTATAGGCGGCAACCCCGGTTGGAGCACAAACTACAACATTTTGCTGGCTGTTATCGCGTAAATACGAAAGCAGCGTCGACTTACCGGTACCGGCGCGGCCGGTAACAAAAACGGTTTGACCGTCTTTCTCGATGTATTCAAATAGGGCTAATTGCTCTTTGGAGAGCTTTATTTCTGACAACTACTTACCTTTATTAATTCGTTCAAGCCATTCATTGTATTCGGCAACATCTTGGTTACCACTTCTATCACTGGCTCTGTCTAATCTTTTCGCTTCCCGCTGATCGCTTTTTGACCAACTGATGGCAACATACAGCGTGAGTATCGCTGTTGGTATCTCGCCGATGCCCCAAGCAATTGCCCCGCCGATTTGCTGGTCCTCCAGCGGGGTTGGCCCCCAAGTTCTACCCATAGCGCCAAACCAGTCAGGTAGCAGAAGTGTTTGCCCGTTCATTATGGCCAGACCGAAGAAGGCGTGAAATGCCAATGTTCCAATCAACAGCATTAGCCGCTGAGGGTAGCCGAGTCTTGCAGGGCCTGGGTCAACCCCAACCAAAGCCTGAACAAATAGGTAACCGGTAATTACAAAATGGACAATCATCCACTGGTGACCAAGATGTTCTCTAGTTGCCCAACCGAATATCGGTGTGAAGTAAAACACGACTAGCGAGCTGGCAAAAAGAAAGGCTGCGACAAGCGGATTGGCAAGCACCTGAGCATACTTAGTGTTCACTGCCCAGAGCACCCATTCACGTAAGCCTCTGGAATCATCAGATCTTTTAATTGCTGCCCGCGCTATCAGCGTTACCGGCGCACCAGGCACCAATAGAACTGGGACACCCATGGTCAATAACATATGCGAGAGCATGTGAGCGCTAAACAAATATTGTTCGTACACGTTGAAATATCCGCTGGTGACATAAAAAAGTAGCAAGACACCTGAAACCCAAGATATGGTTCTGGCGATTGGCCAAGTATCCCCGCGTCGAAGCAATCGCAGCACACCCACGACATAAAAACCTGCTAGCGCTAAACATATAAGTGTCCAGAGTAGATCAAGTTCCCACACCGTTAGCCAGGACCAAGCTCCCGGTTCCGCTGGTAATTTTGCTCCGGTTAGAATCTCCGCTGGGGTTAAATCACCAGACGGATAATCAGAAACCGGGTTCGCTGTTCTGGCAAGCGCCGTTCCAAGACCCATGGCAGCACCGAAGATTAGAAACTCTAGAGTTACCAGTTTCCAAAAACCCGCAGCTCTTTCATTGAGTTTTTCGATAAAGCGCGTTCTATAAATAAAACCAAACCCGGCTAGCAGAATCAACATCGTTGTTTTCAACAAAGTAACTTGTCCGTAGCCAGTAGTCAAATAGTTCTCAAGAGTTCCGATTCTGATTTGTGCAGACGAAATACCCGATATCGCGACAAGACCAATTGAGAATAATGCCAGCGATGAATATCTCTTAACTAGATCTGCTCTCGGGTCTTGGCGATAGGAAATCATCAAAGCAGCTAATCCACCAACCCAAATGCAAATACCTAGTAGGTGAAGCCCAAGTGCATTTACCGCCAGCGCATGAGAGGACGAACCCGCAGCGTGACCGCTAAATGCCATCGGAATCAAACTTGCTAAACCAAGCATGGCGGCAAGAATCACGCTGGTTAGATTTCTAATTAGTAAAACCACTAGCGCTAGAAGATAAGCGGCTAATACATTTAGCGAAACTAACTGGCCTAGTTCGATGGCAGTTAGAAATATCCAGAACTGATCAAAAAAGGTGTTGTCGAGACTGAAAAGTCCGCCAGAGATAGTTAGGTAAGTCAGAAATAGGTAGGCGGTTCCGGATATTGCCCAGACGGCAGCTGCGAATGCGATAAAGCTGAGTGCTCGACTAAAGGCCGGAGATTTTGGTGAAAGAGCAAAGGCCATGAAAACAAGGCCACCGATGGTTAGCGCTTGAGCTATTTCAAAGGCGATTTTTGCAGCTGGGACACCCCAGAGTAGCCAGGGCGATAAGTTAAACCACTTGCCCGCATTTACCGCACCGCCGATGACCATCCCGGCAAAAAGACCAATTGCTGAACCCAGCAATAGCAGGGCTAGCGCTAAAAGCCATTTACCGGATTTCATCATGCTCACTTAACAAGCCTAAGTTAAAGCAAAACGGCGCACCGAAGTGCGCCGTCTGCTTTTTACTAAGTAGCTACTACTTAACTGCAGCCTTCAGCTTTGCACCAGCAGAAACCTTTACGGTGTTCGATGCTGGGATCTGTAGGGTTGCGCCAGTCTGAGGGTTACGTCCAACGCGTGCTGCACGGTGACCCTTCTGAACTGAAAGCCATCCTGGGATGGTCACCTTGCCGCCAGCTGCGACGGTCTTGGCGATGGTCTCAAAGAATGAGTCAACAATGCGGTTGACAGCAGCCTGTGATTCACCAGTCTGGCTTGCGATAGCGGCTACTAGCTCGCTCTTGTTTAGTGCTGACATTTTGGTCCTCCTGGACTTTCAAAGTGCTTGACGGTATGTCGAATAAACCCTATACGGCTAACTACCGCGTGTTTATTAGGGTCTCGGCGTGTTGAGGATAACGAACATCTACCAAAATTGGGGAAAACCCTTGATTTATCGGGGTTTAAACAAGAAATCCGCAGGCGCTGCCTGCGGAAA
Organism: Rhodoluna sp.; assembly: GCA_030831605.1. Taxonomy (GTDB): domain Bacteria; phylum Actinomycetota; class Actinomycetes; order Actinomycetales; family Microbacteriaceae; genus Rhodoluna. Next base: position 5,384 of record JAURKU010000045.1, read on the forward strand.
GCCTTGATTTATAAGGGTTTTACCAAGAAGACTTGGTGATGCCTGGTAGTTCACCCTTGTGCGCCATGTTACGGAAACGAACACGGGAAACACCAAACTTGCTTAGTACTCCACGAGGACGGCCATCGATCGCGTCACGGCTGCGAAGACGAGTTGGGCTTGCGTTTCTAGGAAGCTTTTGCAGGCCTAGACGTGCTTCTTCTCTTTGCTCGTCGGTTGAGTTAGGGTCAACCAAAGCCTTCTTCAAAGCGGCACGCTTTTCGGCGTAACGCTCAACAACAACCTTGCGCTGCTCGTTGCGAGCAATCTTGCTTTTCTTAGCCATTTCTAGCGCTCCTCACGGAATTCAACGTGCTTGCGCACAACTGGGTCATACTTCTTTAGCACCATACGGTCTGGGTCATTGCGGCGGTTCTTTCTAGTTACATAGGTGTAACCGGTGCCTGCAGTTGACTTCATCTTGATGATTGGACGGATGTCTTTGTCTTTTTTAGCCATGATCTATGCCTTAGATTTTCTCGCCACGGGCGATAAGCTCGGCAACCACTGATTCAATGCCACGGACGTCAATTACCTTGATGCCGCGGGCTGAAAGGTTGAGGGTTACGTTGCGCTTTAGTGAAGGCACGAAGTAGGTGCGCTTCTGGATGTTTGGATTGAAGCGACGCTTAGTCTTGTTCTGAGCGTGCGAAACACTGTGTCCAAACTGCGGACTGGTCTGAGTGACCTGGCAGTAAGCAGACATGCTCTTCCTCCGTGTAAAAGAATAGTTTTTGGGCCAAATAAAAGACCCTTGGATTACCAGATATTTCGGGCAACCACACAAGTTTAGGGGTCTTAACCCCTGCTATGCAAGTCCCAGAATGGGCTAATTTGTTGTAATTTCAGCCTTCGGGGTGCCAAGTCTAAGGCCCTGAAGTTTCAGGAATTTAGCCAATCCGAACTGGGCAAAAGCAAAGATAAGCCCCTGAGCCACGGTGACGCCCATTTGAATAGCGACCGACATGACTAGGGTTGACGAGTATTCGCCGGCCCGCCCCAGGATTCCCGCAATAGTTGCCAGCGGGATAAGCGTCTCAAGAACAGCTTTGGCGACAGCTAGCCAACCAACAGTCAAAAGAACGATTCTGTGTCTATCAATCTTGGTTAGATATGCATCAAGCAAGGCTTGGGCCTGTTCTGGTTCTGCTTTGGCAATCTTGTCTAGCTCTCTTGCTCGAAGCCTTAGAGCAATTGCGAGCACCATCAGGTTAAACGCGATCGGCAAAAGCCCCATGCTCACGTTCCAAATCAAAATGGCTGTGAAGTAATGTTCCCTGGGCTGAAAAACTATCCCAAAGAACATCGGGAAGAGAAGAGCGGTTAGGCCTGCGAAAATACCAATTACATCGATAAGCCTTCTGATGCCGGTAATTCTTGTTATTTCATGCTGTAGATCTTGCATTGCTCTCCCCTAGCTACTGCAAGTTTTGCAGATTCCGAATATCTCTATTGTATGAGAAACTTCGCTGAAGCCATTTTCCTTTGCGACCTTAGATGCCCAGCTCTCGGCTTCTTGAGCTTCAATCTCTAAAGTCAAACCGCATTTGCGACAAACCAGGTGATGATGGTGATCGGCAGAACAATCACGATATAGCGCTTCGCCTTCTTTTGATTGCAAAGTATCTGCTTTACCGGTTGCAACTAATTCGGTAAGAGCTCGATACACGGTGGCGAGAGAAATTGTTGAGCCGTGTTGCTTTAGAACAAGAAATAGTTGCTGTGCGCTGACAAAACCCTTGGCTTCGGTAAGGGCGTGACTAACGGCATCTTTTTGCCAAGTATTTCTCTTCTCAGCCATTAGCGTTCCTTTTTTGTAGTTTCTCGATAAAGAAACAAACCAGATAAATCATGAAAGAAACTGTAGTGATAAATGGGCTAACCGGTAAAGCCGAGCCTAATGAAATAAGCGTTCCACCAAGAGCTGCGGTAATGGCAAAAATAATTGCAAGTAATGGACCTAGGAATTGTGAACTTGTCACCCGCATGGCTGCGGCAGCAGGTGTGACAAGAAGCGACAGCACAAGTAGCGCTCCAACTACCTGAATACAAACTGC
>JAURKU010000005.1 GCA_030831605.1 Rhodoluna sp.
TAGCACCGGATGCCATCTGGTTCCTTCAGCAACTAACCTTGTCCAGTTTTCACCAAAGCGTGGGACATATAACTGTGCGAATATATCCGCTAATTCATCGACTTCATTCAGAGCAACAAATTTACTCGGCTTAGCTTCATACTCTTTAGCTAGCACTTGCTGAACCTGCCCAACCTGGTTATCTTGCAAGATAGCTTTATAGCCGACAAAAAGTCCAAGAATGATGCCCAGGGTTAGAAATGTCTCGCCAATGTATTCGAATATTTTGCTCGCCCTAGTTCTAGCTGGCAATTCTCCCCAATAAACTCTGGTGCCATCTTTAAGACGATTTGGTTCTTTCATTCGGTAGCTGCCAGCTGACCACAGGCACCATCAATCTCTCTACCTCTGGTATCACGGAGAGTTGTTGGGATTCCTGCTTTTTCTAATGTTGAAACAAAGATGTCGGTGGTTTCTTTAGTTGATGCGGTCCAGACTGATCCAGGAGTTGGGTTTAGCGGAATCGGATTGATGTGAACCCAGCCCTTACCGCGAGCATTCAATTTCTCAGCCAAAAGCTCTGCACGCCACTTGTGATCATTCATATCTCTAATCAGGGCATACTCAATCGAAACTCTTCTACCGGTGACATCAAAGTAGTTTCTTGCTGCATCTAAAGCCTCATCTACTTTCCAACGAGAGTTAACCGGAATTAGCTCATCGCGTAATTCATCATCCGGTGCATGAAGTGAAAGCGCAAAGGTAAGCGGTAAATCTTCTTCCGCTAATTTCAAAATAGCCGGCACTAACCCAACAGTTGAGACTGTGATATTTCGAGCGGACATGCCAAGACCATCGGGGGAAACCATGGTTCTAACCGCCTGCATTAGTCGGTTGTAGTTAGCTAGCGGTTCACCCATGCCCATAAAGACGATGTTGCCAACACGTTCCTCATACTCGCCATCTTTTTTACCACCGAGCTCACCTGAGGCAATCACCTGATTGGCAATAACAATCTGCTCGATAATCTCGGCAGCCGACATGTTTCTGGTAAGGCCAGCCTGACCGGTAGCGCAGAATGGGCAGTTCATCCCACAGCCTGCCTGAGAACTGACGCAGAGCGTGATTCGGCCTGGATAGCGCATCAAAACTGACTCAACCAGAGCCCCGTCAAATAGCCGCCAGAGAAACTTAATGGTGTCGTCGTTTGCAGTCTTTAGTCTTTTTACCTCAGTGAGAAGTTTCGGTAGGAAAGCCTGAACTAGTTCTGCTCTGCCCTCCTGCGGTAGATCCGTCATCTTCTCTGGATCGCTGGTGTAGTGGGTGAAGTAATGCTTAGCCAACTGCTTTACCCGAAAGCCAGCTATCCCTAATTCTTTAGCCTTGGCTAAGCGCTCTTCTTCGGTTAGATCAACCAGATGCACCGGTGGCTTATTAGCTCTGGGCTTTGCTTCAAATTCGAGGATGGGCCTTCCCTGGGCATCCTTTTTTTGTTGCCAACCTTCTGTTTTGGGTTGGACCTGACGAGGCTTATCCATAAAACCCTTAAGGGGTTGGCCGTCCAGCGTATCTAAATAGATCGCCGTAACGAAGTGGCACGATACGAACAACTCTCAGTGGGTTTGGCGCTTCCAACATCATGCCATTACCTAAATACATCACCACGTGATATTTATCCCCATTGAAATCATCTACGTAGGAATACCACATTAGATCACCTCGTTGCGCTTCTTTGATTGGAACTAACCTGCGCTTAGCCGCCATGTTATAAAACTGATTTGTTGCGGAGTGAGTGCCGATATAGATTCCAGCAGCCGCGTAACTTGCTTTAGTTAGTCCACTGCAATCCCAAATGTTCGGGCCCATGCCGCCAAGGACATATCTTTCGCCTAGTTGATCTTTACCAAAGTTATAAGCGATCTCAACTTTAGTTTCATTTGGTGGGCCAACATCGTAAAGGCTTGGGGCATCAATCGGCCCGGTACCATTGTTTTGTCTTTGTTCGTCAATTAATCCTTGAATGCGCTGACGCATCAAAGATTCGCTTATATCCTCCAGCCTGGCTAGCTGAGCCACAAAGGTTCGGTTCAATCTCTTCTGCTCATCAACTTTTGCCTGCAGTGCATTGGCTGCAGCTTGAGCCTGGCGCAGTGCTTCTTTAGCAACAGCGGTCTTCTCAGCTAATTCTTTTTTTGCATCTCGCAATTGATCTTCAAGTGACTGGGCATACTGCTGTCGTTGAATGGCACTTTTATAAATCTGATCACTAGATTGAGCAATTTTCTCTTGCGCACCTAGTTGATAAAGCAGGTTTCCGGCTTTATCTGAATTAAGGAATAGATTCAGTGAGGTCCCAGCTGCCCCATCTCGCCACATCTGACTGGCGATTCGACCTAGCTGAGTCTGAGCTGCTTTCGCCTCTGCGGTAGCTGCATCAACTTTCTTCTGCAAAACGGCAACCTTGGCCGCAACCGCATCTTCTTCATCTTTAGCCTGGTTATATTTCTCGGCTTTGAGCATCGCCTGCTTTTCCAAAATCAGCTGCTCATCAGTTAGGTCAGCGATAATCCCCTGAATCCGCTTGATCATTGCCTTTTTCTTGGCAACGCTCTTTCTAGCGTTTTCCACTTCCTGCTGGCTAGGGTAATTCGGCTCGGCTTGGGCTGAAGGCAGCAGCGCTGGTCCAGTGAATAGACCGGTTAGCAAAACCAGTCCCACGGTGCGCTTATGCCAAGATTTCACTTTCAGCGCCTTCCTGCTCAATAAAAATAAGCCTTTTACCTAAACTAACATCGGCCTAGCCGTTTCGGCAGGTTGCTAGGGCCCGAAAAACCAAGTAACCTTGACCATTGGTGCTTGTTAAGCTCCATCGCTTTACGGCCCCATCGTTTAGTGGCCTAGGACGCTGCCCTTTCACGGCAGTAGCACGGGTTCGAATCCCGTTGGGGTCACGAGAGCGTTGGGTCGGATAAGTACTGTAAGGTCCTGTAGCGCAGTTGGTTAGCGCGCCGCCCTGTCACGGCGGAGGTCGCGGGTTCAAGTCCCGTCAGGATCGCTGCGATGAAAATCGCTCAGCCTAAATTTAGGTTGAGGCTGGATAGCTCAGTTGGTAGAGCGAACGACTGAAAATCGTTAGGTCCGCGGTTCAATCCCGCGTCCAGCCACACTCATTCAAATTTCTTTCGCCAACACCTAAACATCCATTTTCTGGGTCGAGACTAGGCTAATAAAGTCAAAAGACAAGCCCGCAGTGGCTTTTATGAAAGAAGTGAATAATGGCACGTTTGGCTCGACTTCGTTGGATTGGGCTGGTTTTCATTTCCATGGCCATTTCTTTGGTGATCATCGATGGAACTATCGTCAACACCATTTTCCCGAAGATCATCACGGCACTTAGCATCAACAGCGTTGAAGTTCAGTGGGTGCAGGAAAGCTACGTCCTAGTTTTTGCAGCACTTCTTTTAGTCTGGGGATCTGTCGCTGACCGAATCGGCAGAAGAAGACTGCTAATAATAGGAATCCTAATTTTCATTGTTGCATCGGTCTGGGCCGGAGTTTCCGATAGCGCTACTCAACTTATTCTTGCCCGCATCCTGCAAGGGTTCGGCGGTTCGATGGTGCTACCAACCACGCTGTCACTGGTAAATGCAAACTTCCAAGGTAAAGAACGAGGTATCGCTTTTGCTGTCTGGGGAGCCACCATCGGAGGTATGGTTGCCGTCGGTCCAGTTATCGGCGGTTGGCTAGCTACCAGCTTTGGTGAAGATGGTTGGCGCTTGGCTTTTAATATCAACTTGCCAATCGGTTTGATAATTATTGCCGGTCTTTTGTTATTTGTCTCCGAATCCAAAGTTGAACAACGAACTGGTTCACCGGATATTGTCGGTGCGGTGCTATCGGTTTTGATGTTCCTAACCTTGGTCTTTGGTCTTATCGAGGGCCGTACCTATGGCTGGTGGAGTGTAAACAAAGAATTCGTAGTTGGTTCTTGGAGCTGGGGTGATCCAGGGTTCTCAGTAATTCCAGTGGCACTTATTCTCTCGGTTATCTTCACTGTCGTCTTTATTCTTTGGGAGAAAAAGCGCGAAAAAGCAGAAAAGCCAGTGCTATTAGATCTGAACTTATTTAGCGTGAGCTCTTTTAGAAACGGATCGATTGCGGCACTTATTATCTCGATGGGTGAATTCGGAATCCTATTTGCCATCCCGCTCTGGTTGCAAAACGTACTTGGCCTTTCACCGGTTGATGCCGGTATCGTTCTACTCTGGCTAGCCGGTGGAGCCTTCTTGGCCTCGGCAGTCGGCGGAGCACTGTCTGGAAAATTAGCACCGGCTATGGCCGTTCGGATTGGTGTTGGGCTGGAATTACTTGGTGTAATCGGCGTTGCAGTATTTGCTAATTCCGAAAACTTCTGGCCAATTGCTGGATTCCTCTTTGTCTACGGTCTCGGCATAGGTTTGGCAACAGCTCAGCTAACCGGGGTAATCATGGTTGATGTTCCGATGGATAAGATCGGTCAGGCTTCTGGTTCACAGAGCACAGTCAGACAAGTTGGCTCGGCTCTTGGTATTGCCGTTCTCGGAACTGTTTTGTTCACACAGATTCAGTCAAACTTGGCAAGCAAACTAAAAGATTTGGGAATGCCCGATTCAATTGCCGAAGGTTTTAACGCAAGCGTGGTTGAATCAGCCGGTGGCTCAATTCAAATGATGGTAAATGACCCATACGTGCCTATCGTTTTTGTCCAAGCAGCCAAGGACGCGTTCACCGATGGCGTGCGATGGTCTGCAGTTGCTGCAGCAATATTCCTGTTCCTAGGATTTATCGCAACGTTCAGGTTGGCCAAAACCCCGCATGGAGAAAAAGCTGAGTAAGAAGCGCTTACTGCGATGATGAAGAGTAAATACTTTTTAGTCTTTTTAGGCGGTGGCTTAGGTTCTCTGTTGAGATATCTATTAGCCGCAGTTTTAGAAATCGGAATTGGTTCAACTCTGGCAGGTTCACTTTCGCTATATGTGGTGAATATCAGCGGAGCGGTATTTCTCGGCATAACCACTGGATTCAAATCCGAATCGGCCAAGCTGTTCTGGGGAGCTGGCTTTGCCGGCGGCTTTACCACTATGAGCGGTGTTGCCATCTTCCTCTACACTCAAACTCCAGCAACAGCACTTCCCGGAGCTGCCATCATGTTTGGTCTCGGCTTTATCGGTTACGCAGCAGGAGCAAACTTAGCCAGAGCAATCGGAGGTAAAAAGTGAATCCTTTTGACCCGATGATTCTTTTAGGTATCGCGGGTTTAGGTGGTGTCGGATCTGCACTAAGACTGCTACTTAGTAAATGGGAAGGCTATCTTCCCTGGGGCGTGCTTACGGCAAACATCCTTGCTTCGTTTGTGGCGGGCTTTGCCGCAGCCTATTTCAGCGATGACCGCTTGATTGCACTTCTGGTAGTCGGTCTAGCCGGTGGGCTATCAACATTCAGCTCCTGGGCTGCCGCCGCAGTGCAAATGGCAGCCAAGGACCGCAAACTAGCGCCAGTGCTCTATACGCTCTATACCCTGATCCTTTCCTCCACAGCTGCCTATTTAGGGCTATTACTGGGCTAAGCCCTGATATACTCTTAGTCAGATTTATTGATTCCTGAACCAAGTAACTGGCTCAGCCAACCTACCAAAGGGGGTCCGCCATGGGGCGTGGCCGTCAAAAAGCGAAAAACACGAAAGTCGCGCGTGAGCTGAAGTATTTCAGCCCAGATACCGATCTGAATGCCCTAGAGGCAGAACTATCCTCTGCCAAGCAAAACGAAGAACCTGAACTTGAAGACAAGTGGGCCGATATGTTCCCTGAGAAGGAAGAAGACGAAGGTAAGGCTGCCGGCGGGCAGTAGTTAGAAACTGTCAAGCAATCTAACTGCTCCACCATCAACTCCCTTAGCACCTTGGACATAGCCTTCTAGCGTGCAGTCGTTTGATTCAACGATTCCTAGTTGCCAAGTTTTGACAGATTGGTTGAGGTAGTTTTGGATCTCTTGGGCTTTATCTGCTTTGACGATTACGGCAAAACCTAGACCTAGATTCCAGGTGGATTCCAGCTGAGTTAGTTTCAGGTTTCCCCATGAAGCTAATACTTGGAATACATCATGTGGGGTCCATGAAGATCTTTCAATGTCTAAGGTGGTGTTTTTAGGTAATACCCTGGCCAGATTTGCTGCGATACCACCACCGGTGATGTGGCTCATGGCTTTTACTGAATCACCAAGTGTGCTTTCAAGAAGGTTATTTAGTATTCCTGAATACAGTCTTGTTGGTTCCAGCAGAACTTCACCTAAAGATTTTGAACCAAATTCGCTTACAGTCTTTGTGTAATCAAGTTTTGAATCAGTCACTATTTTTCTGACCAAGGAAAATCCATTTGAGTGTAATCCGGAAGACTCCAGGCCTAGCACAACATCGCCAACTTGAACTTTGTGAGGGCCTAGAAGTTTTTCGAACTCCACTGCCCCAACTGCAGCTCCGGCAACATCGTATTCATCTGGTTTTAGTAAGCCAGGGTGCTCCGCTGTTTCACCGCCGATCAGTGAAACGCCTACCTGCTGACATGCGGCTGCAATACCAGAAACTATTTCAGCGATTCTGGTTGGAATAATTTTTCCTGTTGCAATGTAGTCGGTCATGAACATGCTCTTAGCCCCGACCACAACAATGTCATCAACAACCATGCCAACAAGATCTTGGCCGATGGTGTCGTGTTTATCTATCGCCTGAGCAATAGCTACTTTGGTACCAACACCATCGGTTGAGGTTGCAAGTATTGGTCGTTCATAGTTTTTCAAAAATGAAACGTCAAACATTCCAGCAAAGCCACCAAAACCACCGACAACGTTGTCGGTCAATGTTGCTTTGATTGAATTCTTCATTAGCTCAACAGCAACATCTCCGGCATGGGTGTCAACGCCTGATTGAGCGTAAGCGTCAGTCATCTTGTGCTTTCAATAAAGAATTGAGTTCGCTATCTGGCCCTGGATTACATGCAGCTGGTTGTTTTTCTAAAAGGTCTTTACCTAAGCGATCTTCTGCTGGTAACTCGATTGGATACTTTCCAGTAAAGCAGGCTGTGCAGAGTGATTTCTCTTCTTGGTTGGTAGCGCTAACCATGCCGTCTTTGGATAGGTAACCAAGGGAATCTGCGCCGATTGACTGTCTAACCTCTTCAACCCCAAGCCCAGTTGCAATTAGCTCTGCTCGGGTAGCAAAATCAATGCCATAAAAACATGGCCACATAATCGGTGGAGATGAGATTCTCACGTGAATCTCGGCAGCTCCCGCTTCTCTTAGCATCGCAACTAGGGCACGTTGGGTGTTACCTCTAACTATTGAGTCATCAACCACGATGATTCTTTTACCCTTGATTTGCTCTTTTAGCGGATTCAGCTTCAGCCTGATACCGCGCTGTCTAATGGTTTGCGAAGGTTGAATAAAGGTTCTACCGACATAAGCATTTTTGACTAGTCCGTGACCGTAAGCAATTCCCGATTCTTGGCTGTATCCAATTGCAGCTGGGGTGCCAGATTCTGGCGTTGGGATAACTAGATCAGCAACAACTGGATACTCTCTAGCAAGAGTTCTTCCCATTTCAACTCTCGAATCATAAACTACTCGGCCGTTGATGGTGGTATCTGGTCTAGCAAGATAAACATATTCAAAAACACAACCGGCTCGCTTAGTTTCAGCAAATCTGGTTGATCGTAAACCATGTTCATCAATGGCGATTAGTTCACCAGGTTCAACCTCACGAACATAACTGGCACCAACAATATCTAAGGCAGCAGTTTCAGAGGCAACTACCCAACCGCGTTCTAATCTTCCGAGAACTAAAGGTCTAACACCTTGCGGGTCTCTAGCGGCATAAAGAGTTGTTTCATCCATGAACACCAAACAGTATGCTCCGCGAACTTTAGGAAGTAGTTCTAATGCAGTTGCTTCCAAGGTGTGATCCATATCCCCTGCAAGAAGGGCCGTTAGAACTGCAGTATCTGTGGTGTTACCACCGGTGATTTCATTCTCGGTTTGATCTGGATATTTCTGCTTTAACATTTCTAGAAGCTCAGTGGTGTTAATTAGATTTCCATTGTGACCGAGAGCAACTGTGCCGGATGCAGTTCTACCTAAAGTTGGCTGGGCATTTCTCCAAGAAGAAGACCCGGTAGTTGAATAGCGGTTGTGACCAACAGCTATGTGTCCAACCAGCGATTCCAAGGATGATTCGGAGAATACTTGGGATACAAGCCCCATGTCTTTATAGACAAGAATCTTTTTACCATCAGAGGTAGCAATACCGGCTGATTCTTGACCACGGTGCTGTAAAGAATAAAGACCAAAGAAGGTTAGTTTGGCAACTTCTTCCCCTGGTGCCCAAACTCCGAATACCCCACATTGATCTTGAGGTCCCGACTCATCAGGTAGCAGATTGTGATTCAGGAGTCCATCGCCACGAAGCATAAAACCTCTTATGGGTTTTGAGGGGGCTGTAATAAGGGCTTATTACCTAATAAGTATATTCAGATTTGAATGCCTTTGAGCCGCAAAGGTAAAACCTCTTCCAGTGTCGCCCTCACCCCACTGGCACTTACTAAACCACTGGCAATCGCGTCGGGCCAAGCTAGCCGACCAGTGGCCAAATCAAACCATGTCTCAGGAGCCATTTCAACCACATTCGGCGGTGTTCCTCGGGTATGCCTCGGGCCCGCTATGCACTGGGTGGCTCCGAGTGGAGGTACTCTAACCTCAACGCTGTTACCTGGGGCTACCTCGGCTAGTTCTTCCAGTAGGTAGCGAACAGCAGTGGTTAGGTTTTCTTGAGCAGAATCGTTTGCTGAAAGGCATGCTTGTATCGCGGTTTTACCATCAAGGTGAGAAATACGCCTTCTTGCCATAGCAAAAGGTTAGCAACTGATGATGTGGAGAACTTCACGTATGTGTCATGGCAAAAGACAATACTGGAAAGATGCTCGCAGAGCGCCCAGCCGCAATTGTCTACGTGGATGGTTTGAATCTTGACAAGAGGCTACTTGAAAAATATCCGGAATATCGTTGGCTCAACATAGTAAAACTCTGTGAGATTTTGCTTCCAACCCATGAGATCCGTTTAGTTCGATACTTCACTTCGAGAATAAAACCCCCGCTAGATAACCAAGAGATCGCGATAAACCAAGGAATATATCTAGAGGCCCTTAATTCATTGGGAAACCGAATAAGTATCTCCTACGGGAAAATGATTAGACGAGACCGTGTTTTTCCGGTTGCACCCGCCTCTTTACGTCCTGACGGTAAACCAACGCTTGCTAGAGTCGCTACTGTTGAGGAAAAGGGTTCCGACGTAGCTCTTGCGTCATTTATGGTTCTAGACGCGGCAAGGGGTGACGCGGAGATGTTTGTATTGCTATCAAATGACTCGGACTTTAGGCCTACCTTGCGCATACTCAGGGAGGAGTTGGGGGTAAAAGTAGGACTATTTTCGCCTGTGAGTCAGCCTTCGAGCTCCCTTCTAGTTTCCGAAAAGATGATGATCAAAATCATCAGAAGCTCGTCCCTCCAAGCAAGCCAGCTGCCTAACCAGATTAATTCCAACAAAGGCAGCATCCGCAAACCAGATGCTTGGACTTAAGAACTGAACCCCCTGCTTTAGAGGGGGCTCGTGTCCCAAGCCCGAGGCAAGGGAGGGGTACATCAAGAGAGTATCATGAGCAATTATTTGAGACAAGATAATTTTTAGCATTGTTGGTAACTTCTTCAGTTCAACATGCATAGCTGAATAGATTTAACCTTAAACTCAAAGTATGAAAATACTGGTGCTCGGGTCTGGAGCGCGCGAGCATGCGTTAGTTAAAGGCCTGATTCGCACCGGCACCAGTTCGGAAAATATTGTCTGTGCTCCTGGCAACGCTGGAATCTTTCAAGATGCCCAATGTGTGGCACTTGATCCCAATAACCCTGGTGAGGTAACCGAGTTTTCCAAAGCAAATCGGATTGATCTAGTTGTCATTGGGCCAGAAGCTCCTTTAGTTGCTGGGGTTAGCGATGCCCTTCGAGCTGCTGGCATTGCTGTATTCGGACCGAGCTCTGCTGCTGCCGCACTTGAAGGGTCAAAGGCTTTTGCCAAGGAAATCATGGCCGCTGCTGATGTTCCAACCGGGCTGGCTAGGAAGTGTTTCAATCTTGAGGAAGTATCTGGTGCACTAGATGAGTTTGGTTCTCCTTTTGTTGTGAAGGCTGATGGTCTTGCGGCGGGTAAAGGTGTGATTGTCACTTCTGATAAAACAGCAGCACTAGAGCATGCCGAGAATTTCATTCAACAAGGAATGGGAATCCTGGTTGAAGAATTTCTTGCTGGTGAAGAGGTATCGCTGTTCTTTCTCTCAGACGGAACTACTGTGATGCCACTTGCCCCAGCGCAAGACTTCAAACGTGCTTTCGATAATGATGAGGGTCCAAACACTGGCGGTATGGGTGCATACTCACCACTACCTTGGTTACCGCATAACTTCGTGGAGGAAGTAACCAATCGTGTAGCACTGCCAACAATTAGGCAAATGGCAAGCATGGGCAATCCATTTGTTGGGCTTTTGTATTGCGGATTGATCGTTACCGAGAGAGGTATCAAAGTAATCGAATTCAATGCCAGATTCGGTGATCCGGAAACTCAAGTCGTACTCCGCCGTCTGTTGACGCCACTTTCATCATTGCTACACAACGCCGCTACTGGGCAACTAGCCAGTAGCCCAGAACCAGGGTTCATAGATGAAGTTGCCATAACTGTGGTCCTAGCAAGTGAAGGCTATCCCGTTTCCGCTGCACCAACCAGAAAAATTACTGGGCTCGCTGAGGCCGAATCCGACCAGCACATAGAAATTGCTCACGCCGCGACCAAGTTGGACGGTCAGGATCTAGTCGCAACCGGTGGAAGAGTGCTATCGGTGGTTTCATTAGCCAAAAACTTTTCTAAAGCAAGAAAGCATGCCTACGAGGCTATGTCTAAGATTTCGTTAGAAGGCTCTCATTACCGCACTGACATTGCTAAGAAGGTAAGCGATGACTAAAGAGATAGCTGGTTGGCGACACATATATAGCGGTAAGGTTCGTGACCTCTACGAATCTGCTGATCACCCTGATTTACTGCTGGTTGTTGCTTCAGATCGGGTTTCTGCATTCGATACGATTCTGAAACCAGAAATTCCTGATAAAGGCAAAAATCTTACACAACTTACTCTTTGGTGGTTTGACCAACTGGATGTTGCTAATCACACTGACAGTTCTGCTGCAGTCCCTAACGAGGTAATCGGCAGAGCGATGGTTTGCAAAAAGTTAGATATGTTCCCAGTCGAATGTGTGGTCCGTGGTTATCTCTCTGGCTCTGGATACAAGGACTACCTTGCCACTGGAGAGATCTGTGGCGTAAAACTACCTGAAGGTTTAAAACAGGGAGATAAACTTCCAGAACCTATCTTCACTCCTGCTTATAAAGCACAGCTAGGTGACAAAGATGAAAACATCACCTTTGAAAAAGTTGTTGACCTGATTGGCCAAGAAAGTGCCGATGCGCTGAAAAAACTTAGTCTAGGAATCTTCAGAACGGCATCAGAGCTAGCCGATGCAGCAGGGCTTATTTTGGCTGATACAAAATTTGAGTTTGGATTAAATCCGAGCAATGGCCAGATCACGCTCGGCGATGAGGTCCTTACTCCAGACTCAAGTAGATACTGGTCTAAATCAGCCTGGCAGTCAGGTAATCGAACTGACAGTTTCGATAAGCAAATAGTCCGTAACTGGTTAGCAGCTAATTGGGATCCAACCTCTGATACCGCACCGCCAA
>JAURKU010000046.1 GCA_030831605.1 Rhodoluna sp.
CAGCCTGCAAAGCTGTAAAACCACGGGTTCAAATCCCGTCTCCACCTCCAAGATTTACTACCTGGACGATTGGCGCAGCGGTAGCGCACTTCCTTGACATGGAAGGGGTCACTGGTTCGATCCCAGTATCGTCCACCAGCAACAAGCAAGTGTTTGCGTATCTCAGCCGGCTAGATTTGTGCCGACAAGTAGACCAAACACATAAGTAATAATCATCGTGATTGAGCTAACGGCAACATTTCTGATAACGCCTCTTAAAGGTTTAGCTCCTCCAATTTTTGCGCCGACATAGCCAGTAAGAATAAGAGCAAGCAAAACAGAGATCACCGTAGCTTGAATTCTAAATTCGATCCAAGGACCGGAGATGGCCAGTAAGGGAAGTAACCCTCCTGCAGCAAATGCAATGAAGGAGGAAAGCGCAGCTTGAGTAGGGCTAACATGATGTTCCGAATCAATTCCTAATTCTGCTTCAGCATGTGCACGTAGTGCATCCTTTTTGGTTAACTCCTCAGCAACTCTCATAGCCAATGCTAGAGACATACCTTTTTGCTCATAGAACCAAGCCAACTCGCGCAGTTCTCCAGCTGGATCATCATGGAGCTCTTTGCGCTCCTGGGCAAGAGCTGCTTTCTCGCTATCGCGTTGAGCGCTCACTGAGGCGTACTCTCCACCTGCCATAGAAATAGAACCCGCAACAACTGCTGCCGTTCCGGCAAGCAATACCGTCGAAGAGCTAACGCCTGGCGATGCTGCAACTCCTAGAACCAAACCAGATGTTGACATGATTCCATCATTTGCGCCTAAGACTCCCGCTCTCAACCAATTCAGTCGAGCCGCCATGGCATTGCGCTTAAACTCGGCGTTGCCTATTACTGCGTCTATTACTTTGTCGTTAGGTTTGGTCACGGCCCTAGTAAACCTAAAAAACGTAGTAAATGCTAGCAAGGCTCACCTAAGTGTCGTGGAATACTATTGAAAGGAGCCAAACTACGGAGAACAAGTGAGCACGCCTGAAATCGAATTGAAAGTGGACGGGGAGACCCGCCTAGTTGAAGTTGGTGCTACTGGTTTCAAGTTGTTCAGTGACAAGGCCGTTGTCGCCATGAAGGTTAACGGTACCCTCAAAGATTTAGCTGCTGAACTCGTCCATGGCGACGACGTAAATGCAGTTACCGTGTCTAGCCCTGACGGACTTGACATCCTGCGGCATTCAACCGCCCACGTTCTTGCTCAGGCAGTTCAAAATCTTTTCCCTGAGTCAAAACTGGGAATTGGTCCACCAATCAAAGACGGTTTTTACTACGACTTTGATGTTGCTGAGCCTTTCAATCCTGAGGATCTAAAAGCGTTAGAAAAGGAAATGACCAGAATTATCCAGTCGGGTCAGCGATTCCTCCGCCGAGACACCAATGACGAAGATGCTGCAAAGGAACTTGCGGGCGAACCATACAAACTCGAATTGATTGGATTGAAATCCGGAAATTCGGATTTGGGTGAGGCAAGCGCTGAAGTTGCCGCCGGAGAACTCACTATTTATGACAACTTTGATGTGAAAGCTGAATCAGTTGTCTGGAAAGACCTATGTCGCGGTCCACATCTTCCAAATACCAGGATGATTGGTTCTGGTTTTGCTTTGACCAGGGTTGCTGCAGCCTACTGGCGAGGTAATGAGAACAACAAGCAACTACAAAGAGTCTATGGAACCGCTTGGCCTTCAAAAGAAGAACTGCGTGCTCACCAAGAGCAGCTCGAAGAGGCGGCACGAAGAGATCACAGAAAATTAGGCGCTGAACTGGATCTATTCTCATTCCCAGAGGAAATTGGTTCTGGTTTGGCTGTATTCCACCCAAAGGGCGGAATTATTCGCAAGGTGATGGAAGATTACTCGCGCGAACGACACGTGGCTAGTGGATATGAATTTGTTTACAGCCCGCACGTTACCAAATCGAACCTATTTGAGACTTCAGGGCATCTCGAATGGTACGCAGAAGGAATGTTTCCTCCATTGCAGCTGGATGAAGAACGTGATGACAAGGGAAACATCCGCAGACAAGCTCAGGACTATTACCTAAAGCCAATGAATTGTCCCTTCCATTGCCTGATCTATAGATCTCAGGGAAGGTCATATCGCGATTTACCAATGAGACTATTCGAGTTTGGAACTGTTTACCGATACGAAAAATCAGGAGTGCTTCACGGAATTACTCGCGCGAGAGGTTTCACTCAAGACGATGCTCATTTATACGTTGCTCGTGAGTCTATTAAAAGCGAACTCACTTCTGTTCTCAACTTCGTGCTAGACCTATTGCGCGATTATGGGCTAACTGATTTTTACCTAGAGCTATCGACCAAGGAAGAGGGCAATCCGAAGTTCGTTGGCGCCGACGAAATCTGGGTCGAGGCGACTAACACGCTTCAGGAAGTAGCAGAAGCATCCGGCCTAGAACTAGTGCCTGATCCAGGCGGAGCTGCGTTCTATGGCCCCAAAATCTCCGTACAGGCAAGAGACGCCATCGGCCGCTCGTGGCAAATGTCAACCATTCAACTTGATTTCAATTTGCCCGAGAGATTCGACCTCGAGTACACCGCAAGCGATGGCACAAAAAAACGTCCAGTTATGATCCACCGTGCTCTATTCGGATCTGTTGAACGCTTCTTCGGTGTTTTAACCGAACACTACGCTGGCGTTTTCCCGCCATGGCTGGCCCCAATTCAGGTTGTCGCCGTTCCAATCGCGGATGAGCACTATCAATACCTAGCGGATTTCGCCGATGATCTTCGAAACTCGGGAGTTAGAGTGCAGGTTGATAATTCTGACGAAAGAATGCAGAAGAAGATAAGAAATCACACTTTAGCCAAGGTTCCATACATCCTGATTGCAGGCGCTGAAGACATTGCCAACCAAGCGGTTTCCTTCAGATTCAGGGACGGCTCGCAGATAAATGGTGTCCCGCTGGCCGAGGCCAAGGCCCGAATCCTCAACGAGATAGCAAGTCGAGTTCAAGTTTAGCCACCAGCATCATGAACAGGTTGGGGCATAAGAAAGTAACTCGCTGGTTTAGAATAGTTACATGGCAGAAGAAAATAAGAAGAATTCATCAACCCCTCTAGTCAAGCGCGGTTTAGCTGAAATGCTAAAAGGCGGCGTGATTATGGATGTGGTTACCGCCGACCAGGCGAAAATTGCCGAGGACGCTGGAGCAGTCGCTGTTATGGCGCTAGAGAGAGTCCCAGCAGACATACGCGCCCAGGGTGGGGTTGCGAGGATGAGTGATCCGGATTTAATCGATGCCATTATTTCTGCTGTTTCAATACCAGTCATGGCAAAAGCAAGAATCGGACATTTTGTCGAGGCACAAATACTTCAGTCACTAAAAGTTGACTACATCGACGAGTCAGAGGTCCTTTCTCCTGCGGATTATGTAAATCACATCGACAAGTGGGGATTCAATGTTCCTTTTGTCTGTGGTGCAACTAACCTAGGTGAAGCTCTCAGAAGAATTACAGAGGGTGCCGCGATGATCCGATCAAAGGGTGAAGCTGGTACTGGTGATGTTAGTGAGGCGACCAAGCACATTAGGACGATACTCGGTCAGATTAGAGAACTTTCCTCCAAGGCGGACGATGAGTTATACGTTGCCGCCAAAGAGCTGCAAGCACCGTTTGATTTAGTCAGAGAAGTAGCGCGTACTGGCAAGCTACCGGTTGTTCTATTTACCGCTGGTGGAGTAGCAACTCCTGCCGACGCGGCAATGATGATGCAACTAGGCGCGGATGGCGTTTTTGTTGGCTCAGGTATCTTCAAGTCAGGTAACCCAGAGGCAAGAGCTGCTGCCATAGTGAAGGCAACAACTAACTACGACAACGCCGATGTGCTTGCTGAGGTTAGCCGCGGCTTGGGTGAAGCAATGGTTGGAATAAATGTTGCTGATCTTCCAGCCCCGCATCGTTTAGCTGAACGCGGTTGGTAGTAATTGGGTCCGATTGGTGTTCTCTGTCTTCAAGGAGACTATAGGGAGCACCTTAAGACTCTAAGCCAGCTAGGAATAGAG
>JAURKU010000047.1 GCA_030831605.1 Rhodoluna sp.
ATCACCCGAAACCTCAAAAGTAGCATCAGGATCAGTAGTCTCAACAACCAAATCAACATCAACACTGCCAGGAGCCAAATCAACAGTGGCACCATCCTCAACATCAACACCAGCAACCTGGAACACAGCCAAGCTAGTGTCGTTTCCAGGAAGAACGCGAAGGGTTAAGGTGTATTCCTGAGTAGTCTCACCATCTGCAGCGGTAACAATAACTGTCAAAGTGTTTTCGCCAGAGTCCAAACCAGAAGCGCCGATAATTTCAAAAGTTGCGTCTTCATCGTTCGTTACAACATCAACTTCAACATCGGTTGTGTATGGGTCTAGGTCAACAACATCATCCGCTTCAACATCTTGACCATCGATCTGGAAAGTGACAATTGAGGTGTCGTCGTTGAATGGAACGATAACGGTAACAACGTGTTCAAATACAGTTACACCGTCAGCAGCTAGAACTGAAATAACAAGCTCGTTGTCGCCAGTTTCAAGTTCAGTGTCTCCGGTAATTTCGAAAGTAGCTTCTGGATCCGTGGTCTCAACAATTACTTCGAGATCCTTGGTGCCTGGCTCAACCTCGAAGATTCCGTCGACTTCAACATCAACGCCATTGATCGACAGGGTCTGCAATGAAGTGTCACTGTTCGGGGCGACAACCAATGTGATGAAGGTGGTTGCAGTAGTCTCACCGTCTGCAGCAGTAACGGTAACCTCTAGCTGGTTTTCACCAACTACTAGACCGCTATCACCATTGATCTCAACGGTTGCGTCTGGGTCGCTCGTGGTAACTTCAACGTCAACATCTAGGGTGCCCCATTCAAGATTAATTACAGCGCCATCGGCTGCTAGTTCACCGTTGACCAAAACCTCGGCTGAGGCGTCCACGTTAGGAAGAACGTTCAGGATTACCGTGTAGGTGAATTCGGTAAGGCCATCGGCAGCCATAACTCGAACTGTTAGTTCGTTAGCACCAACTTCAAGTTCAGAATCACCAGAAACTTCATAGGTGGCAAACTCATCCGTGGTTTCGACGAATACGTCTACCGAGGTAGTTAGTGGCTCAATATCAAGCGAAGTGCCATCTTCAACGTCAATGGTGTTGACCTGGAAAGTAGCTAGAGAAACGTCGTCGTTTCTAAGCAAATTCAGGGTTACGGAGAATTCCTCTGTAGTGGTCGAATCGGCCGCAGTAACAAGGATGGTTACTAGGTTCTCGCCAACAATTAGTTCTTCGTGGCCTGAGATTTCGACGGTAGCGTCTGGGTCAGTGGTCTGAACTTCTACTTCGACTGAAGTAGTTCCAGCTTCAATATCAAGGATTTCGCCGTCGACAAGTTCAACGCCGTCTACCAAAATTCCAAGAATGCTTGCGTCAGTGTTTAGCGCAACATTTACAGTTACGTAGTATTCGCCAACGGTCTCACCATCGGCTGCAGTAACGATTACAGCTACCATGTTTTCGCCTGGCTGCAAATCTGTGTCGCCAGAAATGGTGTAGGTTGCATCAATGTCGGTTGTTTCAACTAGAACATCAACTTCAGCAGTCAGTGGTTCCACTTCAACTGTTGAACCATCAACGACATCCTCACCAGCGACCTGGAATGTCACTAGTGATGCGTCGGAATTAAATGCCACTACTAGATTGGCGGTAACTGTTTCTGTAGTTCCGTTTTCAGCTGTGACAATAACGCTAAGAATGTTTATACCCGAAACCAGATCGGTCGCACCTTGAACTTCATATGTTGCGTTTACGTCGTTTGTTTCGACTGCGACGGTAACAGATTCAGTTAAATACGAAAGGAATACGTCTTCATCTTGAACAACATCGACGCCATTGATCGTCCAAGACTTGAGAGAGGTGTCTGAACTTAGGCTTTGAACAAAAAGATTAACACTATATACCTGAACGTTTACTTCATCGTTAGTAACAGTGACAGTGAGAGGGTTGTCACCTGCAACTAAGCCGGTTGCGCCAACAACATCAACGGATGCGTCGGGGTCTGTCGCATCGGCAACAACTTCAACAGTCGATGTGCCGATCGGAAGAGTAACGTTGCTGCCGTCTTCTACCGTCTGTCCATTGACGGTAAATGTTTGCAGGGAAGTATCCGTTCCGACTGCAGACGAAGATGAAACTTGCATTGGAGCAAGTATTAGAACTGCCGCGGCGAGTATGGAAACTAGGCCACGGGTACGTGATATGAATAAGCTCAAGGCTCTCCCCTCTCAGGAGTCCTAAAACAGTATGAAACTAGAGTTTTAGTATTCCACCAAATTGGGGTAAAAAAACTAGTTTTTCTAGGCAGTTATAGGGCTGTGACCCAAAACGTAACCATTTATTTACCTGTGGATAACTCCCGCTTGGGCACTATTTCGGCTCAGCGAACAAACGTCTTTCGAGAGTATTTTGGGTAAGGTTTAGGTGTGACCAAGTCGAAAGATCTGCAAACCATAGCTTTTGTGATGCCGGTGCTGAATGAAGAAAAACACCTGGCTGGCGCAGTTGAGAGCATTTTTGAGCAGAAAAACCTCGAAAAAAGTGAAATTGAGGTAGTTTTGGCGCTGGGTCCCTCCACTGACAACACAAATAAGGTTGCGGAAGCCCTAAAATCCCAATATCCAGTCAAAATAGTGCCAAATCCAACAGGTAAAACGGCAAATGGGTTAAATCTTGCCATTTCGGCAACAAGCGCAGACATCGTGGTCCGGGTCGATGCTCACAGTGAACTATCCCCCAACTACACCGATCTAGCTCGCCAAATCTTGAACGAAAAACAAGCCGCTAACGTGGGTGGGGTCATGAAAGCGGTTGGTTTCACCCCGTTCCAGCAGGCGGTAGCCTTCGCCTATAATTCGAGACTTGGCTTAGGAGGCGGAAGCTACCACGTCGGAGGCCAAGCCGGACCTAGCGATTCGGTGTATTTGGGGGTTTTTAGACGGAAAACCCTTGTTGAATTGGGAGCTTTTGACGAAAGCCTGGTCAGAGGGCAGGACTGGGAGCTAAATCTTCGAATTCGCAATTCTGGGCAGCTGGTTTGGTTCGATCCAAGACTCGAGGTTACCTACCACCCGAGATCTAGCCTTGGGAAACTCACCAAACAGTTCTTCCAAACCGGCAAATGGCGTGCCTGGCTTACAAAAGCCCACCCGAATAAGGCTAATTTGCGGTATTTTGCTCCACCAGCACTAGTTATTGGCGTTTTAGCTGGCTTAATTTTGGTTTTTACTGGGTTTTTTGGTCTTTTGGGGCTAATTCCACTGGGAAGTTACATTGCCATGTTGGTTTTGGCAGCAGTTTTTGCCAAAGGGCTTTCGATTAGGGCCAGGTTCAGCCTCTTATTGGCATTACCAGCCATGCATTTTTCCTGGGGTTCGGGCTTTTTAGCAGGACTGTTATCCAAGCGTTGAAACTAAACTTGGAGCAGATAGTCAAAGGGAGCCGATGTCTAGATTCAAAGTAACCAAGGCAGTTATACCTGTCGCGGGTTTGGGCACACGCTTTCTCCCAGCCACCAAAGCAATGCCTAAAGAGATGCTCCCGCTTATTGACAAGCCGGTAATCCAATATGTCGTTGAAGAAGCGGTAGCTGCTGGGCTTGAAGACATTTTGATGGTGACCGGGCGTAACAAAAACGCTCTTGAAAACCACTTTGATCGCGTTGCCGAACTGGAAATGAACCTTGAGCAAAAAGGCGATACCGAGCGGTTACAGAAAGTGATGGCATCCACAGAGCTTGCCAACATTCACTATGTTCGCCAGGGCGATCCTAGAGGTTTAGGCCACGCTGTGCTTAGAGCCAAACAGCACATCGCCGATAACTCTTTTGCCCTACTACTTGGCGATGACGTGATGGATGCCAGAGACGTTTTGCTTACCAAAATGTTGGAGCTGCACGAATCAACCGGCGAGAACATCGTTGCATTGATGGAAGTAGATCCGGAACAGATTCATCTATACGGTTGCGCCGTTATTGAGGAACAGCCGGTTGACGGAGTGCTACGAATTACCGGTCTAGTGGAAAAACCAAAGAATGAAGATGCTCCATCAAATTATGCGGTAATCGGTAGATACGTTTTACGGCCAGAAATTTTTGAGATCTTGGAAGAAGTTAAACCAGGACGTGGCAACGAGATTCAACTTACCGATGCACTGATGGTTGCTGCTCAGAATCCAGATCGAGCCGGCGGTGTCCTAGGTGTTGTCTTTGATGGAAGAAGATATGACACCGGCGATAAATTGGATTTCATCAAAGCTACTCTTCGTCTTGGTGTTGACCGTGAAGATATCGGGAAAGACTTACGTGACTGGCTCAAAGACTTTAACAAAAACATTTAATCAAACTAAGCGCTAAGGAATATTCCTAATGTCATCAAGCAAGATAGTGGTCTGCTCTTTCTACACAGCAGATGATTACTATCGCCAGCATGGGGAGCGCTTAGCTAAAAATCTTTCTGATTTAGGTGTCGAAGTTGTGCTTAGAGAAATTCAGAAAAAAGACGGTGAAGACTGGGCGGATATTTGCCGCAAGAAAGTTCCATTCATCGCCGAAGTTTGTCAGATGCATCCAGATAAAAAAGTTTTTTGGATGGATGTCGACTGCATGCTGCTGGGCCTGCCAGAATACATTTTTGATTCAACCGCAGATATCGTTGGCTTTCAAAGGGGTTACGGTTCTCCAGTTGTCATCGGCTACGAAAAGAAATCTAGGTTTTGGGAGCCATCATTCTGGGGTATCAACACCACTGCGCTAGCTAGAAAAATGATTAGCGATGCAGCCGAACTGGAGAGAACTTCAACAGTTAAAGCAACCGATGACTACTTCATGGAAGAGGCCTGGCGGGCTAACTGCGATAACATGACCTTCCAAATCATTCCCTCCAATGCGGTAGTCGGTATGGGAGTTGCCAATGAACACTCACCCCAAGCCTTCTTCAAATTTGGCTCTAGCGGTAACGTTGATCAGTTCAAGGGCAAGGTTCAGCAGCACACCGGCGGGCAAGGTATGCGCAGGAAAGCGCTTCGCTTTGCCAAGAAATTAGAGGCCAAGCTGCCAGCTAAAGCTTCAAGCAAGATCAGGCTCTTGGCCGATACCATCGGCATCACAGGGGTGCTTACCAGCAGCAAATCTAATCCGGAACAACGTGCCAGAAATGCTGCGCTTACAAACATTCACGAGAATGCTCAGACTGGCCAAACCGAAAACTACTTGGCTGCGGTAAAACAATTCGAAGAGAAGTATCTGCTCACTCAAGCTGAAATGAATCACATTACTGTTTCAAGAAGCTTCCACTACTTCGCCACTCGAAGCTCAACTGAATCGGTTCCGCTGGCTTGGTGGACTAAACCGTTTCCAGGTAATTTCGGTGACTGGTTATCCCCGCTTGTGGTTAGTCACTTCACCGATAAAAGCATTCTCTTCCAATCACCGGTAAAACTTGCTACTAAAGATCACCTGATTGGCTTGGGCTCAATCGGGAGATTTATTAAACCTAATTCGATTGTTATCGGAACGGGTATCTCAACCGATGAACTCACGTTAGCCAAACAGGCAAAATATGTTTCTGTTCGCGGGCCAGTAACGGCAAGAGTAGTTCGCGAATCAGGTGGCCCAAATGTTGAAAGCTTCGGAGATCCCGGTGTTCTAATTTCGAGAATTTATCCGGTGACTAGAACTAATAATTCCAGAGTGGCTTTGGTTAGACACTTCACTCACAAGGCGATACCACTAACACTTCACCCAAACATGGACGAATTAGATGTTCTGATTTCTCATCCTGATGAGATCTTGACTCTAGTTCAAGAGTTGAATGAATATGAGCGCGTGGTTACCTCTGCCATGCACATCTTTATCACTTGCCAGTCCTATGGAATACCGTGTGCATTGATTACCTTTGAAGGTTTCGAAGATTCAGTACACGGCAACGGAATCAAATACGGTGACTACGCCCAAGGGGTCGGCTTGGAAGCAATCAATCCGGTTGCGGTTGGCTTGAATCTCGGAAAAATCGATTTTGATAACATCACCACCGATCACAAGATTGGTGAAGAGAAACTCGATGAGGTGGCTAAGGCGATTCAAACTGGCCTTAGCTATTTTGATTAGGAGCAAGCGATGATATTTCTAATCCGACTGGTCCTGAAAACTTTTGTTCAGCTATTTCCAAGAGGTGTCCACCGCAATCGGGCAATTCTGCTGGCCACCGTCGCAACGATTGTGCCGCTGTCTCAGCTTTTTGTAATTCGTATCTTTAGCCAGATGATCCTGGACGGTCCATCTGCTGAGGTGGCCGCTGTGGCATTGAATTTTGCCCTATTTTTCGGGCTTTTTGGCCTGTCCCACCTCGCCACATTCTGGCAAAAGACCCACCGAGTTAAAGTTTTCAATGACGCCTTGAAATCCAGAGAAGGTAAGCGAACTCGGATGACAGAGTCTTGGGAATTTGCTTTAGCTTTTGAAACCAACAACCTGCTGCACACTTTCACCCAAGTAGCGGTGCTATCGACTTTCTTTATTGTGGTCAACTGGGAATCAGGTCTTATTAACCTTGGCCTAATTCTGATCACCATGATCTTTATAAAGATGACCTTCAAAAAACAGGTAGCTACCCAAGAAGGTTTTGCTCTGGCGCAGAAAAATAAAGAGAACATTGAAAATGTCACCAAGGTTAGAGCCAGAGTTAGATCAGCTGAAATCAGCACATTATTTGCAAACGCGGCTTTTATTGTTTCGCTAGCCGCACTACTAGCCTTTAGTTTCCTCGGTCGACTAAACCCAGCAGATGCAGTCATGCTCTTTTTAGGTTTCAGAATGCAAAATTCAAACTTGACTCAAACCAGCGGCTCTTTGATGCGCTTTGCTAGAGCTAAAGCACTTAGTGAAGCCCCAGAAAAGTATCGTCAAGTCAAACTTGATGAAGATGAACTTGGCTAATGCTGACTATCGCATACAGCACTCTGGCAAATCGTTTAGGCAAGATAGCGCTACCTGACTTATCCGGTCATCAAAGCTGGGAAGTGTTGATCACAGTTCAATCAGGTAATGACAGTCAACCTGATTTGTCTTCCGCACCCGGCAATGTTCAAGTTCTAGGTTTTAGTGGAGCCGGTGTCAGCAAAATTAGAAATAAGGCAATAGAGAATGCGAAGACTAGATACCTTGTCTTCGCTGATGATGATATTGAATTTGACCTTGATTGCCTTGCCCTAGCCGTTGAAAAACTAAAAAGCTCTGGGGCAGCGCTCCTTTTAGGCATGGCTCAGGATGAGACAGGGAAACTTCGAAAGCGCTACCCGAGCAAACAAGTGAAACTGAACAAATTGAATAGCGCTAAGGCAGCCACCTACGAAATGGTTGTTGATCTCGAACAAATCAAAGCCAAGGGGGTTCGCTTTGATGAAAACTTTGGTGCCGGGGCGAAGGAGAACTACCTCGGCGATGAATACATCTTTATTTGCGACCTACTCTCAGCTGGCCTGAGCTGTGTCTTTGAGCCGATTGTATTAGCAACACATCCGAGCATTAGTTCAGGTAGTGGCTGGGGAACCGATCGTGACCGCAAAGCCAGAGCGGTTGTCTTTGACCGAGCCTTTCGAGGGAATCGGACTCTTCCCTACCTAGCCCGAATCGGCTTTGGGGCAAGGAAGTTGGGCAAAGAATTAACTCTGGGAAATTACTTCAAATTCATTTTCAAGCGCTAAACAGGCCCAACTCGCAGGGCCAAAACAAGTAGAGTTATAGAAATAACTGCGTTGTGTGCGAAACGCTGATTCCTTTGGAAGGTAATTGATGTTTCGCAGGCGTTTAATCCCTTTTGTCATAGCCTTAGCTCTTGTCGCTAGCGCAAGCACCGCCACTGCGGTTTTGGCTAAAAAGAATCTTGCCCTGCCTCAAATACAATCCATGATTGGCACCGGTGAAACCGCAAAGGTGACAGCAGGTCGCTGGAATCAAAAGGTTAGCTTGAGCTACCAGTGGCTACTTGATGGCAAGACAATCAAATCTGCGACCAAAAATACCTACCTGGTTCCGGTTTCCGCTCTAGGTAAAAAACTTTCCGTCGTTGAGACAGCCAAATTCCCAGACAAGAAAACCCTCACTGCCAAATCTTTGGCACGTGTAGTTGGCGATCTGAAAGTTTCTGGAACGGTAAGCATCGCTAAAGACGTTGCCAATAACAAACTAATTTTGACCTCACCGGTAGCACCTGCTGCAAACATCACAAAAAGCATAAATTGGTATGCATCTGGTTCCCTAATTCAAGGTGCCAAGGCTGACCAGCTAGATATTGATGAGAGATTTGATTCACTTCCGGTTTATGCCAAAGTAACTTTCACAAGTACAAGTTATAAACCGTTGAATGTAAAAAGTAACAGCATAAATTTTGCTGCGCCGGCAGTTACCGACGATGTGCTTTTATGGTCTGATGAATTTAACGGTGATGTTGGCAGTGGTCCAAACCTTTTAGATTGGCACGACGTCACCGGTAACGGTAGAGATAATAAGGACCAATACAGCGTTGTTGCTACTGGTTGGGGAAATCTTGAGCGCCAGTATTACTTACCGGGTTCGGCAAAAGTTGCCGAGATGGCTGGTGCCGATGGTGGTAAAGGTTTATTGTTTACAGCCACCCACCAGGCAACCAATCCGCACCCGGACGGTCCATTCAATTGCTGGTATAGCTACAACTGGCGCAAACAACCTTATGATCCTCCGGTTTACTGCGACTGGGTGAGCGGCAAGATCACCACCGAAGGAAGAATCGGTTTTCTCTACGGACGTCTAGAAGCAAGAATTAAATCCAGTGGTGCACCTGGCACCTGGCCAGCTTTTTGGACTCTAGGCACGGACTACTCGGTCAACGGCTGGCCTTACTGCGGCGAGATTGATATCCACGAAGGTAATGGCGGAATCCCTAACAAGAACTGGGGAACCATCCACGGCACCGCTTACTGGCCGGGCGGCGAAGTTACCAGAAGCAGTAGTGTTTTGGCCGAGTGGCACACCTACGCTATTGACTGGAAGCCAGACTACATAGCCTTCTCGTTCGACGGTGTGGTCTATAAAACTATTACCGCTTCGGATCTAACCAAAGCCCCTTGGAATCTAGATCTAGAAAAAGGTGGCTGGGAGTTTAATAAGCCTCAGTTTGCGATTTTGAATCTAGCGGTAGGCGGCAAGATGATTGGCAATAACAATCTGCCGATCGCTGTTGAAGCTATCGATACGAACACCAAAACAATGCAAGTCGATTACATCCGCTATTCCAGTTTGGATGGCTACGGAACACTGATTAGGTACTGATGAAAAAAACAAAACCGATAACCGCTCTCGCCTGCGCAATTGCCCTGCTGCTTGGGCTTAGCTTCAACGCTCAGGCTGCATCGATTCCCAAAGCCACCGGCTTCAAAGTGGTCACAACTACGACCACTGCAAAGTTGACTTGGACTAAATTTGCCACCGGCAAAGTTTCAAGTGTCCGGGTGCAGGCTCAGTATGGAACCGGTAAAAAGATCAAGAGTTTACCTTCATCTGCAACTAGCTACACTTTCACCGGTTTAGCTTCGAACCGCAGCTACACCTTCAGCGTGGTCGGTATCAAGGGGTCCTCGGTATCCCCTGCTACCTCTCTAAAAGTTGCAACTAAAAAAGCAAAAATGTTCAACACTATATTCTTTGGTCAGCCATCGGACATGATGATGGGAGATCCGAATCAGGAACTTTACGCATTACCTAACGGTGGCGTGATGACCTACTCCACCAGCACTCCTAATCGCTGTGAAATAGTTGATGGCGTTTACGTAAAAGCACTGGCCATCGGTGATTGCGTAATCATTGCCAGTAATGCCGGAGACGCCTTCTACGCGGCTGCGGTTGATGAGGAACGAACAATTACCATTAGCGCTCCGCTGGGCGAACTAAATAAGACACTACTTTGGTCAGATGAATTCAACGACACTGCTGGTTCTGGACCAAACAGCACCGACTGGACAATCGATCTCGGCGATGGCTGTAACAAGCCACCGGGTTGTGGTTGGGGTAATAATGAATCACAGTCTTATGCAGCGTGTGCAATTAAGCACAATGGAAGCTCACTAATTATTACGGCTTCCACTCCAGCAGGTGAAGCTAACTGCACATCTAACCGCACATGGACAAGCGGAAAAATGATTACCAAGGGTAAGCGCAACTTTACCTATGGTTATTTTGAGTCAAGGATGAAGATGCCTTCCGGTGGTGGCGCTTGGCCAGCATTCTGGCTACTCGGGTCAAATATTGACACCCTGCCTTGGCCTCGTAGCGGTGAAATTGACATCATGGAATACACCGGTAACGTGCCGAACAGAACCACCTCGGCTGCTCACTACGCTAACTCGTTCGGTTCGCACGAATACAAAGCCGGTGCATACAACAACTCACTTGCGCTATACAACGACTACCACACCTATGGAATGCTCTGGCTACCTAACGAGTTGACTTTCTATTTCAACGGTAGGGAGATATTCCGCCTCACCAAAAACGACACCGGGTTAGCCCGTTGGCCTTTTGGGCCAAGCTCAACAGGAGTTGATCCAAAGATGTATGTGATCTTCAACCTGGCGATGGGTGGAAACTACGGTGGTGGAATCGAGAGTGGTTTGACTAAGGCCCAACTGGGTATCGACTACGTCCGCTACTACAACGTTGACGGCTACGGAGCGCTTAACTAGTTCTGCGGGAAACCTAGGTTGATACCGCCATGGCTTGGATCAAGCCAGCGGCTGGTAATGGTTTTTTCTTGGGTATAGAAATGAAATCCCTGCATGCCGTGAGCTTTAGTGTCGCCAAAAAGCGAAGACTTGAAGCCACCGAAAGAGTAATAGGAAACAGGTACCGGGATAGGTACATTGATGCCAATCATGCCCACCTGAATCTCATTTTGGAATCTTCTAGCCGCGCCACCGTCATTGGTAAATATCGCGGTGCCATTGCCAAAATCCGCCGCGTTGATAAGTTCAACACCTTCACTAAAGCTTTTTACTCGAACAACAGATAGCACCGGTCCGAATATTTCATCGCGGTAAATCTTAGAAGAAGTTGGAACATTATCAATCAGAGTTGGGCCTAACCAAAAACCATTGCTGTCGCCTTCTACTGCCACCGACCTGCCGTCAACGACCACTTCGGCGCCATCGGTCTCGGCCAAGTCAATATAAGATGCAACTTTATCGCGATGTTCACGAGTTATCAGTGGACCCATATCACAGGCCAATCGACCATCGCCAACAACAAGCCCCGCCATGCGTTGCGAGATTTTAGAAATCAAATCATCGGCAATTGGCTCAACAGCGACTACCACTGAAATAGCCATGCATCTTTCGCCAGCTGATCCGAATCCAGCGTTGATCGCCGAATCGGCAACTAGATCCAAATCAGCATCTGGTAAAACGAGCATGTGATTTTTTGCTCCGCCTAGAGCCTGCACCCTTTTGCCTGCTGCAGTTCCAGTTTGGTAAACGTATCTAGCAATCGGAGTTGAACCAACGAAGCTGATTGCTTTGACAAGCGGATTGGTTAGTAATTCATCGACGGCTAATTTATCGCCCTGCAAAACGTTGAAGACGCCATCTGGTAACCCTGCCTCGGTTAGGCGCTCGGCAATCCAGATTGCAGCTGATGGGTCTTTCTCCGAGGGCTTTAGCACCACGGTGTTACCGGCTGCTATAGCGACTGGGAAAAACCACATCGGCACCATGGCTGGGAAGTTAAACGGGCTGATGATGCCAACCACGCCTAGTGGCTGCTTGATGGAGTAAACATCAATCCCGGTAGAAACCTGTTCGCTGTAGCTGCCTTTCAAATTGCCAGCTAGTCCCGTAGCAAATTCAACTACCTCGAGGCCTCTGGTTACCTCACCGAGAGCATCGGCCAAAGTCTTACCGTGCTCCTCAGTGATAATGGCGGCTAGTTCTTCTTTTCTGGCATTCAGTATTTCCCGAAAGGCAAAAATGATCTGAGTTCGCTTGGCTAGAGAGGTATCCCGCCAGGCTGGAAAAACTTCGTTGGCGGCATTGATGGCGGAATTAGCATCTGTTGTCTCGGCAAAACTAACCTGGCGAATCACCTTGCCGGTGGCTGGGTTATAAACATCACCAAGTCGGCGAGCTGAACCCGGAACTAATTTGCCGTTTATGTAGTGTCCAACAGTTTGCATTAGCCCTTACCTAAACTGACAACTTTGAAACCAGCGGTTTGCCAAAGTGAATTATCCAAAACATTTCTACCGTCAATAATGAACTTGCGATTTACCTTATCGGCAATAAGTTTTGGATCTAAATCACGATACTCTTGCCACTCGGTTGCCAACACAACTGCATCAGCGTTATCGAATGCTTGATGCAAATCTGTTTCTGTGGCCAACTCTGGATGTTTTTTATTAACCCCAGCAAGCGCAATTGGGTCATGCACTAATACATTTGCACCGGCTTGATTAGCTAGTAGTGCGATATCTAATGCTGGTGAGTCCCTAACATCATCGCTATCTGGTTTAAAGGCTGCGCCTAAAACCAAAACTTTCTTACCGGATAATTCACCCAACTCCGCTTTGAGTAAATCAATCACACGAATTCTTCTGCGCAGATTTATTTTGTCTATCTCTTTTAGATAGGCAACAGCTTCACCAACACCTAGTTCTTCGGCGCGAGCCATCAGTGCACGAATGTCTTTTGGTAGACAGCCGCCACCAAAGCCAACACCGTTGCGTAAAAACTTATTGCCGATACGTTCGTCATAGCCGATGGCGATAGCCAATTGGCTGGCATCAGCCCCAGAGACTTCAGCGATTTCAGCCATGGCATTTATGAAACTAATCTTGGTAGCCAAAAATGCATTAGCTGCACCTTTTACCAACTCAGCGGTGGCTAGGTCGGTAACAATCAATGGAACACCGGAGGCAATCATTGGTTCAAAAACTTCGCGAAGCTTGGCTTCAGCGAGAGCACTATTCACACCAATAACTAGTCGATCCGGTCTTAGCGAATCACCAAGCGCAGTTCCTTCACGCAAAAATTCAGGGTTCCAAGCAAGTTCTGCCTCAAAGCCAGTCAGGTTGGAGAGCTTCTCGGTTAATGCTTTTGCAGTACCAACTGGAACTGTCGACTTACCAACAACCACTGAACCTGGTTTTAGAAGCGGAGCTAAATCTGTTATCGCCGAATACAAATATGAGGTATCGGCGGCTAAAGAACCCTCAGTTTGCGGTGTTCCCACACAGAGAAAGTGGATTTCCGCTTCAGCACTATCGGCATTGTGATTGGACTGAAAACTAAGTCGTCCGCTGGCCAGTTCCTCTTTCAGTGCCTGATCTAGCCCCGGCTCAAAAAAGCCAGCGCGGCCAGCTTGTAATTCGGCCAATTTTTCTGGATTTTGCTCGATGCCAATTACCTGATGGCCCAACTTGGACATCGCCACCGAATGGGTAGCGCCTAGGTAACCTAATCCAATTACCGTAACTTTCATGGGCATTAGCCAAGTCTAATTCAGTTAGTTATATTCAGGACGAGCTCGTTTGAGATAAGCACTCCGCTTGGGGTTGCCACCTCAGCCCGGTAGGTGATTTCTCCGACTTTTGTTGGAGTCACCCTAAAGACCACTGTGTTATCTGGACTAGTCGCGGTGTATTTCTTGACGACTTGCCAATCGCCAGAAGCTTTACCCTCTAACTGGATTGGATACTTCTCGGCACTTTTATCTTTCAAATCGAGTTTCACCGCTATCTCAATGCGCTGATTTACCTTACGGTTTGGGTTGTCATCGTTATAGAGCCCGATTGCCACCTCACGCTTTACCGGTTGGCTGGCGATGTAATTTATGGTCATCAGGGTGCCGATAAGCGCAAAGAAAGCGACGAAACCAGCAATTACCCAGGTGCCCGGTCGAACTTGTTTCAAGACCTTCATTTGCCGCCAGCTTTGAAATATGCAACCAGTGCATTGGCGTGACCGTGACCGATTTGGTGTTTAGTTTTAAGAAACTCCACCTGCTCCATGTGCTTTAGGTCTTTGAGTTTAGACAACTCTTTCAACCAAAAACTTATCGGCTTTCCATACTTTGCTTCAATCGAAGGAAAATAACTTTGTGGGCCGGTGACTTTCTGCTCTGCCATTAGCTCTGAACTTTCTCTCTGGCTGATATAAATGCTGCAACGCAGTGATCGATATCGTCTTTTGAATGCGAAGCCGATAACTGAACTCTAATTCTTGCTCTCCCCTTTGGCACAACCGGATAACTAAATGCGGTGACATAAACGCCGTTAGCAAACATCTGGTTAGCAATATCTACTGCCACCTGAGCCTCACCAAACATCACCGGAATAATCGGATGCTCTCCCTCAAGAAGTTCGAAACCTGCCTTCGTCATAGCAGTTCTAAACTGCGTTGCGTTTTCATGTAGTTTCTCTCGAAGCAATACGCCTTCACTGCTGTTAGCTATTTTTATTGCAGCTAAAGATCCAGCAACAATACTCGGGGCCAAAGAGTTCGAAAACAAATAAGGCCTTGCCTTTTGCCTTAGATACTCAACTATTTCTTTTCTACCTGAGACATATCCACCGGCAGCACCGCCTAAAGCTTTGCCGAAGGTGCCGGTATAGATATCAACCTGATCGCTGACCCCAGCACGCTCCGGTGTTCCTGCACCGCTTGCACCAATTAAGCCCACGGCATGCGAATCATCAACCATAACAATCGCGTTGTATTTCTTGGCCAACTCGCAGATTTCCACCAATGGGGCTAGGTAACCGTCCATGCTGAAAACACCGTCGGTCACGATGATTCGGTTACGAGCGGAGCTTGATTCAATCAAGCAACGCTCTAGATCTTCCATATCTCGGTTACGGTATCTAAAACGTGCTGCCTTGGATAAACGAATACCGTCGATGATGCTGGCGTGATTTAGCTCATCGCTGATGATGGCATCTGGTTCACCGAAGAGTGCTTCAAAAACCCCGCCATTAGCGTCAAAGCAGGAGCTGAACAAAATAGTGTCGTCGGTGCCAAGGAATTTAGAAACTTCCTGCTCTAGCTCTTTATGGATATCCTGGGTCCCGCAAATAAAGCGAACACTGGCCACCCCAAAACCGCGTTCAGCCAATATCTCTCTGGCCGCCTCAATAACCCGGTCATCGTTAGCCAAACCCAAGTAGTTATTGGCACAGAAGTTCAGCAGATCCCGGTTAGCTGACTCGATGTGTGATTGCTGCGGGGAATCGATCTCACGCTCCACTTTATATAGACCTGAATTTTTTAGTTCTTCAATATTTTCTTGTAGCTGCTTTTTTAGATCCGTAAACATTTAAATTTGAGTCCAATCCAAAACAACCTTGCCGCCGGTAGCGGCTCTAGCAATTTCAAAACCTTCACGCCAAGAGCTCGCTGGCAAGCGATCGGTGATTACCGAAGCAATCCGCTGCTGCAAAATCTCACTCGATCTAAGCATCGAACTCATCGCCGCCCAGGTTTCAAACATTTCACGACCGTAGATACCCTTCAGCGTAAGCATGTGAGTTACAACTTTAGACCAGTCGATTTCAATCGGTTCGCTTGGTAGGCCAAGCATCGCTACCGAACCACCGTGGTTCATATTGTCGATCATTTCTTGCAGTGCGGTTTTGTGTCCTGACATTTCAAAACCAACGTCAAAACCTTCGCGCATGCCTAATTGCTGCTGGGCCTCAATAATTTTGTGTTGCGAAACATTCAGAGCGATATCCACACCCATTTTCCGAGCCATCTCTAATCTTGGTTCGCTGATATCGGTGACAACTATGTATCTTGCTCCGGAATGCCTAGCCACCGCGATTGACATCAAGCCGATTGGCCCTGCTCCAGAAATCAACACATCTTCACCAACTAAGTTAAATACCGATGCGGTGTGAACGGCATTACCGAATGGATCGAAGATTGCCCCGAGATCTGGATCGATCTGGTCTTGATGCACCCAGACATTTGACTCAGGAATCACTACAAACTCGGCAAATGCTCCATCACGATTTACTCCAACACCCTGGGTGCGGATACACATCTGAAACCGTCCGGCTCGGCAGTTGCGGCAAATACGGCAGACGATGTGCCCTTCACCTGAAACATATGCGCCTACTTCAACCTCATGTACGCGAGATCCGATTTCAACAACCTGACCGAAAAACTCGTGACCTGGTATTAGCGGGGGTTTGATAGTCTCGGCAGCCCAGTTATCCCAGCTGTCGATGTGCAAATCGGTACCGCAAATACCAGTTCTAAGGACTCTGATTTTTACATCGGTTTCACCGACAGTTGGTTCCGCTACATCTTGCATCTCCAGACCCTTGTGTGGGCCGGTCTTCACCAGAGCTCGCATAACCGTTCTTTCATCGCCAAATGCTTTGAGATACCTCTAAGCCTAAAAGCACTATCGGCTAAAGCGTGTAGCTTTCACCGTCTTTAGGTGCTACCGACTTCCAACCAAGCCTGGATTGGATAAGTTCGCTAAAGCTTTCAGCAACGCCAGCCTCACCGTGAACTACAAATATCTGGTTCGGCGCGATCGATGCTGATTGCAGCCAAGCAACCAACTCGTTGGCGTCGGCATGAACGGAGAACTCCCCCAATTGTTCGACCTGGGCTCGCACTGGAACTAGTTCACCGTGCATTTTCACTTCTTTTGCACCATCAATAAGAGCTCTTCCCCTGGTTCCTACTGCCTGGTAGCCGACCAAAAGAATAAGGTGCTTAGGGTTAGTCAGCATTTGCCTTAAATGATGAACCACTCGGCCACCGGTGGCCATACCGGAAGCCGAAACAATTATGCAGGGTTCGGTTGGGTTGTTGATGGTTTTTGACTCTTCTACGCTGCGAAGTTCAACCAGTGTTCCTGGGTCAAAGGGGTCGCGGTCTTTCCACTTGGCCACCACATCGTCTCTGATTTCGGCAGATTCTTCGCTTATTGCCTCACGATAGAAATCAAGTGCTTTGAGCGCCATCGGTGAATCAACATAAATTGGCACCCGTGGAATTATATTCTCATCCATCAAATCGCGAAGACGCATCAGAATTACTTCTGTCCGGTCAACTGCGAAAGCCGGGATCAGGATTGATCCGCCGTTAGCAACAGTTTTGTTAATCGCATTTTCAAAATCAGTGGTTGGCGCAACGTGTTCGCGATCTCCATAGGTTGACTCGGTTATTACTGCGTCAAAAAGACCTTCGGAGAATTTCGTTGGATTGACCAAAAGTGGATGATGATCTCTTCCTAAATCACCAGAGAAGAGCAGTCGTTTGCCGAAAAACTCAACCTCAACTACTGCTGCACCGAGAATGTGTCCTGAAGCTCTGAAGGTTACGAATGTTTCCGCAGCAATTTGGACTCGTTTATCAAATTCCTCTGCCTGCACCAGCTTCAAAGTTTTTATCACATCGGCTTCGTCATAAAGTGGCTTAGGCGGATTGTGCTTGCTGAAGCCTTTTTTAGCTGCCCACTTAGCATCTTCTGTTTGAATCCGTGCCGAATCCAAAAGGATAACCTCAGCCAACTTCGCTGTGTATTCAGTTGCGTGAACTTTGCCGCGAAAGCCCTGCTGCACTAGCTTTGGTAGATAACCGCAGTGATCCAGATGAGCGTGAGTAAGCACCACTGCATCGATTGTTGCTGGACCTACCTGCAGCGGTTCCCAGTTTTTTAGACGAAGCTCTTTTAGGCCTTGAAACAAGCCTGCTTCAATCATGACCTTGGTATCACCACAGCTAAGTAAGAATCTTGATCCGGTAACGGTACCGGCTGCCCCCAAAAAGGTGATTGTTGGTTTATCACTCATGGTCTTTAGTCTATGGCTGCGGTGGGACAATGGATTCGTGAACCGGTACATCTTCGTCGTAATCTCGCTAGCCAGCGTTCTTGCTGGTTTGATCTTTGATTACTCAGGATTAGCTAGCTTTGCCAGAATTTCTTGGGGGGTTGGTGCTGTACTGGGTTTTTATTTCAGTGCCAGTTGGTTTGTAAAAGCACTGCGCAAAAAAGCACTCGGTAGTGATGTACTTGCACTGATTTCGATTCTGGCGACCGTATTGACTAACGAATGGTTAGCGGCAAGTTTAATCTCACTGATGCTTTCTACCGGTCAGGCTTTAGAGCGCTGGGCCGAAGGGAGATCTAGTAAGCACCTCGATGCGCTTTTAGCTAGAGCCCCGCAGAGTGCTCATCTTTTAAATGAATCTGACCAAATCGAAGACATTGACATCAAACAGGTACCGGTGGGCTCAAGAGTTCTAGTGCGATCGGGCGAAGTTGTTCCCTTTGACGGTGTAGTTGAATCCGATGCCCTATTTGATCAATCAGCCCTTACTGGCGAATCACTTCCGGTTTGGGCAAGTAAGGGAACAAAGGTTGATAGCGGTGTACTAAACGTTGCCGAGTCGGTAATCATCAAGACCACATCAACTAGCGAAGACTCGACCTATACCAATCTGATTCGCCTGGTTAGCAATGCCAAGAACCAGGCATCGCAGGGCGTTCGACTGGCAAATGTCTGGGCAGCAAGATTTGTTCCGCTGGCGTTAGCTATTGCCCTGGCTACGTATTTATTTACCGGAAACATCTCACAGGCGGTTGCCGTAATTGT
Organism: Rhodoluna sp.; assembly: GCA_030831605.1. Classification (GTDB taxonomy): domain Bacteria; phylum Actinomycetota; class Actinomycetes; order Actinomycetales; family Microbacteriaceae; genus Rhodoluna. The sequence continues at coordinate 18,625 of JAURKU010000047.1, forward strand.
GGCAGCAACTCCCTGCCCGCTAATTCTTGCCGTCCCAGTAGCACTGGTAAGTGGAATATCTCGCGCGGCCCAGCGTGGAGTAATTATTAAATCTGGTGAATCAATTGAACGTTTGGCTAGCGCTGAAGTAGTGCTTTTGGATAAAACCGGGACTCTAACCGAGGGTGGTCCAAGAATAACTGCCGAAGCTTTCGCCCCTGGAGTGGATCCGAATCTGGTCCTTCGACTTGGGGCTTCCTTGGACCAGGAAAGTTCCAACATTGTCGCTAAAGCCGTGGTCGGCCTAGCCCGAGCCAGAGGGTTGACACTTGATCGTGCAACTGAAGTAAAAGAAAAACCAGGTCACGGCCTCAGTGGTGTAATCGGATCGCAAAGAATTAGTATCGGTCAGCCCAAATTGCCTCTAGCTGACTGGGTTAATTTCAATAAGCCGCTACTGGTAGAGATCTGCATTGATGATGTTCCAGTTGGCGTGCTCGGTTTAGATGACCCACTTCGCGAGGAATCTCTTGAAACAGTTTCGGCACTTAGCAATCTAGGTGTGAAAAGAGTACTGATGGTTTCGGGTGATCGTATGGAAACCGTGCGGGCTATCGCCGATGAGTTAGGTATAAAGGAATACTTTGCAGAGTGTTCACCGACTCAAAAGCTTGAAATTCTAAAAACTGAACTAGAAGCCAATAAAGGTTCTGTGGTGGTAGTTGGTGATGGCATTAACGATGCGCCTGCTCTAGCCAGCGCCGATGTTGGCGTAGCTATGGGGGCAAGGGGTAACACAGCGGCTAGCGAAGCAGCAAAGGTTGTCATTGTTGAAGATTCAATTCGAAGACTTGTTGATGCCATTGAAATTTCCAAGCTTGCTAAAAAGAGAGCACTACAGGCAAGTGGAATTGGGATGGGGTTAGCGCTAGTTGCAATGACCTTTGCAGCTGTAGGTACATTGAACCCAAGTCAATCTGCGTTAGTGCAAGAATTTATCGATGCCGCTGCAATTATTTGGGCACTGCTTCCTAATTTGAAGAAGCGACCAGCTCAGAAATAATAATTTTGCTGGCAAGTATCATCTGATCTAGCGGCATAGTAAAGAGGCCTGGAAACTCTTCCTGCTGTTCATCCATCAGCGGTATGTGAATAAAACCGCTCTTCACTGAAGTTCCCGCAAGTGCAAATTGCATTTCATAAAAAATGTGATTGCAAATAAAACTTCCGGCACTAAGCGATGCTCCAGACGGAATACCTTTTCCATTTAATGTGTTCACCAAATCTGTTACCGGTAGCGTGCTAGTAAATGCCGCCGGGCCATCAACTTTAATTTTCTGGTCAACTCTTTTTGAGCCAGCATTATCAGCGATGCTGGCATCATCTAAATTAACTGCAAACCTTTCGATGGATATTTCTTTTCTGCCGGCAACTTGTCCGAAGCACAGCACAACATCAGGTTGATATTCGTCGATCAAATCCAAAAGCTCAGTTGCTGACTTTGAATAAACCACCGGTAACACTTTCGTTATAATCTCAGCACCGGCAACATCGTTGGAATTTAACCTAGTAACTAGCGATTCGCTCGGATTGAGCTTGGCATTATTGAATGGTTCAAAACCGGTTACTAGAACTCTGAGCATGTGGAAAATCTATAACACTTTCGCATCGGGGACAGTTTCAATCTGTAGCGGCTGAGGCTAAATGGCTAGGCTATGCGAATGGTCCAGAAAAGGAATTTATTAATCGGTCTATTGCGCCTAGCCATGGCCGTAACACTGCTTTATTGCGTCTATTGGCAGATCAGTGATCGGCTTGCCCACAATGTGTTTCGCCCTGCCGAATATTTCTCCTACTTCACCATTACCTCCTGCATTATCAGCGGTGTAGTGCTTTTAGTTGCTGGTTTCTGTGTGCTTCGTGGCAAATCCGAAGGCAAGTGGCTAACCGTAGCCCGACTAACCATGGCCGCCTCAATGGTCATTGTTGGAGTCATCTATAACTTGCTGCTAGCCGGTGCAGCTCCAGATCCGAGGGATATCGGCTATGACTGGCCAGTGGTGCCGAATCTGATTATGCATACCTATATGCCGATCATCATCTTCTTGGAATGGGCGCTAACCAATACCGCCTTCAGACTGAAACTCAATCAAGCGCTCTGGGTGCTGATTTACCCGCTGACCTGGTTAGGGTTCTCACTAGTTCGCGGTTCGATCACCGACTGGTGGCCATACTGGTTTATTGACCCTCAATATGGCATCGGCACAGTTATTCAGTGGATTGCCACTATCTCAGCGTTTTTCATAGTTCTTGCTCTAGCTCTAACACCTCTGCAGCGAACTTTGGCTAATCTTTATCGACCTCGTCAATGATTGATTTTTCCGATCCAGAGTTTGTCAGCAACCCTTACCCGGCACTAAAGCTTTTACGTGAAGAAAACGAGCCGGTCTGGCACGAGGGCCTCAACATGTTTCTTGCTGCTAGGTATGAGCATGCCAATCAGGTATTAAGAACAAAGAGTCTAGGAAGAATATTCACAGCAAGAGAGCCCGAGGAACTCTGGGAAGATTTCAACTGGCTCCATGCCGATAGCATCTTGGATTCAGAACCACCGAAACACACCAGATTGCGCTCTCTCGTCGGCAAAGCTTTTTCAAGGTCTCGAATAGAGAATCTTCGACCGGAAATCGAACGAATCGCCAACCGTTTGCTAGACGAGGCGCAAGTGAAACTCTCCGATAGCGGAAGTTTCGACCTGATTGCCGACTATGCAGAACCACTTCCGGTTAAAGTAATTGCGAATTTGCTCGGCTTCCCAGATGAAGACGAGCACCTGTTGCGGCCATGGTCACAGTCGATTGTAAAGATGTATGAGGTTGATCCAAGTGAGCAAGCAAAAACTGAAGCGAGGGAAGCTGCTTCGGAGTTTGCTGAATATGTCCGTGGGCTGATGCTGGAGCGAAAAGTAAACCCCGGTGCCGATCTAATCTCTGAGTTGGTAGTGGTTGAAGAAGCTGGAGAAAAACTAAATGCAAGGGAGCTGATAGCAACCTGTATTTTGCTCTTGAACGCCGGCCACGAAGCAAGTGTCAATGGCTTTGGGAACGGGATGGTGGCCGCCTTTGAAAACAACCAGATGGGGCTTCTTCGAACCAAGCCCAGAGCCATAGCGGAAACCGCTGTCGAGGAGTTTTTGCGCTTTGATGCTCCACTGCAGCTCTTCGAAAGAACAGCAACTGCGCCAACGGTCGTCGGTGGTGTTCAAATAGGGCAAGGGCAAAAGATTGCCGCACTGCTGGGTTCGGCTAACCGGGACGAAGAGGTCTTTAGCTCTCCCGAAATGATGGATCTGACCCGTGATCCGAACAACCAAATAGGCTTTGGGGCCGGAATTCACTTCTGCTTAGGAGCTCCCCTGGCCAGGCTGGAGATGCAGGTTTCATTACCTTTATTAATGGAGCGTTTTCCTGGCCTGGAACTAGCCAAAACCCCTTCGCGGCGACCAACTTTTGTCTTACGCGGTTACCAAGAAATACTGGTTTCGTAGCCAAAAACCCTGAAAAATCAGGCCTTAACGGCCCTTGATGTTCCTAAATTGGGCCAGAAATGGCCTAAAAAATTCACTTCAAAAAAGTTATTTGCTCTCAGGAAATGCTTATTTCTAGGAGTAATCTGAACAGGCAGTCCCAAAGTCGGGCGCCTCACTGGTTGCCCGACCTAACTAAATGGAAAGGCAATTTCATTATGGAAAACGTAGGAGTTCTTTCTTACGCCCTCACTGGATGGGAATTCAGTGCGGTCTATAACATGCTTTCGCTAGGTATCGCAAGCATGCTCTTTACCTCGATCTTCTTGTGGTTCGCAAGAGACCGAGTTCTACCTAAGTACCGTCTAGCTGTAATGGTTTCAGCGACTGTAACTTCAATCGCTGCTTACCACTACTTCAGAATGTTCGACTCATTCGGCCACGCTTATGGCATGAATGAATCCACAGCAGTTGCTAACGCAGCTGGCATGGCATTGGACTTCGGTTCAGCGAACTACAACGTCGGTTACCGTTACATCGACTGGCTATTGACAGTTCCACTACTTCTAGTTGAGCTTGTTGCTGTTCTTGGTCTAGTCAAGCAGGTTCAGTCCTCATTGCTAAAGCGTCTAGTTCCAGCAGCTGCTTTGATGATCATCTTGGGTTACCCAGGCGACATCAAGAGCAACCTGTTCGGAATCAGCAACAGCATGTGGGGTCTACTTTCAACAATCCCATTCCTATACATCATGTATGTTCTATGGGTTGAGTTGTCAAAGAGCCTCGACAAGCAGTCCGAGAAGGTCCGCAAGTTGTTCCTAGGCCTACGCCTGTTGCTTATCGCAACATGGGGTGTCTACCCAATCACCTTCATCCTTGCGATGAACAGCCCAGCTGTTGCTACTGGTTCAGAAGTAATGGCACGCGAGATTGGTTACAGCATCGCCGACATCTTGGCCAAGTGTCTGTTCGGTCTAATCATCTTCAGCATTGCACGTATTAAGTCAGCTGAAGACGACAAGGCTTTTGCAGCACAAGAAGGTCACTAAGCATCAAACCTGTTTGGGGTCGTCCGAAAGGGCGGCCCCATTCGGCTTTTAATAGGTAATTGCTAGTTCAGCGCCTAGTTCGGCCTTGACCATAGGGATTACCTTGGTCGCGTAGAGCTCAATTGCCCGTAATAACTGTGACTGGGGCTGGGGGCCAGTTGAATACTTTAGATCAAAGCGGTTAGCACCGGTTGCCTTTATGGTTTCAATAATCTTCTTTGCCACGGTTTCTGGAGAGCCAACGTAAAGCGAACCATTTGCCACTTCATTGGCATAGTGCTCGTAACTCATTGGTGCCCAGCCACGCTCCTGCCCGATCCGCCCAAAAGAGGCCTGGTAATTTGGCCACATCTCGGCAATAGCCTTTTCATCGGTTTCGGCGATGTGGCCTGGCGAGTGGATACCAATCGGCAGTTGCGGTTGGTCGAAGCGTTTTAGCGACTCACGATAGAGCCCGGTAAATGGAGCAAACCGTGAAGAGTGTCCGCCGATAATGGCTAGGGCTAGTGCTGCCCCGTGCTTAGCGGCTCGAATGACTGAATGCGGTGAACCGCCAACTCCGACGCGAAGCCCAATGCCATGCTCTGTTTTCGGGTAAACCTGCTGGTTGACAAGAGCCGCCCTAGTTTCTCCTTGCCAGGTAACCGGCTCCTCTTTTAATAGGGCAACCAGTAACTCAAGCTTTTCTTCAAATAACTTCTCGTAGTCGGCTAAATCAAAGCCAAATAGCGGAAAGCTTTCAATAAATGAACCGCGACCAGCGGTTATCTCAACCCGACCGGGGGCAAGGGCAGCAATCGTGGCAAATCTTTGATAGACCCTAACTGGATCTTCACTGGATAGCACGGTCACACCGGTGCCCAGAGTGATTTGCTTGGTAATAGTGGCAAGTCCAGCTAGCACAGTATCGGGTGCGGTAACTGCAAAATCTGCTCGGTGATGCTCGCCGACGTTGAAATGGTTGATTCCAAGCTCATCTGCCAGCTTGGCCTGTTCAATGAGATTTCGTATAGTTTGACCAGCTGATAGCGGGTGACCCTGATCGTCATTAGCCATATCCCCGAAGGTATCTAAACCGAACTCTAGAGGCAGTTTTTCCATGGCTCTAATCTAGCCATGATAGAAGTTTTAGTCAAGGGGGGCTTTACTGAAGGTTGCTTTCATTCTCAATAAACACATTCGCATCTAGCCAAGGAAAGAAAATGTAATAGCAAAAAGCTAAAAAGCCAGAAAACAAGATCAAAGAAACTACTAGCTTGACTGGCCACGGGCCAGGTAGCTTTCTCCAAAGCCAGCCATACATCAGTTACCTTCCCCACTTTCCAACTCAACCGGAGCTATCGTGCTTTGACTTACTAACTCAAACCAAACAATGATGCGCTCGGTATTCACAAATATGGGTGTGCAGGAAGTGAAAGTCATATAGCGGCCACCTTGAACCGCTCCATCTAATCCGTCAGGGACAGGATCTAACACTCCAGTTGCGGTTGGCTGAACAATCTTGGTTTGCAGGTATTTATAGGTGAACCAATAATCTCTTGTCTTGAGATAAACCTGATCTCCTTCTTGCAAGCGATGGATTTCTTTAAATGCTCCACCGAAACCACCGCGGTGCGCAGCAACAGCAAAATTACCAAC
>JAURKU010000048.1 GCA_030831605.1 Rhodoluna sp.
AGCCGTGACTTTATTGAAACCCTTACCGGCCGAAGTATCGAGGCGGCAGTGCGGCGGGGGAAGTTCTTGTGGTTACCGCTAAGTGTAAAAAGAACTGAAACCCCTATCGCTTTAATGGGCCATCTTGGCATGAGCGGTCAATTACTCCTTCGCACCAGAGACTATGGTCCAGAAGCGCTAAATCGAGTTACCATCACCTTGCGCTGTGCGGATAGAAAAAAGCTTGAACTTAGATTTGTCGATCAACGTATTTTCGGGTCCCTCGCTATCGATGTGATGGAACCTACCGAGGATGCTTTAGCCGGTGGCTACTCAGGCGGCAGCGGTAACCCTAGTTGGCAAATGCTTATTCCCTCGCAGGCAAAGCACATCGCCAGAGACCCACTGGATGAAAACTTTGATGTCGATCAGGTTTTAGCTAGATTTCGTCAGAAGAACTCTGGCATCAAGAGAGTGCTATTAGACCAACAGGTGGTAAGCGGTATTGGAAATATCTACGCCGACGAGTCGCTCTGGCGAGCCAGAATTCACTATGACCAGCCTGCCGCCACCATTTCCAAAGCCAAAGCTCAGCTGCTGTTGGATCAGGTAAAAGAGGTTTTGGCTGAGGCGGTCGCGGCCGGCGGTACCAGCTTTGATGAACAGTATAAAAATGTAAATGGCGAATCTGGCTTTTTCAGCATCAGCCTCAATGCCTATGGCCAGACTGGGCTACCTTGTAATCGTTGCGGTCGGGCCATCAGGCGGGACAGCTGGATGAACCGGGGTTCGCATTTTTGCCCGAACTGCCAAAAACTAAGGCCGGCAAAGGGCTAAAAATACCGCTGGCTGGCAGGGCAAGCGATTTATATAAGGTAATTTTTTATAGAGACATCTATTAACGAAAGCGAACTATTTTGCATCTAAAAAGCCTGACCCTTAAGGGCTTTAAGTCGTTCGCTACCCCTACGACTTTTGCCCTTGAAAAAGGCGTTACCTGCGTGGTCGGGCCGAATGGTTCCGGCAAATCGAATGTGGTTGATGCTTTGGCCTGGGTGATGGGTGAGCAGGGTCCAAAAACTTTGCGCGGTGGCAAAATGGAGGACGTCATCTTCGCCGGTACCGCAACCAAGGGTCCTTTGGGTCGTGCCGAAGTCTCACTTACTATTGATAACTCCGATGGCTTACTACCGATCGAATATGCTGAAGTAACAATTTCTAGGACATTGTTCCGCAATGGTGGATCAGAATATGCCATTAACGGAGAACCGTGCCGCTTACTTGATGTTCAAGAGTTGTTATCCGATACCGGTTTAGGTCGGGAAATGCACGTCATCGTGGGCCAGGGAATGCTCGATGGAATCCTAAAGGCAACTCCGGAGGAGCGTCGCGGCTATATAGAAGAAGCCGCTGGAATTCTAAAACATAGAAGACGTAAAGAAAAAACTGAGCGCAAGCTAGAGGCCATGAAGGCTAATCTAACTCGGCTAAATGATCTAGCTGGGGAAGTTAGAAGACAGCTTCGTCCACTTGGACAACAGGCGGAAACCGCAAGACAGGCCCAAGGTATTGCCAGCGTGGTACGCGATGCGAAGTCAAGGTTATTAGCGGCAGATATTGTTGATCTAATAAATGCACTTGAGGAAACTTCTCAGTCGGAGGCAAATCGTAAAGCTGAGCGCAACATCTTGCAGCAGCAGCTAGATGAGAATAATGCCAGACTCACTGAGCTTGAGGCGCTGCAGATGTCTAGCGAGGTAGAAACAGCTCGCAGCCTAGCCTTCGCTTTTGATTCAGTGCTCCAGCGCTTTCGCTCAATGTTGGCAATTGCTAATCAGCGCGTTGTGCTTTTGGAAGATCAGGGAAAGGCCAACCTCGGCCTAGTTGACCCCGCCGCTCTTGAAAAAGATGCCACTAAGGCCGAAGAGAATGTCATCGAATTATCTGTTGCAGTAGAAAAACTGCGCAATGCGCTAATTGAAGCCGAGGAGCAGCGCGATCAGGCCAGAGCGATTCTTGACCAGTTCGATGGCCAGGCCGCCCTGAAATCAAAAGAAATCTCTGAGTACGACGCTAAACAAGTAAGCCTGGCCGGTGAAATAACACTTGCTCAGGCAAGAGTGGATTCTTTGAAAGAAGAATACGCACGCCAGGAACAAACTGTTGCCGATGCGGTTGGTCGATACCAAATAGCGGCGAATAGTTTGAACCAGTTAGAAGAAGAGCACAATCGCAGCCAACCTAGCGATAACAGCTTTGAGAGTAAATATGATTTAGCACTGAAGGCAGTCTCTGAAGCGAGTGCCGCCATCGAACAAACCAGAGAGCAACTGCACAAAGCAGAACGTGAACGCGACTCACTGGTTTCAAAGCGAAGCACGTTGGATCTAACTCTGGAACAAAAAGACGGCACCAGTGAACTAACCAGTGCGGGATTACGCGGTATTCGTGGACTTTTGGCTAACCACATGCAAATCGAGCCAGGTTACGAAGCGGCCATCGCTGCAGCCCTGGGAAGTTTGGCTGATGCCATCGTTGCGGATTCTAGAGATGAAGCGCTATCGGCTATTGATCACCTAAAACAAACCGATGGTGGTTGGGCCCAACTGGTCATCGCCGATGTTGAGAGTAGCGCTAAGCCTTCACAACTACCTGATCTCGAAGGTGCAGTAAACGCGGTTGACGTGGTTAGCGCTCCGAGCGGCATTCTGGCAACGCTTAGAAACGTCGTTGTTGTCACCGATATCAACGCTGCGAGAAACCTTTATGCGAGAGCGCAAATTAGCGTTGAGATAGTTGTGATTACAAAATCAGGGGATGTCATCACCGAGTCGGTCATTCGCGGTGGTTCTGGTCAACAACCATCAAAGGTGGAATTAGTAGCAGCGCGCGATGCAGCGGAATCTTCTTTGAACCTGGTTTCGAGTCAGATCGAAGATCTAAAGGCACAGTTGGTAAGTAACCGCCAGGCCGAAAGCGCTGCTAAGGAAAATTCCGCCAGAGCATTAGCCGAACTAAAGCGTCACGATTTGGATCTTGCTACCAACGCCGAAACTCTCGGTAAAGCTAGAGTGCAGGTTGAAGCGCTAGATGGTGAAAAAAACCGACTTAGTGCCGTGCTAGATCAAATGCGCGAAGTAATTCAAACTGCCCAGCAGCAAGTTGCCCTCGCCCAGGCAGGATACGACGAGTTCGCCAGAACGGTGAGGCCGGTGGCAGATCTTGGTAATCGAGAGCAGTTACTAGCCGATGTCGAATCAGCTCGCTCGATTGAACTAGATCTTAGAGTGGAGCTAGGTTCGGCCAGTGAAAGACTGCGCGTGGAAAGCGATCGTGCACTTGGCCTTCGTAGCCAGATTAACGAAGCACTTGGCGCTATCGAACAGGCCAAGATTCAAGCGGCAAGCCGAGCGCAACAGTTGCAAAATGCTAAGCGCGTACTTACCTCACTGCCAACTGTTATCAGCGCCATTGAAGCTTCGGCACAGGTTGCCAAGTTGGCACTGCACGATCTTGAAAGCAAGCGAAAAAACCAAAATGAAGAATTAGTCACCCTTCGTGGTGAAACAGCAACTCTGATGAACCGACTAAGCCAGCTAACCGAATCGGTGCATGATATCGAATTGGCAAATCACGAGAAGCGACTAAATCTGAGCAATTTGGTTGTTAGGGCAAATGAAGAACTTGGCTTGGACCAGCACACACTTATCAACGAATTCGGACCAGAACAGCTAATCCCAGACCCGGATAACCCAGAGTCACCGAAGATTTTCAACCGCACCGAGCAGCAAAAGCGGCTCCATGAAGCAGAGCGACTATTAGACCGTTTGGGTAAGGTGAACCCACTGGCTCTTGAAGAGTTCGCCGCTTTAGAGCAGCGTCACGCATTTTTGACCGAGCAACTGGCGGATCTGAATAAGACGAGAACCGATCTGATTCAAATCATTAAAGAACTTGATGAAAAGATGCAAACCATCTTCGAGGAAGCTTTTGCCGATACCAAGAAAGCCTTTGAGCAGGTCTTCCCAGTTCTCTTCCCTGGCGGAACCGGCTCAATTTATCTAACCGATCACGACAACCTGCTCACCACTGGAATTGAAGTGAATGTCAAACCGGTTGGTAAGCGCATCGAAAGACTTTCCCTACTATCCGGTGGAGAGCGATCGCTTGCTGCTTTGGCGTTGCTATTTGCAATATTCAAGGCACGCCCTTCGCCCTTCTACGTTTTGGATGAGGTTGAGGCGGCGCTAGACGATGCAAACTTGGGTCGTTTGCTGAACATATTCAATGATCTAAAGCTTTCGTCGCAGCTGGTAATTGTCACGCACCAGAAGCGCACCATGGAAATAGCCGATGCGCTCTACGGTGTTTCCATGCAGCAGGGTGTCAGCGCTGTTATTGGTCAGCGCATTGAAGAGTCGGCGTAGCCAAGATGTTCTGGCGTAGGAAAAATAGTTCCGAGAGTCAAAACCAGCAAACTGAAAAGAAGAATCTCGGGTTATCTATCCGCTCAGTTTTCAGCCGAGTAAAATTCGATCTTGATGATCTGGATTCTCTAGAAGATGTTCTGATACAGGCTGATTTCGGGGTTGATGCCGCTGCCGATTTGGTTGCCGAGCTAAAAAATCGCGCCAAGAGGAAATCAGTTAGCAGCGAATTAGAGCTTCGTAACCTGCTTGCCGAAATACTCACCGAACGAATGAGTAGAACTGATAGCGATCTGAACCTTCCTGAAACAAATACCCCTAAGGTGATTTTGGTTGTTGGGGTAAATGGCGCAGGCAAAACCACCACCATTGGGAAGCTTTCAAATTACTTGATCAAATCTGGTGCCAAGGTAACAATTGCCGCCGCCGATACCTTTAGAGCCGCTGCCGTCGACCAGTTAGCAACCTGGGCCGCTCGTGCCGGGGCAACGCTAATTACTGCCGAATCTGGATCCGACCCAGCATCCGTTGCCTTCAAAGCCGTCGAGTCGGGAGTTTTGGATCAGGCCGATGTGATCATTATCGATACTGCCGGTCGCTTACAAAACAAGCAGGGTCTGATGGATGAGCTTGCCAAGATAAAGCGCATAGTTGAAAAACAACTAGTCGTCGATGAGACATTGTTGGTAATTGATGCCACCACCGGCCAAAACGCCCTAGCCCAAGCCAAGGCCTTTACCGAGGTGGCTAAGGTGACCGGTCTAGTCTTGACCAAGCTCGATGGTAGTGCCAAAGGCGGAATTGTTTATGCGATTCAGCAAGAGTTGAATATTCCAGTTAAGTTAATAGGTGTTGGTGAAGGAATCGATGATTTCGGCTTCTTCGATGCCAAAGACTTTGTTGGTGGATTGTTAGGACAGATCTAGTTGTTTAATAACCTCTCCGAGAGACTTGCGGAAACCTTTAGGAATTTACGTTCTAAAGGTAAATTATCGGCATCGGATATTGATGCCACCCTTAGAGAAATCCGCCGTGCGTTACTGGAAGCTGACGTTGCACTTGATGTAGTCAAAGGGTTTATCTCCAACATTAGAGAACGTGCGCTAGGCGATGAAGTTTCGCAGGCGCTGAATCCTGCCCAACAGGTTGTCCAGATTGTCCAAGAGGAATTAGTTGAAATTCTCGGTGGCAGCCAAAGAAAAATTCAGTTTGCCAAAAAACCACCAACCGTGATCATGCTGGCCGGTTTACAGGGTTCTGGTAAAACCACCTTGGCTGGAAAGCTTGCTAAGTGGCTAAAATCTCAAGGTGAAACTCCACTTTTGGTAGCCTGCGACCTGCAGCGACCAAATGCCGTTAACCAGCTGCAGGTGCTTGGTGAAAAAGTTTCAGTCCCGGTCTTTGCGCCAGAGCCTGGCAACGGAGTTGGCAACCCGGTTTCGGTAGCCAAAGATGCCATCAAGGAAGCAAGTCGCAAAGAATTCTCAATAGTAATTGTTGATACCGCAGGTCGCACCGGTGTCGATCAAGAAATGATGGATCAGGCAAAGAGCATTGCCAAGGCAGTTGAGCCGGATGA
>JAURKU010000049.1 GCA_030831605.1 Rhodoluna sp.
ATTGCTTTACGAACACCCTTAACCGGAATTCTCTCTTCACGTTCGGTTTTCGCTTCAGGAGTAGTTTGATTTTTGAAAACGCTTGCAACTTGCGCTGCGTTCATAACGTCTTCGCGGGTAACTTCTCCAGATAAACCAGTGGCCTTTACTTTATTGATATCAACGTTTAGATCTTTAGCAAGTTTTCTGATCGGTGGTTTAGCTAAAACGGTATCAGCGGTCGGCACCACTGCGATCAAATCAGTAGCTGGTGCGGCATTGACAATAACAGCAGGAACCTGAGGTGTTGCAGCACGCTTTCTTCTCGACGGTGTTCCGCTAGAAACCCCGTAACCTACCAGTGTCGGTTGTGGTTTTTCATCACTACTTGCAGTTGAAGCAACATCTTGAACGGCAGCGATTGCTTCGGTTACCGCTTCGTGCAGTGAAGTCGAAGCTGCAGCAGCTGAAGTTAGCTGTGAGACTGTTACGGCAATAATTGGTGAACCGACTGCAACGGTGTCACCTTCGTTTGCCATTAGTTGTGCGACGGTGCCAGCGAAAGGGCATGGTAGTTCAACTAAACTTTTCGCAGTTTCAATTTCGACAATTATTTGATTCACGCTTACGCTGTCGCCAACTTTAACTTTCCAAGAAACAATCTCGGCTTCAGTAAGGCCTTCACCAACATCCGGTAAATCGAAATAAGCTAACTGACTCATTAGTAGGCCATCACTCTATCGACGGCTTCCATCAGGCGATCTGCATCTGGAAGATAAAGCTCTTCGAGTTTTGCTGCCGGATAAGGAACATCAAATCCACCAACACGAATCACTGGTGCTTCCAGGTAATAGAAACAAAGTTCGGCTATCTTGGCTGCTATCTCCGATGAGATGCTCACAAAGGTTCCCGCTTCATGCGCCACAATTAATCGCCCAGTCTTTTTAACCGATTCGACAATTACGCCGAAATCAATCGGCGAAAGCGAGCGAATATCGATTACCTCGATGCTGACCCCCTCAGCTTGGGCAATCTCGGCTGCCTGCAAGCTGGTAACCACCATCGGTCCGTAACTGGCTATGGTCACATCGGTGCCGGGTTTTAGCACCGTCGCTTGGTGCAGGCCCAGTGCTGGCTGATCAAGCTCGACTTGCCCTTTTTGCCAATAGCGACGCTTTGGTTCTAGGAAAACAACCGGGTCAGCACTTTGGATGGCTTGCTGAATCATCCAATAGGCATCATTCGGGTTTGATGGGCTGACTACGCGCAATCCAGCAGTGTGCGCAAAATATGCTTCTGGCGATTCGGAGTGGTGCTCAACAGCGCCAATGCCACCGCCGTAAGGAATACGAATTACCACCGGCATCTTTAGATGGCCTTCGCTGCGGTTAGTTAGTTTTGCTAACTGGCTTACGATTTGATCAAAAGCTGGATATACAAAACCATCAAACTGAATTTCGGCAACAGATCTGAACCCACGCATTGCTAAACCGATTGCAGTTCCAACAATTGCCGACTCAGCAATTGGTGAATTGAAAATTCTTTTAGACCCGAATTCGTCGAGTAGCCCTTCGGTGATTCTAAAAACCCCACCGAGCTTGGCGACATCTTCACCGAATACCAAAACTTTCGGATCATCCTGCATCGCTTTTCTGATGCCTGCATTTAGCGCTTTAGCTATTGATAGTTCAACTGTGTTGGCCATCAGCGTGAACCCCCGTAGTCGACTTTGTTTTCACCATCGTCGGTAGGAGTGTGACCACCGAGTGACTCTTCAAAGCCGCGCAGCCAAGCACGCTGCTCTTCAATCAGTGGATGTGGTTCTGAATAAACGTGATCAAAAATAAGTTCTAGTTCAGGTTCTGGCAGTGCGAAGGTGGTTTCGCGAATCTCGGCAGCTAATTGATCTCCGGCAGCTTGCACTTCGTCAAAGAAGTCTTGACCGATGCCTTGGCTTCTGAGGAATTTCTCAAAACGAATAATCGGGTCTCTGGCTTGCCAGTAGGCAACCTGTTCTGCATCACGATACTTGGATGGATCGTCACTTGTGGTGTGTGCACCGATGCGATAGGTCAGCGCTTCAATTAGATATGGGCCTAAACCATTTCTGGCATCATCCATATGCTTTTTAGTTACCGCGTAACAAGCCAGCACGTCATTGCCATCAACTCTGATCCCTGGGACACCAAATCCTTCACCGCGACGATAGAGCGGAACTTTAGTTTGGGTTTCCACTGCGGACGAAATCGCCCACTGGTTGTTCTGGCAGAAAAAGACCAGGGGAGCATTCGTCGTGGCGGCCATCAACAAGGCTTCGCTGATATCTCCCTCGGCAGTTGCGCCGTCACCAAAATATGTAATTACCGCTTCATCGATTTCTGGGTTACCGGTTGCAACCTTGCCTTCGAAGTTCACGCCCATGGCATAGCCGGCCGCGTGTAGAGTTTGTGCGCCTAGAACGATTGCATATAGGTGAAACTTCTTCTCGTAAGGGTTCCAGCCACCGTGATTTACCCCGCGGAACATCTTAATGATCGACATCAGGTCTACGCCGTGCGTTATGGCCACTCCGTGCTCACGATAGGACGGGAAAATATTGTCATTCGGCCCAACCGCATGACCGGAACCAATCTGAGCGCCTTCTTGCCCAACTGCGGGCACCCAAAGCCCCATCTGGCCTTGGCGCTGCAGAGCAGTAGCTTCATTATCAAATCTGCGGATTCGGGCCATGTCCCGGTAAAACTTTAGAAAATCTGACTCTCGAAGATCTCTAATGAACTGGGCGTAAATTTCATGTTCTTTGGAGGCCACCGCGAACTCGCCATTCTCGTTCAAGAACTGAACCATGGGGATATCAGGCGGTAGGTAAGTCACAACTACCAATTTACTTGAGGGATGGCACAATCGAACCATGAAACGATTTTTGATCGCGACTGTTCTCAACGGCCTAGGTATTTGGCTGGTTTCAGCCATTATTCCCGGTGTTCACCTTCAGCCATACGGGGGCACTGAGCCTTGGCAGCTAGCACTGACACTGTTGTTTATCGGAGCAATTTTCGGCGTTATCAACGCAGTTATTGCACCGGTCATTAAAGTCATCGCTATACCTCTATACATACTCACTTTCGGACTTATCTCTTTTGTCATCAACGGCGCACTACTGCTCTTGGTTGCTTGGATCAGCCAGCAATTTAGCCCGCAAACATTCAACATCGATGGTTTTGGCCCAGATGGGCTAACCGTAGTCTCACTTGGCTGGGCAATCCTGGCAGCTCTTGTCATGAGCATCTTCTCTTTCATTGGAAGAGGCTTATTCAAAGCCCTGCGTATTCTCTAAACCGCGAGGCTAAATATCTGCGTCTTTCCCGAGATGTTTGAGTTATTGGCAACCGGATGGATAAGTTCACCATCTTGTTCAAAGACAAAATGTATCTGATCATCTAGCTGTGTATTCGTTTTAATAAATTCAGCTAAGCCATGATTAGGTTGGTTCGCTTGATTTAGTGCTGACCAATCATGGGTTTTCGGTAAATAGAACCAGTGTTCCGACCTACCCTGCATCAGAAAATACGCTTCGTGCCTAACTAGGGGCTGATTGGTGCAGTTGGTCTCATCGAATCGCTGCTTGATTATTTGGATATCACTCGGGTAACTCACTTCAACTGCCGGGACATGCGCTAGCCAACCAAGCGGCAGGTTAATCGCACCTTTTAGGTTTAATACCCACGGTGTTAGTTCTTTAAGCAATTTTGGAATATCGATGGTTTCAATAAATGTCGTCAACATCGACTCTGTTTGCATATAAGAATTCGCCGATGTGATTAGGGCATGTTGAATGTGCCAGAGCTTCGCTAGATGAAATGGTAGCTCTGCCGTGAACAAGGCTGCTGCCCAAGGTGCAGTGGCGAACTTGTCTGGGGTGAGTTCGGTAAGAAGGCTTACGGTTACACCCCAGATATCCCTAGCACTACGAACTAGCTCTTCGTGGGTGGCGATTACGACAACCGGCTGCGCCTTGACGGTGCAAATTTCCGTATTCATGGGATCAACCCCAAAAGAAACATCTGGAACATAAGCGCCTTGAGTTGATGATTTAGTTTTTGCATTTCCAGCCGACAGCTGTCGGCTGCTTGGCCTTGCCACAAACTCGGGCTCGGGGTTGCGTGCTGTAATAAGGCGATGGTTACTGCGAGGTGATTATTTAGAATGTTCATTTGAATAATCTGCCTTTTGGATTATTCAACCTTTGCTTTCTAGCGCTTAATGTGGAAAAGACAGGGCAATATAGATATGTGAGTAATCTTGGATTTCAGCCACTTAGCCCTCTAGATGGGCGCTATCGTGAAGCGGTCCAAGACCTAGGCCAGTATCTAAGCGAAGCGGGGCTAAACCGCGCCAGAATCTTGGTGGAAATCGAATGGTTAATTTATTTAGCCGAAAAGAATCTCCTCGGCTCAAATAGCTCAATTGATGATGAGTTTAAATCGCAGTTACGAAAGATCGCGGCTGACTTTAATTCAGCCGACATAGATTCCCTGGCCTCGATCGAAGCTCAGACCAAACACGATGTTAAGGCCGTCGAGTATTTCATCAGACAAAAACTACACGAACTGGGTAGAGATGATGTTGCCGAACTGGTGCACTTTGGTTGTACGAGCGAGGACATCAATAATCTTTCTTACGCTCTGACCATTCATGATGCAATCACTGAGGTCTGGCTTCCCGCTGCGAGGAAATTAGTTGAGAAGATCGCAGACCTCGCTAAGAAGTATTCCAGGGACGCCATGCTATCTAGAACCCATGGCCAACCGGCTACACCTACAACGATGGGCAAAGAGCTTGCTGTTTTTGTCTTTCGGCTAAACAGGCAAATCGAACGAGTCGAATCAATTGAGTATTTGGCAAAATTCTCTGGCGCTACAGGAACCTGGTCCGCTCAAGTGGTAGCTGCCCCTGAAGTCGATTGGTTAAGCGAATCACAAGAATTTGTTGAAACTCTCGGATTAACTTTTAATCCGCTCACAACTCAAATAGAGTCACACGACTGGCAAGCGGAGCTCTACTCTGCAATCTCACACTTCAACCGAATTCTGCACAACCTTTGCACCGACGTTTGGACTTACATCTCGTTAAATTACTTCAAGCAGATACCTGTTGCTGGAGCTACCGGTTCTTCAACAATGCCCCACAAAGTAAATCCAATTAAGTTCGAAAATGCTGAGGCCAACCTTGAGATCTCTTCAGCGATATTGGACTCCCTTTCGGCAACGCTGGTAACAACTAGGCTGCAGCGTGATCTGACCGATTCAACTAGTCAACGCAATGTTGGCGTCGGCGTGGGCCATTCGCTTTTGGCAATTAGTAACGCAACATCGGGCCTAGGGCAAATAGAACTGAACCAAGCTGTCTTAGAAGCGGACCTGCTTGAAAACTGGGAGGTTCTGGCCGAGGCTATCCAGACTGTGGTCAGGGCCGAAATAGCGAGGGGAAACAGTCAAATTTCAGACCCTTATGCCCTGCTAAAGGAGCTGACCCGCGGTAAGAGAATATCTGGGGATGATTTGCTGTCTTTCATTACCGAATTGGATATAAGCCAAGAGGCTAAGTCCAGGCTTATCTCCCTAAAACCCTCGAGTTATTCCGGTCTGGCCAGTTTGCTGGTCGAGTTCATTTCTCCTGAAAAATAGAGCCTCCAGGCCGAATTTATTAATAAAAAATTCTTTTTAGCGAATACCTAAATAGTTGTCCCCTCTCTGGAATAATTCAATTTGACGAAGTTAAACACAGTGTTTAACTACAAATTCTTCCTTCAGAGAGAGATTCATGAAAAAACTAGTCAAGGTCTTAGCGGCAGCTTTAGTGCTGACCATTGCCGCTTTCCCCGCAATGGCGACGGCGGATACAACTGTCGATGTAACGAAAGCGGGTGCTCCAACTACAGCCATTGAATCCGGCGACACCATTCGCGTTTCAGCTGGATCTCCAATATCCACCTCTGGTTCTATCAACCAAACGTTGGCGGCAACCTGGTCTAAAGAAAGCCTTAGGTTGGGTGACACCGGTTCGATCATGTTGCCAGAAGGCTGGACTCTTGAATACACCACTGACAACGAAAATTGGAGCGCTACTGCTCCAGGTGATCTATCAACAGTCACTGGAATCCGCGCTGTCGGAGATGTGACAACAAACGGAAGGAATACTTTCACGACCAAGGCAAATAGCCAGGTAGTTGCAACACAGGATAACTTCCAAGGTTCTTCAGGTGGCGATGGCTACGCACTGACTTTCGGTGCTGATCGCGTATACAACGTCTTCCACCACGATGGCTCTCTTCGTGTGGACTGTCACGTGAAAGCAACCGGTGCATCTTGTTACGGCGGTGCAACTCAATTCTTGGGATTCACTACCGGTAACGCTTCCGAGGCATTTTGGGATAGCTCAAGAAGTGCACTTTGGGCTCTAGCTCGCAACAGCTCTACTGGCCAGGGTGGCTTCGCTTGTGTGGATTACAGTGACAAGCCAAATCCAAAACTTTGTGCCACCAACTTTGTAGCGCTGGGTGCAGTTAACACCGCCCAAGAGCTGGGTGTGTCAACACGAATCGGCAACAAGGTATATGTAATTAACGAGGCCGACTGGAAACTGCTTTGCCTAGATATTTCTACTGGCGCTGCGTGTACCAATAACGGATTCCAGCTACCAGGCACACCTGCTCCAGGTGACAAGACTCTTTATGGTCGCGTTGCAAGCGCTGGTGATTTCAAAGTTTATTTCAGCACCACAAGCCACATCGGATGTTACAACCCAACCACAAACGACTTTTGCGGCGCACCTGTGGCGCTAGGACAAGCTGGTGGTCAGTACCCGATGTTCCCTGTGAGAAATGATGAAAGAGACTTAATAGGAATGTGTTTCTTCAGGACACAGCAGTGTCTTGACGGTAATGGCCTAGAAGTAAACGTTCTCCCTGCTGCACTTTCAACCTGGATGACAAATAATCCTGTACCTAACTGGAATACATATAACGCAGGTAACTGGGCTGAACAGAACAACAAGATCTACCTGAACGATGGGCCATTTGGAACAGCAAGCCCAGATGTTTACTGTTTCGACTACACAACTGGAGATGCCTGCGCTGGATTCTCTGGAAGAAATGTTGGAGTTCGAATCTACGTAATTGTGGCCGATCCATCAATTCCTAACTGTCTCTGGACCAATGGAGACGCGGGTCAGATCACGACTTTCAACGGCACTACTGGATTGCCCGGCTGTTCTCTGGAATACCCAGTTGTCGAGATGCCTTACACGGCAGTCGCACCAAGACTGGCCTGTAGTGAATCTGGTCGCGTATTAACCTGGGAAACAATCCAATTTGACATTCCAGACGGAATTGAAGCGTCGGATCTGAACGTGACGATATTGGATTCCGATGGTGCCCCAATTCCTGGCTGGGTAGATCTAAGCCCTAACGCAAACGGTCTACTGTCGATGCAATCGCTAACTGTAGAAACAACTGGAACCAAGCCAACCATTCAGGTAAATGCTGGAGTTGTTGATGAAGCGCTTCTGGCTCAACTAACCGCGACCGTGAAGTTCGAGGCAGAGGATCCAGAACTTTGCTTTGACTTAGTTGCAGCACCTAACTGTCCTGAATTCGTGCCTGGAGCTGGGGATCTAACTGTTCCAGATGGTCTAATTCAGACAGCAGCAATTACCTACTCCGCTGACGGAGAAGCATTGGCTGCAGGTGACGCGGAAGTTACCCTGAGTGGAACAAACACGGACGATGTCTGTGCTGCCTCGATTGCCAAACTGGCCTTACCTGAAATAAACCAAGAGGAATCGGGTGGCTCCGACCTGGCTGACACCGGTGCAGACAGCGGCCTAATGCTCATGGCTGTATTTGCTCTGTTTATGTCAATCGGTGGTGGGCTGCTGATCAGGCAAGCTAAACGCTAAAAGAAATAATTGTTTGTGGCCGCTAGTGAATCTGGCGGCCACAAACATTTAAGTTTCATTTCAGCCTTGGAACCCCGGGTTTCACGTCATCGTCTTTTTGCAACAAACGCAAGATTAGAAGCGCAACAAAAACCACAACGAAGGTGATTGCCGCTGCGATCAGGATTCTGCTCGGTTCACTAAAGCTACCCCAAGCGATGAAGGCCACAAACCCCGCAGCAAAAACTGCGATTAAAAACATGGAAAGCCAAGAACCGCTTTTCTTATTTGCCATTTTTGACCTGCTTGCCAGGAGTGGCTAACCAGATGCCCCGTTGAGCTGCCGATAGGGCAAAGTATGCGCTTAGAAAACCAACCGCGTTGACATCATTCAAAGGAGCTAGGACAAAGATGAGGGCAGCCAGGATACCCAGAGCGGCTGAGATACGAAACTCCAAGCGATCTCCGGCTTCTGCCCTGAAGCTTTGAATCAGCTCACTAAGTCCTAAGCCGCCGACAAAAACAGCCACTAGCAGGCGGAATAGAAACAGGTCTCCCTCGGTATTTTGTAAACCTAAAAACCCATTGGTGGTTAGTAAAAACATTGAAACAGTAAGAGAGATGACTGAGGCAAATAAACTTGCTGCGAAATTCTCTTTCGCTTCTCTACGCAGGATTGCCAGCAAGCCTGCAAAACCTACTAACGCGCAAACCACTAGCAAGACAGTTGCGCCTAAGACAACGCTGTGATCCTGAATAAAGATTAGAAAAACGGCAGCTACTGCAAAAATTATGCTTCGCAGCAGATTGGTGAGGAACACGTTACTCCTTAGGGTTTACAAACCTAGAGTACTGCCCTTGGAAGATAACGTTTGAAGATCCGGTAGGTCCATTACGTTGTTTAGCGAGAATTAGTTCGGCTTCGCCCACTCGTGTTCCTTCAGCAGAACTGAAATCCCGGTGAATAAGAATAACCACGTCGGCATCCTGCTCAAGTGATCCGGATTCACGAAGTTGAGAAAGCTCAGGCTTCTTGTTGGTTCCTTCTTCGGACTTACGGTTTAGCTGAGATAGCGCAACTACTGGAACTTTTAATTCTTTAGCCAGGAGCTTTAGTGATCTAGAGAATTCAGAAACCTCTTGCTGACGATTTTCGACTTTTTTACCAGAAGTCATCAGCTGGATGTAGTCGATAATGACAAGCTTTAGATCAAACTCTTTAATCATGCGGCGACACTTGGCTCTAATCTCAACAATGTTTAGATTAGGGCTGTCGTCAATCAATAATGGTGCTGCAGAAATCGCACTTCTGCGTTCAGCCATAATCGCCCATTCATTATCTGAAATTCCACCAGCACGCATGCTCTGTAAGTAGATGCCGGTTTCAGCAGAAAGAATTCTCATAGCAATTTCCGCCATGCTCATTTCAAGCGAGAAAATTGCAGTTGCCATTTTGTTGTTAATTGCGGCTTCGCGAGCAATGTCAATCGCTAATGTTGATTTACCCAAACCAGGTCTTGCTGCGATGATTACCAGCTGACCTGGGTGTAAACCATTTGTCTCTTTATCCAATTTGGTGAATCCGGTTGGGATACCAGCAAGACCTTTATTCTTTTGAACTAATTCGATTTCATCAGCTGCAACTTGTAGTGCTGATCCAAGACGAGTGAAATCTGCACCAGTTGATTCATCGGCTACGTTATAAATTTCCGATTGAGCTGCATTAACAAGTTCTTCAACTTCACCTTCAGCTTCGTAGCCGCGTTGTGCAATACGAGTACCGGTTTCAATTAGTCTTCGAAGGATTGCCTTTTCGCGAACGATCTTTGCGTAAAAGCTTGCGCTAGCTGCAGTTGGAACAACGGCAGTTAACTCGTGCAGATACTCTGCTCCGCCAACAGTGGCTAGTTTTCCTAACTTGACTAATTCATCACTGAGAGTGATGACATCGGTTGGTTCACCGCGATTAGCAAGTGATTCAATTGCGGAATAAATAATCTCGTGCTTCGGTGCATAGAAATCGCGCGGCCTAACTAAGCCATCACCCAGGATTGAGTGAACCACATCTGCAGAAAGTAGCATGCCGCCGAGCGTGCTTTGCTCCGCTACAAGGTCGTGAGGGAGTAAGCGATCCTCGCTTCGGAATGCTTTGCCGGTTGGTGCTATCGACATTTGAGACTTTCTTTTATCAAAAACAGTTGGAACTTATTTGTAGCATTCACCATAGACAATCATCTGCCAAACACGGCTGTGGGTTGTTCTGTGGATAAGTAGACCAACACGCCGACCCTGGTGTGGATAAGATGTGGACAAAGTTGTGCAAAATCTGTGGAAAACCCTCTAAGTGCCAGTATTTTATTGGTGTTTTGCTGTTTATATTTATTTGTAATCAAACCCTAAACCAGTGGATTAAGGTTTGATGAAAGCGGATTCACCGCCCGAAATCGGGTGGCTTATCCACAAGTTATCCACAGGTTGGCCTTTAAAGCAAGATGGCAGGCATACAGCCTGCCATCAGATGCTTTTCAGACTACTTCTTGGCAACAACCTGCAATTTAAGGGTTGCCACTAGATCTGAGTGAAGCTTCACAGTTGCTTCGTAGCTACCAACAGCGCGGATCGGTGCAAAGAATGCAACCTTACGCTTGTCGATTTCGCCAAGACCAGCTGCGGCAACTGCTGCTGCAACATCGGCGGTCTTAACTGCTCCGAATAGACGGCCACCAACTCCAGCCTTTACGGCTAGCTTGATTGGGTTCTCCTGAAGGCGAGCCTTCATAGCCTGGGCCTCTTCGATAGTGGCTAGAGCACGGGCTTCGCGAGCTGCCTTGATCTGGGCAACCTGCTTCTCTCCGCCTTTAGTCCAAAGCACAGCAAATCCCCGAGGCAATAAGTAGTTACGAGCGTAACCGTCCTTCACCTCAACTACATCACCGGCTGAACCGAGGCCTGAGACCTCGTTAGTCAAAATAACTTTAGACATTTGCTTATCTCCTAGCGTCCTGCACCAGCGTAAGGAAGCAGTGCTACCTCGCGTGCGTTCTTAACGGCTTTCGCAATTAGACGTTGCTCCTGAACTGATACTCCAGTAATGCGGCGTGAGCGAATCTTGCCGCGATCAGAAACAAACTTGCGAAGAGTTGCGATGTCCTTGTAATCGATGACGCCAACCTTGATTGGCTTGACTGGTGCAAGCTTTAGGTTCTTGGCGTTGCGTGCGCCTTTCTTGACGCGATCGCTGTTAACTTTTCCTGCCATTTTCTTCTCCTAATTAAACTCTAAAATGGGCTCTCGTCGTTGGTAGCAAATCCTGGATTAGTGCCAGGGTTTGTCCAAGCGTCGTTAGCTGGGGTGGTTGGTGCCTGAGGAGCGGTGCCCCAAGGGCTGCCCTCTACTGCTGCTTGACCTTCGCGTGTGCGACGGGTTAGCACTGCAGTTGCGTAACGCAATGATGGTCCGATTTCATCAACTTCGATTTCCAGTGAAGCACGAGTTTCACCGGTGTTCGATTGATACATGTTTACTGGCTTTAGTTTTCCAGTGACGATCACACGTGTTCCCTTGGTTAGTGAGCGCTGAACGTTTTCAGCAACCTCACGCCAAACGGTGCAGCGGATCCACATTGTCTCGCCATCTTCCCAGGTGGAAGTGTTTCGGTTATATGTTCTAGGTGTTGAAGCAACACTTAGGTTTACATAAGCAATACCACTTGGAGTTTGCTTTAGTTCAGGGTCAGCAGAAATGTTTCCGACGACCGTGATAGTAAGTTCACCAGCCATTTGGATTACTCCGCAGACTTACTTGAAGTGCGCTTAGCTCTTACCGGCTTTTCCTCGTCAGCAACGAACTCTGGAACGGCAACCGGGTTGATCTTGAATACTGCTTCCTCGGCACGCAAAACCTTGGTGCGAACAACAGCTTCAGAAAGTCTCAGTTGACGATCCAACTCAAGAACTTCGGCTGGATTACAGGTCAAGTACAAAACTACGTAAATGCCTTCGGTTTTCTTGTTGATCTCGTAAGCAAAACGACGACGTCCCCAAATGTCAACGCTGTCAACGGTGCCGCCACCATTGCGAATTACGTTGAGGAATTTTTCTAGGCTTGGGCCTACAGTTTTTTCGTCGACTTCTGCGTCAAGGATGACCATGACTTCATATTTATGCACGACTAACCCCACCTCCTCTGGACTAGAACGGCCACGGCGTTTCCGTGGCAGGAGGGTATATGCATTTGTTGTCTAGAAGAAAAAGCACAGGGTCTTTTCCAAGGCAACCTGAATACTCTACCTTGAAGCCCACCAACTAAGCAAGCGCTTTTTGGCTTCCTCATGGCCCAGTGGCCCCTCATCTAGGCGCAGTTCCATAAGGAACTTGTAGGCGATACCGACTTCAGGGCTTGGCTTTAGATCAAGAATTTCCATGATGTCTTCGCCCGAAAGGTCTGGCCGAAGCGCATCGAGCTGTTCTTGTTCTGCCAACTGCTCGATGCGATTTTCCAAATCATCATAGGCGTGGGCTAGGCGTTCTGCCTTCTTCTGATTCCTAGTTGTCACATCCGATCTAGTTAAGACATGCAGGCGTGAAAGCAACCCCTCGGCATCGCGAACATACCTTCTGATTGCCGAGTCGGTCCAGGCCTGATCGCTGTAACCGAAAAATCTCAGATGCAGTTCGATCAAACGGGCTACGGATTTGATGGTGTCGTTATCGTAGCGAAGATCATGCAGTCGCTTGCTGGCCATCTTCGCACCAACAACATCATGGTGGTAGAAAGTAACTCCACCACCGGATTCCAATTTCCTAGTTTGTGGTTTGCCGATGTCGTGCAACAGTGCAGCTAGTCGTAAAACTATGTCTTTTTTCAACCCGTAGTTTTCTTCGTAACTTATCGCCTGCTCTAATACCGTGAGGCTGTGTTCGTAAACATCCTTGTGGTGATGGTGCTCATCTACTTCTAGCTTCAATGCCGGTATCTCAGGAATTATCAATGCGGCCACCCCGGCATCAACCAGCGCTTCGATTCCCTCTCGCGGTTGATCGCTAAGAAGCATCTTCGTGAACTCCGCTTCTACTCGTTCAACCGAAACTATTCCAAGGCGACTAGCCATCGACTTCATAGCGCTGAACGTGTCCTCGTGAATTAAGAAACCGAGTTGCGCTGCGAATCGAGCAGCTCGCATGATTCTTAGCGGATCGTCACTGAAGCTATCCTCTGGTTTGCCAGGAGTTCTAATCGTTCCTTCAAGAAGATCTTGCAAACCATTAAATGGATCGACAAAGACGCCGTCGGGCAAACGAACCGCCATCGCATTAATTGTGAAATCCCGACGAAAGAGATCATCGTTTAGATCTGTGCCGAAAGCAACAATCGGCTTTCGTGATTCGTGGTCATACTTATCAGCTCTGTATGTGGTGATCTCTACGTGGATATCACCTATCCGCGCACCAATCGTTCCAAATTCTCGCCCGATATCCCAAATTGCATCGACCGAGCCAGCGAGTATTTTCTCAATTTCTTCTGGTTTTGCAGATGTCGTGAAATCTAGGTCATTGGTCTCTCGACCCAAGAAAACATCGCGGACGGGACCACCCACCAAAGCCAATTCATGGCCGGAAACAGCAAAAAGGTTGCCCAACTTGATTAGTAGCGGACTGTGGCTAGCCCGTTGCAGGTTAGCTAATGCCTCGGCTACTGTTCGCATGGATTTAAGTATGCCTTCCATTTATCCCCTATTAGGCTTAAGCAATGAACTCACGGGCCAAGCCGCGCGTCGAAGAAACTTCAGCAGGGGGATTTGTTCTAGCCTCTGATGGATCTTTACGCATCGCCGTCATCGGTCGCCGAAATCGAGGCGGGCGAATTGACTGGTGTGTACCCAAAGGGCATCCTGAAGGTAAAGAGAGCATCGAGCAGGCAGCTCTTCGTGAGGTGGCTGAGGAAACTGGGCTGAGCGCGGAAATCATCGAACCACTGGGCTCAATCCACTACGAATTTTCAACCCCAACCGCAATTATCAGTAAGACTGTGCACCACTTTCTGATGAAGCAGGTCGGCGGTGAGCTCACGATTGAAAATGACCCAGACCATGAGGCCGTAGACATTCGCTGGATCTCAATTGACCTTTTGGCCGAGGAACTAACCCATGAAAATGAGCGAAGGCTAGCCCTGATTGTTCAAGAGTGGGTAAAGCGCCAATGAAAAGGCTTTTTATCGCTATAGCCGTCCTCGGGGTTTTCTTTTCGGGGCAGCAATCCCAGGCAGCACTTCCGCCAGCACAGGTATATATCGTGGCCGGTTCGGATATAAACATGGTTTCTAGGGAATCCAAAGTGCCGGTTTCGGTGCAGAACAACTATGACCGCCCAATTCGAGTCAGGGTTCACGCGGTTTCTAGCGACCCGGCTGTCAATGTTCAAGAATATGTTTCAGTTAGCATTCCGGCTAATTCCAGAAAAGATGCCCTACTGCCGGTCAGCGTGATATCGGCTGGTGAATTCAAGTTAAAGGTATGGGTGACAACCTTTACAGATATCCGGCTTGGTAGATCAACTGAAATCAAACTCACGGTCAACCCCGATATCGAATTGGTAATCCTAATCGGATTCGGTGCTCTTATTGCGGTGCTGGTCGGTTTAGGTGGCTATCGGATGGTCAGAAGAAAAGGTAAAGCGTGAGCGTTCTCAGATCTTCTCTGATCATGGCTAGCGGAACTGTGCTTAGCCGCGGACTCGGCATAGTCAGAGCTATTCTCTTAGCCGCCACCATAGGTGTAACCACTAACGCAGCTGACGCTTTTGGTGTTGCCAATCAATTGCCGAATAACGTTTACGCAATTATCGTCGGCGGTGTTCTAAATGCTGTTTTAGTGCCTCAGATAGTCAAAGCTAAATCGCATCTAGATGGTGGCAAGGCATACATCGATCGATTACTAACTTTGGCAATAGTTATCTTCGGTTCAGTAACTATAGTTACTACTCTTTCTGCGCCGCTATTAGTCTCGCTCTACACAAACGGTTGGAGCGCAAGCCAACTTGCATTAGCCACCGCTTTTGCATACTGGTGTTTACCGCAACTATTTTTCTACGGCTTATACACCCTGCTCGGTGAAGTGCTAAACGCTAGGAGCAAGTTTGGCCCATATATGTGGGCTCCGGTACTAAACAACGTTGTTGCCATTATCGGAATGCTGCTTTTCATTTGGCAATTTGGTTTGGACCCAACTGGTGCTGAAAGTATCGAAAGTTGGACACAATCTCAGATTTCCCTGCTGGCTGGAACAGCGACAGCCGGTGTTGCTGCCCAAGCCCTGATTCTTTTTGTTTTCTGGAAACGAATGGGTCTGAAATACAACCTGAACTTCAGCTGGAAAGGTGTGGGCTTGGGGCCAGCCATGCGCACCGCCTCCTGGACCTTGGGCATGCTAGTGGTAACCCAAATCGGTGGAGTTGTGCAAACGGCAGTAGCCTCAACTGCGGTTGGTGGCCGTGAAGTTTTTGCCGGCCAAGAGATAGCAATTGCCTCGGTTGCCGCCATGAGCATCGCCTGGCTGATTTTTATGCTTCCGCATTCAGTAGCAACAGTCTCTATCGCCACCGCATACTTCACCAGAATGTCCACCCACGCTATGGAGAAAAAGTTCGACGATCTAAAAACCGATTTAGCCGATGGTCTTAGAACTATAGCCATGATCAGTGTTTTGGCCAGTGCTGGGTTGATTGTTTTGGCTTACCCGATTTCCCGTGTATTTGTTGGGGAGCTGCCTAGCGCTATCGCCCTAGGAAACGTGGTGATAGCTATGGTGATTGGATTGCTTCCGTTTAGCTATGTCTTTATGATCCAACGCGCTTTCTATTCGCTAGAAGATACCAGAACCCCGTTCCTCTTCACCGCTGTTCAGGTGAGTGTGAACATCGCTGGATCACTTATGGTCGCAATCTATGTTGACTCGATTTGGAAAGTAGTAGCGCTATCTTTAGTCACTAGTGCCAGCGTTTTGATTCAAGCAATACTTGCCTTTGTGATGTTCAAACGCAAATTTGGTTCCCTCGGTCATAGCCACCTTTCTCTAGCGACCGGGAAGTTTATAATCGCCGCGGTCATTTCTGGATTAGCTGGGTTCGGAATCCTGCAGTTGCTCGGTGGGGCCAGGCCAGGGGCATTCCCAGTACTAACTGTCTTATCGTCAGCGCTGACCTGCTTGATCATTGGTGCAGTGATGGGCCTATTGTATTTAACCGTGTTGAAGCTCTTGAAGGTTAAGGAAATTGAAACACTAACCGAACCACTCAAGAAGTTGTTCGGTCGAGGCTAGAGCAACACTAAACTTTAGTTACCAACATCCAACTCTGGAGAGCAAATTGCGCGAAGTAATTATCATCGGTTCCGGGCCTGCAGGTTATACCGCGGGTATCTATGCGGCACGAGCAGGACTCAAGCCACTTCTTATTGCTTCATCGGTTGAAGCAGGTGGTGAGTTGATGAAAACCACCGAGGTTGAAAACTATCCTGGTTTTCCGAACGGCCTTCAAGGTCCAGAGCTAATGGATTCATTCCGCGCACAATCTGAAAGATTTGGAACTGAGGTTTTACTTGACGATGTTATTGAAGTTGCTCTCAAAGGCCAAACCAAAATTGTGAAGACCGGTAACGGTGAAACCTTCGAATCAAAAACAGTAATCTTGGCCACTGGAGCTGCTTACCGTGAACTTGGGTTACCTCGCGAAAAAGAATTAAGCGGTTACGGAATTTCTTGGTGCGCAACCTGCGATGGTTTCTTCTTTAGAGAAAAAGTTATCGCCGTAGTTGGTGGCGGTGACTCTGCGATGGAGGAAGCTACCTTCCTAACTCGATTTGCTTCAAAGGTTTATCTGATTCACCGCAGAGATAGTTTTAAAGCATCAAAAATTATGCAGGAGCGCGCTCTAGCCAATCCAAAGATTGAAGTTGTTTGGAATACCGAAGTGAGCGAATTGCTCGGTGAAGGAAAGCTATCCGGGGTCACTCTTAAAAACACCGTTGATGGTTCGACCAAGAACCTAGATTTGGATGGATTGTTCATTGCAATCGGAAACGACCCGAGGGTTTGGTTAGTCGAAAACCAGGTTGAACTAACTGAAGAAAAATTCATTAAGGTAGAAGGTCGATCTTCGAAGACCAGCCTGCCGGGTGTCTTCGCTGCTGGCGACGTTATTGATCCAACTTATCGACAGGCAATCACTGCGGCAGGTTCTGGTTGTGTTGCCGCCCTGGATGCAGAACACTACCTAACCGATTTAGAATAGAAATAACCTAAGGAGAAAAGCATGTCAGCTAAGCATGTAACAACAAGCAGTTTTCAAGCCGATGTATTATCCTCGGCAAAACCAGTACTAGTAGATTTCTGGGCAGAATGGTGTGGTCCATGTCGTATGGTGTCGCCAATCCTTGATGAGATCTCTGCCGAGCACGGCGATAAGCTAACCATCGTCAAAGTCAACGTAGACGAAGAACCTGGTTTAGCCCAGCAATATGGAATTACTTCTATTCCAGCGCTACACGTTTTCCAAAACGGTCAGGTAGTAAAGCAAATCATCGGTGCTAAGCCGAAGCCAAGCTTGCTTGCAGACCTGAGCGACTTTATTAAGTAGTCTCGAAAGCAAAATGGCCGTGATTTTCACGGCCATTTTTGTTCAACCTAGTTATCCACAGATTTTCTAGCTATCGGTGCATAACTCAAGGGAGTTGTGGATGGTTATCCACAGACTAATACTTGATATCGAGCCCCATTGCTTTGATGATTCGATTGAGGTCTTCGACGCTTGCAAAATCAATGCTTATTGTCCCCTTGCGAGCACCTAATTTTATTTGCACTTTGGTGTCAAGTTTGTCGCCTAGCTTCTCCGCAAGGGCTTTCAAGGCATCTTGTTTGCCACCAGGCTTGATTCTTGCAACGACTGGAAGGGCTTTAGCTGCCAATTCGGTGTCTCTGACGGAAAGCCCTAAATTAATTACTCGATCTGCTAGTTCAGCCATCTTTGCTGGATCTTCAACAGAAAGAATTGCCCTGGCGTGACCGGCGGACAGCACACCTGCAGCAACTTTCGCTTGGACACTGGTTGGCAGCTTCAATAAACGAATGGTGTTGGTTATTTGTGGCCTTGATCTGGATAGCTTTTCAGCTAACTGATCCTGGGTGCAACCATACTCCTCAAGCAACTGCTGGTAAGCATTGGCTTCTTCGATGGCGTTCAGGTCGCTTCGGTGCAAGTTCTCCAGAAGGGCGTCTCTAAGCATGTTTTCGTCTGCTGTTTCGCGAATCACCGCGGGAATTTGAGTCACGCCCGCTTCTTTTGAGGCGCGAAGGCGGCGTTCACCCATAATCAATTCGTATTTGTCAACGCCGTTTTGTTTACCAAGTGAACGAACTGAAATGGGTTGTAATACACCAAATTCACTGATGCTGCCTACTAGCTCAGCAAAAGCCTCTGGCTCGAAGGTGACTCTTGGCTGTTTAGGGTTCGGAACAATATCATCAACGTTGATGTAACCGAAAGATGCGCCAGGAACCGGAACCAAATCTGTCGGTGCATTAGCTGACCCCCCGAAGAAAACGCTGATTGGATTACCATCAACTGGTCTTTCCATGCGATTGTTCTCGTTATTGGCACCTGGAATTAGAGCTCCGATTCCACGTCCCAATCCGCCTTTTTTCTCAGCCATGGTTTATTCCTTTCCGGGCTATCTCTATCGCAGCTTCCATGTAAGAAATGGCTCCGTTAGATGAACGGTCATAGTTAATCACGCTTTTGCTATAACTTGGCGCTTCCGCAACGCCAATTTGCCTAGGAATTACAGTTTGTAAGGTTTGAGTGGGGAAATGTGAGCGAACATCCTCTACCACAGCCATGTTTAGCTTTGTCCTAGAGTCATACATAGTCAACAAAATTGTCGATAGGGCTAGTTCTGGGTTAGATCTGTTTCTAATGGTGTCAATAGTCACCTTCAGTTGGGTCAAGCCCTCGAGAGCATAATACTCGCATTGAATTGGGATCAAAACTTCAGTTGCCGCGGTAAATGCGTTGACAGTAAGTTGCCCCAGGCTAGGGGGACAGTCAATAAATATGTAGTCCGGTGTGCTTTCAGCGGTTTGAAGATAAAGATTGATCGCGTTTTTGAGCCTATATTCCTTGTCCTGGAGGGGATATAGCTCCATTTCAGCGCTTGCCAACATCAAGGTGGAGGGGACAACCACTAGGTTTTCCGATTCCGGACTCTTCTGAATCAGGTCTGTAAGTGGAATGTTGTGAACTAGTGCATTGTAAATCGACTCAACACCTATGTGGTGTTCGATTCCTAGCGCAGTTGAGGCATTCCCCTGCGGATCTAGGTCAATCACCAAGACATTCATGCCCTTTTCAGCAAGGGCTACAGCTAGGTTTACCGCTGATGTGGTCTTGCCGACCCCGCCTTTTTGGTTAGCAACAGTGAAGATTCGTGTACTACTTGGCCTCTCAATCAAGGCGTTCCGCACATTCTGGAGCCGGCGAGTGTTCTCACTCAGTTCTTGTGCCAAAGGAGCATCTTGGAAGCCACCAAGTGGCAAAAGGTCATCAGATTGTTTCACGTGAAACTTTCTTGTCGATTCGATCAATTTCTTCGGTTTGGGGTTGCCAACCGGTAGGTTCAGGGCTTGTTTCTTCACGTCCATTAGGGTACCCAAGGCCGCTGACAATGGTTGCCGGCGTTTCAGCAGACTTCTCCGCATCTAGATCTTTAGACATCAATCTCCCTAATTCGATTTCTAGAGTAGACCAATTTGAACTACGGTAGTCGGTTCTTTGAGATATTTTTCCCCAACTGTGATGATTTCAAAGTCCTTTAAGCCCAACTTTTTCATCAGTGGCTTAGACTCATCAATTTCGTCTTGAGCTTTAGCCCCTTTCAAGGCCAATACCCTGCCGCTTGGTTTAACTAAATCACTGACCATCTTGAGTAATTTTGGCAACGCTGAAACAGCCCTGGCTGTGACTACATCAAATGAATCAACGGGAGCCTCTTCAGCCCGGCAATTTAGGATCCTGACATTTGTCAACCCCAACCCAGGAACCACTACATCGGCCAACCAGTTAGCTCGTCTTTCCATTGGTTCAATAAGGGTAAAATTTGCCAAAGGGCACCTAATAGCCATGGGTACTCCAGGCAATCCCGCCCCAGAACCAACATCAGCAACAGACTGGCCTGGTTCAATGAGGTCCGATACGACCGCTGAATTTAGAATGTGCCTGGACCATAATTTAGGCAATTCTCTGGGACCAATAAGACCTAGCAGATCTCCATCTCTAGCCAACAACTGAGCGTATTTCTCAGCTATTGGTAGTTGGTCACCAAAAATCAGTTCAGCCTCGGGGGGAGTGTCCTCAATTTCTAAAGGCTGCGACATGATTGTTTCACGTGAAACTATTCGGTTGGCCGAGCAACAATGTGGCGGTCTTTGCCCTCGCCCTCAGACTCAGAAATCAGCCCGGCTTCACCAATTAGGTCATGCGCGATCTTCCTCTCGTAAGAGGACATTGGCTTCATTGCCACTGGGGCATTTGTTTCCTTCACCTTGGCGATAATCTTGTTGACCAACCTGGTAAGTGACTCCACCTTGGCTTGTCTTGAACCAGCAATATCTAGAATCAGGCGGCTGTAGGTCTGAGTTTTCGCTTGGACAGCAATTCGGGTCAATTCCTGCAGCGCCTCAACGGTTTCCGGGTTTGAGATCAGCTTGATGTTACTGTCTCCCTCTGCGCTGATTTCGATGTAAGCACGGCCGTCTCGAACGTCGATGCTAATGTCTCCATCTAGATCGAAGATATCGAGCAGTTCCTCAAGGTAGTCTGCGGCTACTTCGCCTTCTTCTTCAAGGTCCTTGACGCTTGAGGCCTCTTTCAGAGGGCTTGTTTCTTCTGTTGGTTCTTGTGTTTCTAGTTCTTCACTTGACATAACTATTTCTTACCTTTTGGCTTCTTTTTGGCGCGAGCTTTGGATACAGGCTGCACTCGCTGGGTTGGCTTGTCTTCTACCTGCTCTTCAGCAGTCGGTTCTTCAACCTTGATCTTGCCCTTCTTGATCAATCTGGCTTCACGCTCTTTGTGGGCAATTGAACCAGGGGTTGGCATTCTGCGGATTACGAAGAACTGCTGTCCCATGGTCCAGAAGTTGGATACGGTCCAATAAATCAAAACACCCAGCGGGAAGGCTAGGCCGGTTACCAAGAAAATCAAGGGGAATACATAGAGAAGAATCTTCTGGGTCTGCACAAACTGTGAATTGGCAACATCTGGGTTCTGGTTCTTAGCCATAATTTGCTTTTGGGTGATGAACTGCGAGGCAGACATCAAAACAATCATGATTCCTGCCAGAATCTGGGCAGAAAGAGATGCTCCGTTCAAGAAGGTTTCCGAAAGCCTTGCTCCGACAAAATCCGCGCCAGCAAAGGAAACGGAGAGCTCTTTGGTCAATAGGCCTACACCTGGCTTGGAGTTTTGGGCCTCGGTTAGGGTTGCGTAAAGTGAGAAAAATACTGGCATCTGGGCGATTAGTGGAAGACAAGAAGCAAATGGGCTTGAACCGTGCTTCTTATAGAGATCCATTTGCTCTTTTGCCATGCGCTCTCTGGAGTCACGATCCTTACGGCCCTTGTATTTCTTCTGCAGTTTCTGAAGATCTGGCTGCAATACATACATTGCCCTCTGGCTACGAATTTGCTTCACAAACAGAGGGATCAGAGCAGCTCTAACCACCAATACCAAGCCGATAATCGATAGCACCCAGGTAACACCTGCGTCGGCGCTAAGACCTATTGTTGTAAATAGGCTGTGGAAAAGTACCAAAACTGCTTCCAAAACCCACTTAAACGGGAACAAAATCAGGCTAATTATGTCCATTTTTATCCTTCTCGCTTTGAATTACTAACACTTTTTACAAAAACTAGGCCTGAATTGGCGATGGAGATCCAATTAGGGCCAGGTGATACCTCGTCGACTCCACCTTTGGAGAATGGGTTGCAGCGAAAAATTCGCCAAATAGTCAAGGCGGAGCCATAAACAATTCCATGTTGCTGTATTGAGCCTAGACCGTAAGCCGAACAACTCGGGTAATAACGGCAAACGTCTCCATAGAGTGGCGAAATGAGCTTTCTCCAGAAAAGAATGAAGGTGATGGCTAAATTTCTCGGGAAAACCCAGACATTCAGCAACCCGGCGATCATGCTTTTGCAGCTTTCAGACGGCTAAGAGCGGAACTAAACTCTTCTGAAAGCTCCTGCCAAGAAGTTTGGGCTGTGCCAGGCAGGGTTCGGATTACGATGTTTTGAGCACCATCAAATGAAGCAAGATTAGCCTGGGCAAGACTGCGGGCGCGTCTTTTAACCAGGTTTCTTTCGACTGCATTACCCACTGTTTTGCCAACAACAAAACCAAAACGTGGTTTGTCTGATTCATTCCCGGAACTCATGTAGACCACCAGATGTTCGGTGGTGGCTTTGCGACCAAGCTTCATTGTTATGCGAAAATCATCGGCTGATCGAAGCCTGTTTTCGCGAGCTAACAACCTAGATTAGGCTGACAGCTCGCTGCGTCCCTTGCGGCGACGGGCTGCGAGAATGGCGCGACCGGCACGAGTCTTCATGCGGATACGGAAGCCGTGGGTCTTTGAGCGACGTCTGTTGTTTGGTTGATACGTACGCTTAGTCATAATTACTCCAAGAAATTTAGGTTTGGTCCTCGTCAAAACTTGCGGTTGATGCCGAACCAGGGGCAAAGCAACCTCTTAAACCTAGACCAAAGACCTGTCTAGGTCAAGTTTTTATTGGATCTTTTTTAAAAACTAAACTTTTGAATTAGATGAAAATAGCTGGTGGAAAAACCAGTACCCCTCGAATATTTCAATTGCTAAATTGCCTTAAAACTTCGATTGGTGGAAAAACCGGTACCTCTTGGAGTTGATTTATTCGGTGTTTATAACATTTTCAAAAAAAGTTACGATTTTGCCCTTTTCGATTTGCATATTTGGGGGTCAAGGCACTTTAATACTCAAAGTAGAAGTTTTCCACAAGTGAAACAGTGTATCTTGAGTTATGCACAACCCACTTATCCACAGCGCAGTCCGTGCTAGAGTTTTGTGGAAAACTGGCTAAACCCTTGATTTTCCCTATGATTAGAGGCTAGATGACCGAGACTACCGGTATCTCCACCATCGAGTGGCAGCAGGTTGTTTCCCGCCTCCGCGAGGATGATCGCATTTATCCTCAGCTTTTCGGTTTTGTTCAACTAATCAACGTCCAAGGCTTACTGGGAGAGACTTTATACCTCCAAGTTGCCAATGAAACAACTCGTGGAATCATTGAACAGCGTATCAAGGGTCCTCTTCTTGAAGCTTTAGAAACAGTTGGGCTCCCAGAAGTGCCTAAAAACATTGGAATTGTGGTAAATCCAGACCTAGCTGACTCTTTCACTAGTAGTCAGCAGGTCGACGTTGAGGAAGTCATTCCTACCCCGGCTGCTGTTGCCCCAGTTGAATCGGTGCAGCCCGCGGAGGGATCATCTCGTCTAAACCCTAGATACACCTTCGAGAGCTTTGTCCAGGGTGAATCCAATAGATTCGCCTTTGCTGCCGCTTTTGCGGTTGCTGAGGTTCCGGCTAAGGCCTACAACCCGCTGTTTATCTATGGAAACTCAGGTCTTGGTAAAACCCACTTATTGCACGCCATTGGAAACTACGTCCAGCAGTATTGGCCTGCTAAGCGGGTTCGCTATGTTTCTAGCGAAGTATTTACAAATGACTTCATTAATGCGATCCAAACCAATACCAGCTTCAATTTTCAGGCCAAATATCGCCAGGTAGATGTGCTGCTGATCGATGATATCCAGTTCCTGCAAGGTAAGAAAGAAACGCAAGACTCATTCTTTGCCACATTCAACGCTCTCCACGAATCTGGTAAGCAAGTCGTTATTACAAGTGATGTATCGCCAAAACTACTAAACAGCTTTGACGAACGTATGCGCAGTAGGTTCGAATGGGGTCTAATGACCGATATCCAAGCTCCTGAGCTAGAAACTCGTATTGCCATTCTCAGGAAAAAGGCCGAAAGCGACAAGATCCGAATCGGCGAGGAAATCCTCGATTACATGGCCGCCCGCATTTCATCCAACATTAGAGAGCTCGAAGGGGCATTGATTAGGGTTACCGCATACGCCGCCCTAAACCGGACTCAGATTGACATGCCATTAGTCCAGGCTGTTCTAAAGGACATTGTTCCCCTCGGTGAGGATGGTAATAGCATCGCTCCAATGGAGATAGTTCGGGTTGTGGCTGATTACTTCAAACTGACCCAGGAAGAGCTTTTTGGAAAGTCTAGATCTCAGGCCATAGTTGTCGCACGTCAAATAGCGATGTTCCTCTGTAGAGAGAAAACCAGCATGTCGCTACCTAAAATTGGTGCACTTTTTGGTGGGCGAGACCACACTACGGTTATGTATGCGGTTAAAAAAGTCGGTGATCTAATGAGTGAAAGACGTTATATCTACAACCAAGTAACCGACATTAGATCAACTTTGAAGTAATAAGTTTTCAACATTTTCTGTATATAACCATTAGTTATGGGCCCTAAAACTGTGAAAATTACCCAAAATCATGTGTATTTTAAAGAATCAATTCACAAACCCAGAAGTTATCCACAGAAATATCCCCAGATGTGTATACAAATTTCACGCTTGTTATTTAGGTATAAAAACAGGCCGAAAACGAGTTTTCCACATTATCCACAGCTGTTAATAATGATGTTAATTAAATAAAGATATAGAGAGAAGCCCATAACATTTAGGGTTTAGTCTTTTGTTCCAGTCTTTATTTGAGATGTGCCAAGATTAACTAACAATCCCTTGAAAGGTGAACTGTGAAGTTCCAAGTAAATCGTGATGTCCTAGTTGACTCAGTAGCCTTTGCCGCAAGGTTACTCCAAGCCAAACCAACGTCCCAGGTTCTTTCTGGCATGAGGTTAGTTGCTGACGCCAATTCACTTCAAATATCAGTATTTGATCACGATGTTTCAGCTCAAACCGAGATAGTTGCCAATGTAGAGACTTCCGGAACAACCCTAGTTTCAGGGCGACTTCTAAATGAGATTGTTGGCCGACTACCTAACCAGCCGGTCACATTCGAAGTTTCTGGAACAAAGCTTTCACTGACTTGTGGCAGTTCCAAATTCGAATTAGCAACACTACCAATTGAGCAATACCCAACACTTCCACCGGTCCCAGAAGTATCTGGAACTATCGATGGCGATTCATTTATCAATGCAATTAGAAGAGTTTCGGTTGCTTCAGCAAAAGATTCAACCAGAGCTTTTCAAAAAGGAATTCAAATCAAAGCTGACAACGAGTCAGTGATGTTTACAGCTGCAGATCCAAACAGAATTGCCCGGTGCAAAGTTGGATGGTTAGGAAAATCAGGTTCTGTTTCTGCTGTAGTTCTAACTAAAACAATGCAAGACATTGAGAAGAGTTTTGCAAATCTCGGTGAAGTTAGTATCTCTATTGCCGCCGAGGGTGAAAGAGGCATGGTCGCGTTTCAAGCTAAGAACAGAATTGTCACAACAGTTGTTTTGAACATCGAGAACTATCCAGACATCGATCAATATTTCCCAACCAATTTGGAAGACAGCTCTGTCATAAATAAACAGGATTTAATTGACGCAACTCGAAGAGTTGAGTTGGTAGTTAATGAATCAGAAGATACTGTTCGCTATTCATTTGAGGCAGATTCGGTAGCTTTAGAGTCAACCAGTTCAGAGAACAACGCGAGTGAATCAATTGAGGCTACGCTAGCAGGTAGCCCAACCAGTTTGAGATTTAAACCAAATCTTTTTATTGATGGACTAAATCAAATCAATAGCGAGTTTGTTAAAATAGAGTTTACGAAGAACCAACGTGATCCATCACGTCCAGGTCCTATCATTATGTCAAGCCAAATCTCCAAAGACGCAGCTTCGCCTGACAGTTACCGTTATCTGTTAAACCCAAACATGTTGAAGCGTTAGTTCTGCAAAGGAAAAGGCAAAAATGCACATCGGTCTAGTTGGTCTAGGAAAAATGGGTGGCAACATGCGCACCCGTCTAAGAAATAAGGGCATCGAAGTTACTGGTTACGCCAGAGACCGAAACATCGCCGACTGCGGCAGTATCGAGGAGATGGTTAATGCTCTTCCTTCGCCGAAGATCGTTTGGGTTATGGTGCCGCACGGATCTGCAACTGATGGCGTGATTAACGAGCTTGAGAAATTCATGGGTGCTGGTGATCTAATCATCGAAGGTGGAAATTCACGATTTAGTGATGATCTCAGACACGCTGAGCAGCTTGCAGCCAAAGGTATTGGCTACCTAGACTGCGGTGTTTCCGGTGGTGTCTGGGGCCTACAAAACGGCTACGGTTTGATGGTTGGTGGCGATAGCAAGTTGGTAGATATGGCAATGCCGATTTTTGACGCCCTTAGACCAGAAGGTGAAAGAGCCGAAGGTTTTGTTCACGTCGGTGATGTTGGAGCGGGACACTACGCAAAGATGGTTCACAACGGAATTGAGTATGCCATGATGCAGGCTTTTGCTGAAGGCTATGAGCTTTTGGAAAAGAAAGACATCATCAAGGATGTTCACGGCACCTTTGCCGCTTGGCAAAAAGGAACCGTTGTTAGATCTTGGCTGTTGGATTTGCTTGTTAAGGCGCTGGAAGAAGATCCAGGACTATCTCAAATCAAGGGCTATGTTGAGGACTCCGGTGAGGGACGCTGGACGGTAGAGGAGGCTATTGCCAACTCGGTTCCGATGCCGGCAATCACAGCTGCCCTATTTGCCAGATTTACGTCAAGGCAAGACGACTCTCCTGCTATGAAGGCGGTAGCTGCTCTGCGTAATCAGTTCGGCGGTCACGCTGTTAAAAAGGCCGAGTAGGCATGGTTAGAGATGCAGATAAAGCATCTGAACTTAGTAAATTTTAGAAACTACGAATCTGTAGACATCGCTTTTCAACCGGGTGTAAACCTATTGCTTGGTGGAAACGGTCAAGGTAAAACCAGCATCGTCGAAGCGATCATTTATTGTTCATCACTGGTAGGCCCTCGTTACGGTGGTTACCAATCGATGATTAAACTTGGAAACGAAAAATCCCTGGTCAGGGCATTA
Source organism: Rhodoluna sp. (assembly GCA_030831605.1). GTDB lineage: Bacteria > Actinomycetota > Actinomycetes > Actinomycetales > Microbacteriaceae > Rhodoluna. The sequence continues at coordinate 27,120 of JAURKU010000049.1, forward strand.
GCCAGATACTTAGATAAAGAATTCTTGGTTGAATTAGAACTAAATCACACAGATAAAAACCGGGCCAAGGTCAATAAAGGTGATGTGCCAACTCCTAGAAGTGTTTTGGGATATGTAAAGACAATTCACTTCACTCCTGAGGACAGCAGAATCGTTCACGATGATCCGCAAGATCGAAGAGATTTTATCGATCAATTAATTATTCAACTATCCCCTAGATTTGCAGCAATCTTTAGCGATTACGAAAGAGCCCTAAAGCAGAGAAATAGTTTGCTAAAAAATATCCGAACGCTATCTAGCACTTCGATGATTGAAACTCTTGAGGCATGGAATCAATCCCTGATTGGTTTTGGTTCTCAAATTATTGCTAAGAGATACGATGTCGCAACAAAACTCTCTCCATATCTAGAAGCTGCTTATAAGAAAATCTCGGGTGATCAGAGACTAGCGACGATCAGTTCCGTTAGTTCGATATTTAGTTCCGAGAGTGAAAACTCAACTGATTACGCAGCGGTAACTACAGCTGATGAGAAGATTATTGCTGAACTTTTTTCTAGACAACTTGCGCAGTTGCAACCACGTGAGCTTGAGCGCGGTTACACGCTCGTCGGCCCGCATCGCGATGAGCTAAAACTTATGCTTGGTGAATATCCCGCCAAGGGATTTATTAGCTACGGAGAGGCTTGGCTATTTGCCGTTAGCCTCAAGCTGGCCAGTGCAGAGTTATTGAGAGCCGAATCGCAGTCGGGGGATCCGGTTTTGATTTTGGATGATGTGTTTTCATCACTGGATGATGATCGCTTGCAGCGGTTGATGGATTTAATATCCGGCTACGAACAGGTTATTATTACTGATGCAATCAGAGGCAAGCTACCGGTTTTTGAAAACATCACCCGGTTTGAAATATTCGATGGGAAGGTGCGCCAACTAGATGGTTGAAAAAACTGACGTAGCCCTCGATTATTACTACAAAGTCAGAGGTGCACTTACTGGCAAGGTTAGTCGGGACGCCAAGCGGCGGGAAAAGAACGGGCGCAAGAATTCGAAACCCTTTGACGCTAATCGCTCCCCGAAGACACTGGGTAATGGCATCGATGATCTAATTAAGGGCTTTGGATGGCAGGGCAAGGTCGCCGAGGGGGACCTATTTGCTAACTGGAAACTCATCGTCGGTGATCGAGTAGCTGAATTTAGTTACCCGGAAGACTTCGCTAAAGGAGTACTGACCATTAGGTGCAAGAGCACCGCTTGGGCGACCCAACTCAGGCTTATGAGTGAGGAAATTAAGACCAAAATAGCCGAGCGGTTACCCGATTTAGAGGTTGCTGAGATCAAGGTAATTGGCCCTCAGGCACCTAGTTTTAAGCGTGGTTTGAGGTCCGTACCGGGGCGAGGTCCACGAGATACCTTCGGTTGATAACTCCCCTTTATTTATAAGGGCTTCAGCGAGTTTTCCACAGGTAAATTTAGTCATTTTTATCCCCAATTGTGACCTTTTTAGGGGGTTAAAAAGGTAGAATTGAATGGTCAGCAACCCCGGATTTAAGCCAGTTTTAGAGCTGCAGTCGTGAGGGCCCGACTAGATCAATTAGGAGCAGTACCCCCATATGTCCGAACCCAAAAAAGGCTACGATGCCTCGAATATTCAAGTTCTAGAGGGTCTAGAGGCGGTACGCAAGCGTCCAGGAATGTATATCGGTTCGACCGGTCCCCGCGGATTGCACCACTTGGTCTATGAAATTGTCGATAACGCCGTTGATGAGTCCCTAGCTGGCTATTGCAAGAACATTGATGTGGTCATCACCAAGGATGGCTGGGTCAAAGTCGCGGACGACGGTCGCGGTATCCCGGTTGATGATCACCCGGTGGAGAAAAAGCCAGCAGTTGAGGTTGTCCTTACCGTTTTGCACGCTGGTGGAAAATTTGGTGGCGGCGGCTACGCCGTCTCCGGTGGTCTGCACGGTGTTGGCGCTTCGGTAGTGAATGCTCTATCAACAAAGCTAAATGTGATTGTTGCTCGCGATGGATTTATCTGGACGCAGTCTTATTTGTCTGGTGTTCCACAGGCACCACTGAAAAAAGGTAAGCCAGCCGATTTCACTGGAACAGTTATTGAGTTTTTGCCGAATGCAGAAATTTTTGAAACCGTTGATTTTGATTACGAAACTCTGCGAGCAAGATTCCAACAGATGGCTTTTCTAAATAAAGGCCTAAGCATTTCACTTTTCGATGAGCGATCTGAGCGCAGCGATAAGTATATGTATGAGCAAGGTTTGAAAGATTACGTTCAGTATCTAAACTCAACTAAAAAGACAGAGCTAATTCACAACGAGATTATTTCTTTTGAATCAGAGACAAAAGAAAAGAACATGTCTGTTGAAGTTGCGATGCAGTGGACAGATGGTTATAACGAAGGCGTTCACACTTACGCAAATACCATCAACACTCACGAGGGTGGAACACATGAAGAAGGATTCAGAGCAGCACTTACATCGTTGCTAAATAAATATGCAAGAGAAAAAGGTTTACTAAAAGATAAAGAAGAGAACCTGGCCGGTGAAGACGTTCGTGAAGGACTAACCGCAGTTATCTCCGTGAAGTTATCTGAACCACAGTTCGAAGGTCAAACTAAAACAAAGCTAGGTAACACTGAAGCTAAAGCGTTTGTTCAAAAAATCACTAACGAGAAACTCTCTGATTGGTTTGCCAGAAACCCAAATGCAGCTAAAGAAATTTGTCGCAGGGCGCTTCGAGCTTCGCAGGCAAGAATTGCAGCTAGGAAAGCTCGCGAAGCTACTAGAAGAAAAGGTTTACTCGAATCAACCGGTATGCCAGGAAAACTTCGTGACTGTTCATCTAGAGACCCAATCGTTAGTGAGCTCTACATAGTTGAGGGAGACTCAGCTGGTGGTTCTGCAGTTCGCGGTAGAGATCCAGAGACACAGGCGATTTTGCCACTTCGTGGAAAAGTTCTCAACGTTGAAAAAGCTGGTCGGGAAAGAGCAGAGCGCAACAGCGAAGTTCAAGCTCTGATTACAGCTTTCGGTACCGGTATCGGTGCGGACTTGGATATCTCCAAGATCAGATATCACAAATGCATTTTGATGGCCGACGCAGATGTTGATGGTCAGCACATCAGGACCCTGCTACTGACCCTGCTCTACCGCTACATGCGTCCGGTAATCGAATATGGCTATGTCTATTTGGCTCAGCCACCGCTTTATCGAATCAAGTGGTCTAATGCAGATCACGAGTATGTCTATACCGATGCAGAGCGTGACGAGCGCCTAGCTGCTGGGCAAGAAGCCGGTAGGAAACTACCTAAGGAAAACTCCATCCAGCGCTACAAGGGTCTAGGTGAGATGGACTACGACGAGCTCTGGGCTACCACTATGGATCCGGCACGTCGGACACTGCTTCAGGTAACACTCGATGATGCAGCAAGAGCTGATGAAATCTTCTCAACACTTATGGGCGATGATATCGATTTGCGCCGAACCTTCATCCAGCAGAACGCAAAGGACGTTCGCTTTCTAGATATCTAGAGCGGTAGATAACTTATGACAGAAAACAACGAAGAAAAAAGAGATCGGATCGAGCAAGTCGATATAAACGTCGAGATGCAACGATCCTTCCTCGACTATGCAATGAGCGTTATCGTCGGGCGAGCCTTGCCGGATGTTCGAGACGGACTAAAGCCAGTTCACCGCAGAGTTATTTATGGAATGTTTGACGGTGGATATCGCCCAGATAAACAATTCAGCAAATGTTCTCGTGTCGTCGGTGATGTTATGGGCCAGTTCCACCCGCACGGTGATGGAGCAATTTATGACACACTAGTTCGTTTGGTTCAGGAGTGGGTGCTTCGCTACCCGCTGGTGAATGGACAAGGTAACTTTGGTTCACCGGGTAATGATGGAGCTGCTGCACCTAGATATACCGAGTGTCGGATGGCACCACTGGCCATGGAGATGGTTCGCGATATCGATGAAGAGACGGTGGACTTCCAAGATAACTACGATGGTCGCACACAAGAACCGGTAGTGCTACCGAGCAGAATTCCTAACCTGCTAATTAACGGTTCCATCGGAATTGCTGTTGCTATGGCAACTAACATCCCGCCACACAACCTGCGTGAAGTCGCTGAAGGAGCGCAGTGGGCGCTAGCGAATCCAGATGCAACGAAGGAAGAATTACTTTCCGCTTTGATGCAGAAAGTTAAGGGTCCAGATTTTCCAACCGGCGCTACGATTCTAGGAACTCAAGGAATCAAAGACGCTTATGCAACCGGTCGCGGTTCTATCACTATGCGCGCTGTGGTCAGCGTTGAAGAGTTACAGGGAAGAACTTGCCTAGTTGTTACAGAACTGCCATATCAGGTAAACCCGGATAACCTCGCACTTAAAATCGCAGAGCTAGTCAAAGAGGGAAGAATTAACGGCATCGCCGATATCCGTGACGAGACGTCAGGTAGAACTGGTCAGCGTTTAGTAATCATTCTCAAAAAAGATGCCGTGCCGCAGGTGGTTTTGAATAACCTTTATCGCTTCACACCGCTGCAGGAAAATTTCAGCGCCAACATGCTTGCACTTGTCGACGGGGTGCCAAGAACACTTTCACTGGATGCCTTTATTACCCACTGGATTGATCACCAGATCGAGGTTATTGTTCGCCGCACTAGCTATCGACTCAGGAAAGCAGAAGAGCGCGCTCACATCCTGCGCGGTTACCTAAAGGCCCTTGATGCCCTGGATGAGGTAATCAAACTTATTCGGGCCAGCCAAACAGCGGATGATGCTAGAGACGGCCTGATCAAGCTGCTAAAGATCGATGAACTTCAAGCTAGAGCGATCTTGAACATGCAGTTGCGACAGTTAGCGGCTCTTGAGCGCCAGAAGATCATTGATGAGGCTGCTGAACTGGAAGCCCTGATTCTTGAATACAAGGCGATCCTGGCTGACCCTAAGCGTCAGCGTTCAATTGTTTCTGAAGAGCTTGAAGAAGTGGTCAAACGCCACGGTGATGACCGTAGGACGGTAATTCTGCCTAACGAGGATGAGGTCGGCGATCTAGACCTAATCCCTGAAGAGGAAATGGTTATCACTATTACTCGCGGTGGATACATCAAGCGCACCAAGAGCGATAACTATCGTTCACAGCACCGCGGTGGTAGAGGAGTCAAAGGCGCCAGCTTAAGGGCGGACGATATCGTCGAACACTTCTTTGTGACTACCACCCACCACTACCTGTTGTTCTTCACCAACAAGGGAAGGGTTTATCGAGCCAAGGCCTATGAGGTTCCTGAAGCTGGAAGAGATGCTAAAGGACAGCACCTTGCCAACCTTCTAGCAATGCAGCCAGATGAAAAGATCGCCTCGGTTTTGGACATCCGCGATTATCAGCAAGCAGAATATCTACTTCTTGCCACTAAGCGCGGCTTAGTTAAGAAGACCGCGCTTGAGGCATACGACACCGCTAGATCCGGTGGCGTGATTGCAATCAAACTAAAAGACGGCGATGAAGTTATTGCGGCCTTGCTAGTTAATCAATCCGATGATCTACTGCTTGTCTCAAGTAAGGGAATGTCGATTAGATTCTCCGCGAGCGACGAATCGTTGCGTGCGATGGGTCGCGACACTTCTGGAAATATTGGCATGAGCTTTAGAAAAGACGATCACCTGCTTTCAGCGGATGTCATCAGCGACAAAGGCTACGTCTTCGTGGTTACCTCCGGCGGGTTCGCTAAGCGGACCAAGGTCGAAGAGTATCGCCTGCAAAATAGGGGTGGAATCGGTATCAAGGTGGCCAAGCTAGAAGATCGCCGCGGAGATATAGTTGGAGCACTTATCGTTGAGGAAGAAGATGAAGTGCTAATTGTCCTGGCCACGGGTAGAGTGGTCAGGTCGGCTGTGAGTGAAGTTCCTGCTCGTGGTCGTGACACCATGGGTGTTGTCTTTGCCCGCCTCGAAGGAGAGGATTCGGTTCTAGGATTAGCTAAGAATAGCGAGCGAAATCTAGATACCGACACCTCCAGCGTTGCGGTCATCGCTGAAAAGGCAGGAGAGTAAATGAGTATTTTTTCTAGATCAGTTAGAAGAAGTGAATCAACTGCAGTAAAACCGGTAAACCTAAAACTGGTTAAAGTAAATTTCTGGTCAGCTGTGAAATTCGCTTTTATCTTGACTCTGGCTATGGGCATCGGTTTAGTCGTTGCTCTAACTGTGGTGTTTATGATCATGAACGCAGCAGGATTTAGCAATCTATTGAAGAGCTTCTTGCAGGTTGAGGTAACTCTGCCAGCGGTGCTATCGGTAGCGCTGAGCTTGGCTCTGTTCATTATTGTTGTTGGAACCATCTTGGCTGGTGTTTGGGCTGCTATTTTCAACGTGGTAGCCCGTATTACAGGCGGAGTTTCAGTAGGTTTCACCAATAACAACTAAAGCCGGTTTGAGCCTTGAGCCTATATCGGCTAAGGTTAAATCTGCTCTACGGGCCTATAGCTCAGGTGGTTAGAGCGCTTCACTGATAATGAAGAGGTCGGAGGTTCAAGTCCTCCTAGGCCCACCAGGAAGCACTCTCACCGAGATGGCTTCCGAATGGGGACTTAGCTC
>JAURKU010000050.1 GCA_030831605.1 Rhodoluna sp.
CGAGGTGAACTCAGTTGCGTGTCTTGAAGTAAAGGAAGGGTCCGCTCTAAATACTGGACCTATTTCAAAGATCCTGCCGAAACCTGCCATCATCGCCATCTGCTTATAGAACTGTGGCGATTGGGCTAGGTAGGCAACTGTTTCAAAGTATTCCATCTTGAATAGCTCGGCGTGTGATTCTGATGGAGAAGACATTAGCTTTGGTGAATGAATTTCAACAAAACCGTTTTCTACCCAATAGGTTCGCCAAGCATGTTCAATTGTGGTTTGGACCTTGAAGACCAGGTTCATCTCTGGTCTTCTAAGATCTAAGAATCTCCAGTCCAGTCTCTTATCAAGTCCGGAATCTTCTGCAATTGGGGTTTCTGGATCAGCAAGGGTAATAACTTCTAATTCATCTAGCTGGATTTCAATTCCACCTAGTTTCACTCGCTCATCGTGAACTAGACGACCTTTAACCCAGACGAAGCTGCCATTGGCAAGGGTTGAGACTGTATCAGCTAGAGCATCTTGCTCTTCTCGCCTTGGATAGGTGACCTGGACTGAACCGGTTTCATCTCTTAGAACGATAAATTGGATTTTCTTCTGGTCCCTTAGGGTTTCTACCCAGCCAGCTATCAGGATCTCACCGTCTTCACGTGCGGCTAGATCCTTTATCAAAATTCGTTCGCGCATTGCAGTTCTTTCAGCTAAAACTTGTCTAAACCCCAAGTTTACTCGGGCGGTAGACTAGGGCTATGCCTGCCCAAAGAATCCATTTAGTTCGCCACGGTGAGGTCTATAACCCAAGCGGTGTCCTCTATGGCAGGCTACCTAACTTCCACCTATCTGATACCGGCAAGCTCATGGCAGAAGCTGCTGCAAAAGAACTAAAGTCGCAGGGGTTTCATATAAAAGGAGTCTTTAGCTCCCCTTTGATTAGGGCTCAGGAGTCGGCTAGGCCAATAGAGGAGCTTTTCAGCCTTGATGCCAAAATCGATGAAGATTTGATTGAGCCTTGGAATGTCTTTGAGGGCAGGAAACTCTCGGTCAAGGCAGTTGCGGTTAGGCCGCACTGGTGGTGGCACTTCAGAAACCCGGCAAGGCCAGCTTGGGGTGAATCATTTATCGATATCATCGCTCGCATGAACCAGGCCATGATCGATGCTTCAGAATCGGTAAAATCTGGCGATGTTGTCTTAGTCACCCACCAGTTGCCAATCTGGGTGATGCATCTACATGCCGCGGGCGAGAAGCTAATGCACGATCCCAGAAAGCGCCGGTGTTCGCTAAGCAGCATCACCAGCTTTGAACTAGTCGAAGGGAAGCTAACTGAAATTAGCTATCTTGAACCAGCAAAATCTCTTCTAGCAGTTGATCGGGGTGCGGTTTGAAAAAGCTCTTGGCTACCCTGGTTTTAATCTCAGGCATGCTAGTTAGCGGTTGCACCGAGAACCCTGGGATAAATAACACCTATCAGTCCGGTGATGGCACTGTAACGGAATTCAAAAAAGAAATAAGAAGCGAAGCGGTTTCTTGGGCAGGAACTACCAGTGATGGTTATCGCATCGAGGCGGAGAACTTAGCTGGAGTAGTTACCGTGATGAATTTCTGGTACGCCGCCTGCACACCGTGTCGCGTAGAAATGCCAGATCTTGTCTCCCTCGCAAAGCAGTATGAAAACAAGGTTCAGTTCATCGGGGTTAATGTTAGAGACACGGCGGAAACCGCAAATGCTTTTAGAAGATCTTTCCAGGTTAACTTTCCAACTTTGATTGATAAGGATACTGGCGAAACGGTTTTAGCATTTACCGGTGTTGTCACACCTTCAGCTGTTCCGACAACGTTGGTTATCGACCGTGATGGCAAAGTTGCAGCCAGAATATTAGGTTTGGCAGAAAAGTCAACGCTTAGAACTTTGATTCAAACAGTCTTAGATGAGAAGACCAACTGATGTTCGATGCGATAACTTTTGGACCACTTTATCTGGCGCTACCAATTGCTTTTGCTGCCGGACTAGTTTCGTTCTTCAGTCCATGCGTCTTGCCACTACTACCTAGCTATCTTGGATTAGTTTCGGCAAACACCAAAAACAAAGTAGTGCTCGGTGCTTCGCTTTTCGTATTGGGATTCAGCACCGTCTTTGTTCTCTTAGGTGCTGGCTTTGGATCTTTAGGTTCGCTGGTTTATGGAGATATTAGAGATTGGGTTCAACGAATCTCAGGTGTGCTAATTATTTTGCTCGGCTTTGTTTTATTAGGCGGTTTTGATTTTGCCCAGCGCACCAAAAGAATCAATGCCAAACCAAAAGCAGGGCTCATTGGAGCACCGCTATTGGGCATTGTTTTTGGCCTGGGTTGGACTCCCTGCATTGGGCCTACCCTGGCAGCGGTATTGAATCTAGCCTTCGATTCCGCATCGGTAGGAAGAGGTGCGCTGCTAGCTTCCATCTATTCACTGGGGCTTGGCCTACCTTTTATTCTGATTGCGGCTGGTTTTGGCTTTGCCAGCCGAACAGTTGGCTTTGTCAAGAAAAACATTGTCCTAATCAACCGAATCGGAGCAGGATTACTAATCGTGCTGGGCCTTCTGTTACTCACTGGAGTATGGCAACTGGTAATTGAGTTTTTGCTGGGGGTGACCGGTGGTTTCACGCCAGCAATCTAAATACGTGGTTCGCAAAGAATACAACGAACCAATTGAAGCCCCCGATCTAAGTGCTAAGTCATGGCTGCGCTGGATTTGGAAGCAGCTGACCAGCATGAAAATTGCATTGTTCTTGTTGCTGCTTCTAGCCATCGCAGCAGTGCCGGGTTCTATTTACCCGCAGCGATCTGCTGATCCAAACGGTGTCGCTCTTTATTTCAAGAACAATCCTGATTTTGCCAAGGTTTTGGACTCACTACAACTTTTTGATGTTTATGCATCCAGTTGGTTCTCGGCCATCTACCTACTGCTTTTTATTTCACTAATCGGTTGCTTGCTACCTCGCATCGGTGTTCACTACAAGGCACTTAGAGAAAAACCACCAGCGCCACCGACTAATCTCGCGCGCTTGCCGCAATACAAAAAAGTCACCGGCGAGAAAGTAAAGCTCGAGGCTGCTTTCGAATACCTAACTAAAAACAAATACAAGGTAATTGCTGAAAGCAAAGGCAAAGCCTTAGTCGAGCTACGAGCGGAAAAGGGTTACCTCAGAGAAACAGGAAACTTGATTTTCCATATTTCCCTTGTTGGTGTTCTAATCTCAGTGGCTTTAGGCGGAGCACTATCTTTCAACGGACAGCGAGTTTTAGTTGAAGGTGAAACTTTTGTAAATAACCGTGCAGCCTACGACTCATATCAACCAGGATTGCTCTTTAGTGAAGCCAGCCTGCAGCCGTTTAGCATGCGATTAGATCAATTCAGCATCACCTACGATTATTTAAACCCAGCTAACTATGCCAAGCCGCTTGATTTCAGAGCCAACGTCAGCACTACTGTTTCTGATCAACAAAGCCAAGCCCTGATTCGAGTAAACGAACCAATTGCACTACCGAATGCCAAGGTTTATCTCACCGGTAATGGTTTTGCGCCGGAGATTATTGTTAGAGATCCTGATGGGACGATTTCCTTCAGCGGTCCGGTGGTCTTTCTGCCGCAGGATGCGAATATGACTTCTCTTGGCGTTATCAAAGTCCCTGATGCTAAAAAACAATTCGGCATGATGGCCTTTTTCTATCCCACCGTTGGAAAGCTAAGTACCGGTGCGCTGACTTCCACCCACCCAAACCCATTTGATCCGGTGATGACACTTAATGTCTATGTTGGTGATTTAGGCATAGATAAAGGAATCAACAACAACGTTTATGAGTTAGACACTCACCTGCTCAAGCAGATAGCGGGTGGTAAGAGTGGCACTAAGGCTCTGAAACTTCAGCCAGGTGATGTAGTGGAATTACCGCAAAACCTAGGAACAGTTGAATTCAAGTCAGTAAAGCGCTTTGCATCGTTAGATATCACCTATAACCCGCTAGACATTTGGGTACTAATCTCAGTGATTATTACCTTCTTTGGCCTGCTTTTGATGCTTTTGATTCCAAGAAGAAGAATCTGGGTTAGAAAGCTCGCCGATGGGGCAGAAGTTGGTGCACTAGCTAAATCTCGAGATGAATCTCTTGAGAGAATTGTTAAAGAAATCAGCCAAGCCATGAAAAAGAGCAAATGAATCCAGCACTGATAAACCAGGAATTAGCCACCACCTCAAGAATCCTGGTGCTAATTGCCCTTACTGTTTATGTCATCTCATTTCTGGTGCTTACCGTAAGCCTTGCCAATAGAGCAAAAGCCACCAAGAAAGAACAAACCGCCAGTGCAATAAGAGTAGAGAACTTCGGCTTGATTCTGGCGGGGCTTGCAACACTGATTCATGGTGCCGGAGTGCTAACCAGAGGAATAGCGGCTAATCGTGTTCCTTGGGCGAATATGTATGAATTCAGTATTTCTGGAGCTTTTGTTGTTAGCGCTATTTACCTAATCGCCTTGTTCTTCAAAGACATTAGATTCATTGCAACTTTTGTAATCGGCTTTGTGGTTCTAGTTATCGGATCAGCTAACACACTGTTTTATGTTCAGGTGGAATCACTCATGCCAGCGCTTCAGGACTACTGGTTAGTTATCCACGTTAGCGTTGCCATCTTAGGAACTGCTTTTTTCACAATCGCCGCGGCCCTTGCAGCACTATTACTTATTAAGAGCGGCAAGAGTAAGAGTAAAGTCCTCAAAGTATTTCCTGATGTTGAAAAACTAGAGAAGCTTTCCTACCAATTCAACGTAATTGGATTTATTCTTTGGACCTTTACCCTGATTGCTGGCGCAATCTGGGCAGATAAGGCCTGGCACAGATTCTGGGGTTGGGACACCAAAGAGGTCTGGACATTTATTATCTGGACTATCTATGCCGCCTACCTTCATGCCACCACTACCCGCGGTTGGGAAGGCAAGAAAGCAGCCTGGCTAACCCTTATCGGCTTTAGCGCAGTGATCTTCAACTTCACCATCGTGAACCTCTTCTTCAAAGGTTTGCACGTTTACTCCGGGCTATAGGAGAACCCGGTTCAACTTACCCAACCAGGTGCTTCGGGTAGTTTCGTCCGCTTGGAGTTTTTCAATTGCCACGACTGACGGAAGTATTCTTCGAACTTCTATTTCTCCATCAACTGGAGTCAAGGAGTGATCCGTAACATCATCAGCCAACAGCGCTGCTGTTGCTAACCCTGAAGCATAGGGTGAGTTAAGTTCTGCTGCCAGGTATGCACCCATTGATAGGCCAACTGATGTTTCTAGCGCTGATGAGACCACTACTGGTAGGCCTGCTTCTTTAGCGATTCTGATTGCGTTTGTGATTCCCCCGAGTGGTGCTGCTTTTAGAACAAGTATGTCTGCCGCATTTGCCAGCGCGACTGCAAGCGGGTCGCTAACTTTTCTAACTGATTCATCGGCTGCTATCTTAAGTTCACTGAATTTAGCTAACGCTAGTTTGATTTCAGCCATCTCTGCAATTGTCTTTACCGGTTGCTCTAGATATTCAATTGGTAGTTCTTCATCAACTAGAAAATGTGCCATTTGCAGTGCTTGATCCATGGTGTATGCACCGTTGGCATCTAGTCGTATTCTTGCTTCTGGGTAAAGCTGGTTGGTTCTTGTAATTCTTCTAAAGTCATCTTCTATTGATTGGCCTTTTTCAGCGACTTTGATTTTTACTACTTCAAACTTCCCAAAAGGAGCTAGGGCCTCTTCGATGTTCTCTACTGCTGGAAGTGTTGCATTGACTTTGACTGTTTTTAGTTTCGGTTCCGGTAGGTCACCAAAAGCCCATTCAATGGCTGCTTTTAGCCATATGGCTGCTTCTTCATCTGGGTATTCAGGAAAAGGAGACCATTCAGCCCAGCCGTTAGGGCCTTCAAAAAGCACTACCTCGCGGGTAGTAACGCCACGGAACTTGATTCTCATGGGTATGGCTAAAACCCTGGCTGATCTGAGGATCTGATCTTTGATTTCTTGGGTTATCTCCACATTGTTAGTCTAGGAGTATGCCACAAACCGTATCCGAGCTATTTGATGCTTCCATCTGGTCTGAAGTCAAAGGCTTCACTGACCTCACTGATGTGACCTATCACAAGCACCTGAGCCTAGGTATAGCCAGAGTGGCCATTAACAGACCTGAGGTTAGAAATGCCTTTAGACCACAGACAGTTGATGAACTAGTCAAGGTTCTCCAGGATGTTCAGGCTGATACCAAAGTTGGCGTAGTTCTTCTTACCGGTAATGGTCCATCACCCAAAGATGGCGGCTGGGCTTTTTCTTCTGGTGGAGATCAAAAGGTTCGGGGTCAATCTGGTTATGAATACGGTGAGGACGGTAAGACCGGAAGACTTCACATTCTTGAAGTTCAGAGACTTATCAGGTTTATGCCAAAGGTTGTTATTGCTCTGGTCTCTGGTTGGGCAGCAGGTGGTGGACACTCACTAAATGTTGTTTGTGATCTAGCTATCGCTAGTCGTGAGCACGCCAGGTTCAAGCAAACCGATGCTGCTGTTGGTTCTTTTGATGCAGGATACGGTAGTGCTTATTTGGCTAAGCAAGTTGGTCAGAAATTTGCTAGAGAGATTTTCTTTTTAGGTGAAGAGTATTCAGCCCAGCGCGCCTATGAAATGGGTGTAGTGAACAAGGTTGTTGATCATGCTGAACTTGAAAAAGAAGGCGTCTTGTGGGCAAGAGAGATTTTAGGTAAATCACCGCAGGCAATTAGATTACTGAAGTATGCAATGAACATGGTTGATGACGGTTTAGTAGGTCAACAGTTATTTGCTGGAGAAGCAACTAGGTTGGCATATGGAACCGAAGAGGCTTTAGAAGGCAGAGATAGTTTTCTAGAAAAGCGTGATCCTGACTGGTCAAGATTCCCCTGGCATTTCTAAATATGACTACTCCGGTTGAAATCATTCCAGCCAATGATGTTGCACTATTACAAGAAAAACTAACTAAGGCATTAGCTGGCGACATTACAGTATTTATCTCGCAAAGAGAAGTAAACGGCGTCAAGGTTGAGATAACTGATTTACCTGAGACTGCAACGAACACTGCGCTGATTATTGAAAGCAGTGGTTCAACTGGAATCCCGAAAAGAATTTATCTAAGCGCTGATGCGCTTAGGGCAGCAACAGCTTCTAGCGCTTCGGTTATTGGCTCTGGTCAGTGGTTATTGAGCTTACCGACGAACTATGTTGCTGGTGCGATGGTGCTGGTTAGATCTATTCTTAGTGGGACAAGACCAGTGGTTATGAATACCGGAGTTAGTTTTACCGCTCAAGCTTTCGCACTTAGCTCAACTTTGCTAACCGAAGAAAACCGTTTTGTTTCTCTTGTCCCCACCCAATTACTGCGCCTCTATGAGGCAACCCAAACTGACAGTTTTCTATTGAATCAACTAAAGAAGTTTTCTGCTGTTTTAGTCGGTGGTCAAGCGGTTTCAGAATCTGTGGTTGATTACTTCAGAGAAAACGATGTCAATGTTGTGTCCAGCTACGGTATGGCTGAAACCGCAGGTGGCTGTGTTTATGACGGATTAGCACTACCTGGAGTGAACCTGC
>JAURKU010000051.1 GCA_030831605.1 Rhodoluna sp.
ACCATGTTTCCACGAAGCTTTTCTGAGCCCGCTTCGAGCGGATGACGAGATTCGAACTCGCGACCCCAACCTTGGCAAGGTTGTGCTCTACCAACTGAGCCACATCCGCTTATCTCTTACGAGATACCTAAGACTCTAGCCGATTTTTGGCTATTTCGTCAAAAATCTAGGCTAGACCTTGTCATTACCGAAAGCATAGGCCTCTTCACCGTGCACAACGGTGTCAATACCAGCTAATTCGTCTTCAGCCTTGACTCTAAACCCGATCGTCTTCTCGATAATTAGGCCAATTACGAAGGCTAAGGCAAATGAGTAAAGCAGCACTGCACCAGCTCCTAGAGCCTGCTTGTATAACTGGGAGAAATCGTTGCCGAAGAAGAATCCAACATCACGACCAAAAGCCCCGATAAACAGTGTCCCGACGATTCCCCCGACCAAGTGGATACCGACGACATCTAAAGAGTCGTCAAAGCCCCAGGCGAATTTTAGATCGATAGCCAAGGCACAGAGTGCACCTGAGATTAATCCCAAAAGCATTCCCCATACCGGATCGACAGCGGCGCAGGCTGGCGTTATAGCAACCAGACCAGCGACCGCCCCAGAGCCTGCTCCAATGGAAGTGGCTTTGCCATGTCTAATCTTCTCGACAATGATCCAACCGAGCATAGCTGCCGCGGGTGCTGCCATCGTGTTGATGAAGGCAATGCTTGCTATTCCGTCTGCTGCTAGTTCGCTACCTGCGTTAAATCCGAACCATCCGAACCAGAGTAAAGCAACCCCAAGTAGTGTAAGTGGAACGTTGTGTGGCTGAGTTATGCCTTTGCTAAAACCAAATCTCTTTCCCAAAACAAGTGCTAGTGCAAGTCCTGCAGCGCCAGCATTAATGTGAACTGCTGTTCCACCTGCAAAGTCGATTACACCCATCTGAATCAACCAACCGGCATCACTACGATCCGGATTTGAACCGAAGTTGAAAACCCAGTTGGCTACAGGGAAGTAGACGATAGTCGCCCAGATGCCTGCGAAAACCATCCATGCTCCAAACTTGGCTCGGTCCGCGATAGCTCCAGCGATTAAAGCGACAGTAATAATCGCGAATGTTGCCTGGAATGCGACAAACGCTAGACCAGGGTAAGCAGATTCACTCGGCGCTAATGCAGCTGCCGTCTCGGCGCTAAGACCTAGAGACGCTGTATCAATTCCAAACCATCCGGGTATACCTATGTAAGTTGCGCTGGAAGATTTGGCGAAACTTATGGCATAGCCAAACAAAACCCAAAGCACACCCACCAAAGCGAGAGAGCCCCAACAAAGCATCATCATGCTTACAACGCTTTTAGCCTTAACCATTCCGCCGTAGAAAAATGCCAGGCCTGGTGTCATTAGTAGCACTAAGCCCGCTGAGATAAGTACAAAAGCTGTGTTGCCCTGATCCATGAGTCCTCCAAATAATTGATGTTTAGAGCACTTTTGTATAGCTGTGTTTCCTGAATGGTCAGTTAATGTTTCGGGTATGTAAAAGATTTATGGCAGTTCACGAGCGCACATGGCCGCAAGACGTGATAGGGCTCTCCTGTATTTCTTTTGATAAGCACCAACTAGATGGTCTTCACGAAAGATCTCACCGAGGTTGATACCGCTAGTGCGTAATGCAATACCCGCCTCGTAACAACGGTCGATGAAACTAACAAGACGTATCCCCTCGTACTGGTCGTTTATTGTTTCAATGTTGGAAATAAGCAACACATCGAACTGCTCCGAAAGTTTTGCGTATCTAGATTGATGCAGGCTACCCAAATAGACAAGTAAGTCCTGCAGATCTGCTGTGATTACTCTCGAGCCAGATACTGACGCCTCTTGCGCTAATTTCGATAAGTCGGCGGAAAAAAAACTAAGTTCCAAGCCTCTATGCCGATAATCTTCACCGTCAATCCTGACAATCTCGAATCTGTCAGCTACCGACTGTATCTCGCGCTGGAAGGCATCTGCTGCGAATCTTCCCTCGCCTAAGGCGTTTGGCGGAGTATTTGAAGTGGCAGCGAAACAGGTTCCTTTGTTGGCTAGTTCCTTGAGGAATCTAGACATGACCATTGTGTCTCCAGGATCATCAAGCTCGAACTCGTCGATGCAAAGTAGCCCGAATTTCGAGAATTGTTGGACTGCCTCAGCAAAGCCCAAATAGCCAATAGCGCTGGTGACACCGATAAACGGTGAATAAAGTTTCTTCCGCCTTGAGTTGTGATAAATCGAGGCTAGGAGGTGAGTCTTTCCAACGCCAAAGCCCCCATCGAGATAAATTCCAGTGGAATCTTTACCTTTCGAATCAATACTGCGAACGAAATCAATACTTTTAGCGACACCATCCTGTTGACTCGGGAAATTGGCGTCTGGGATGTAGCTGGAAAAAGATACCGATGCAAATTCCTCTGGTGGGACCATCTCGGCCAAAAGTTCATGAATGGAGATCTCGGTCACCAAGTCTTGGAGTTTTATAAGCATCGAGGTTTGGGCCATTCCGTTTGGGATGATTCTCTGAGAGAATTAGAAAAGTAAACCCATTCTAATTCTCGAAAGGCTTGCCTTGACTTACCCGCTTGATTCCGACGCAAAGTTCCAACAATACGCCCATCCTGAGGCTCTAGTTAGTACCTCCTGGGTTGATCAACACAAGGGCTCTGCTGGATTAGTCATTGTTGAATGCGATGAGGACATCCTCTTGTACAACACCGGGCACATCCCAGGTGCTATAAAACTTGATTGGCATACTGAACTGAACCACCCGGTGTTTCGCGATTACCTAAACAGTACAGAAATGGCAGCTCTACTTAGCAGCAAGGGAATCAGCCGAGAGGACACTATTGTGCTCTATGGAGATAAGAGCAACTGGTGGGCGACATATGCATTCTGGGTTCTAAAACTTTTCGGCCACGAAGACATCCGAATAATGGACGGCGGTAGAGCTAAATGGATAGCCGAAGGTAGAGAAGTGACCCAAGAGACTTCTCCACTGGCTTCGACTGAATACCCAGTTGTGGAAAGAGATGATTCCAAGATCAGAGCTTTCAAGGAAGATGTACTAAAGCACTTCGGCAAACCACTTATTGATGTTCGAAGCCCACAAGAGTATACGGGTGAACGCACTCACATGCCTGATTATCCCGATGAAGGAGCACCACGTGGAGGACACATTCCAACCGCTGCCTCAGTGCCATGGGCTAAAGCTGTCTACGAAGACCAGACTTTTAAGGCAATCGATGAGCTGAATGTCATCTACCGTCAGGAAGCCGGTATCAACGATTCTGCAGATGTAATTGCATACTGCCGAATCGGAGAGCGATCCTCACACACATGGTTTGTCTTGAAGTATCTGATTGGAATTGAGAAGGTCAGGAACTATGACGGTTCATGGACTGAATGGGGATCGGCCGTTCGCGTTCCTATCGTGAAGGGTGCTGAGCCAGGTGCAGTGCCAGTAGGTTTCTAATTGCCCGAGATCACCCCATCTGCAACTGAAATTCTAGAAGCTTTCAACGAGGTTCCAAGATTAGCAAAACTTGACCTACTTCTGGAGTATGCGGATCAGCTGCCAGAGATTCCAGAGAACTTTAGAGATAGGCCTGAACTACTTGAAAGAGTAGAAGAGTGTCAATCACCGGTTTACCTAATCACTGAAATTGAATCTAATAGGGTTCGTGTTTATCTGACTGCCCCGGTTGAAGCGCCAACCACGCGTGGGTTCGCGTCAATACTTCAAATCGCGCTGGATAACCAAAGTGTGCAAACTGTACTCGAATTTGATGACGGCTTCATTAGCTCACTGGGACTCACTGAACTCGTTTCTCCCCTACGCATTCGAGGGATGCACGGAATGCTAAATCGAATTAAGCGCCAGGTAAGTGAAAAGATTTGAAACTTATCGAACAAGTAAGTGCTGGTTTAGAAAGCAACTTGACCTACGAGATAGATTCCCCTTCCGACCTTAAACGCTGGTACCCTCGCATAACTGGATTTAGATCAAATTACGTGATTTCAGCAAAAACAAAAGAAACGAATAGCGGCGTTATCTCAAACGATAATGACCGAATGGTCTTGCGAGCCATAAGATCCTCTGCCGACCTGATTATCACTACCGGGAAAACAGCGGTTTCGGAGCAATTATCGGCATCAAAGTCTGCTCCATTGCTGATACTGACAAACAGCGAAGTAATAGACATACCAGCTACTCGAACTTCTTCTGCCCAAACCGTCTTTATCACTGCCCCGCAAGTTCAATATGCCAACAAATCTGTTGTTGCCTTAGGAAAAACGCAAGAACCGCTGACTAGTTGGCTTGCTGATGTTACCAAGGAATATGAATCAGTTGTTATTGAATCTGGGCTGAGCGTAACTCTAATCCTTCAGGAACTACTATGCGAGGTTTGCCTTACAGTTACAGATGCAGATAACACAGATGCCGCTTGGAATGTTGCGGAAGAATACATGCAGCAATTCAACGGAACATGGAAACTGAATCAACTTCTTGAGATTGATAAAACTTTGTTTTTCAAGTTCCAAACTGTTCTAGAAAATTAGTTAGAGCCGAGCTGTATCGTTCAGGATTCTGGTTATAAAGACGGCAGTGCCGCCCGCCAGGGAAGTTTATAAAAATCCCCTGAGGATTGGGACCGGACATTTCTGGTATCCTCTGCATACAGACATACCCATCTGTAGCAGAGTAAAGAACCAGTGCTGGTCTGCCAAGGGGAACGATCAAACTCGGGAGGTATTCCAAGCCAAGCCCAAGTAATCGGAAGATTCTGCTTCTAAGAATTTTCCTGATGCCATAAGAGGCGAAGTTTGGTCTCTCTCCGGCCTTTTCTGCCTGCAAACGAAGCGTGCTTTCAATATCGATAAGAGGGGAATCAAAAACAACTCCAGCGACACTCTGACCAAGAGCAGACCTCTGCAGGCACTGGCCGATGATCATTGCCCCTAACGAGAAACCAAAAAGAATAATTCTCGAAGCACCGTTGCCGTATGCATACCTAATGGCAGATTCAACCTGGGTCCATTCCCTGGTTCCAAGATAAGAGCGATGAATTCCTAGACCATCTGGGGGTCTGTCCGATTCCAGAGAAATGGACAATTGACTAAAGCCCAATGCAGCTATAGTTGCAAAATTGCGCAGCGTTTCGGCCCTAGAAGCATTCCTTCCGTGGACGTGAATGACCCATGTTGGCCCCGCGACCGCTAGATAAGCCATCGTCCCGTTCGGCATTTTCTGGTCTCTGACACCAACTAGTCCAAAATCTTCTGGCCGCTCGCCCAGCCAACCCGATAGCCATACTTTGTCACCGACGCTAGGCTCTTTGCCAAACTGTTTGAGAACGCGATAGCAACGAACTGAATGGCTGTCGGTAGTTATCGGTTCCACTAAGGCGTGGCCTTCTCGACTATCCCAAAACATGCTCTGTTTACCCGCTGGCAGAGTGTCTTCATTGGTTGGGAGCGTTAAAAAAGCTTGCTGACCATCTACGTAGTGATCAAGCACTGGGATTTCACCCTGAATTGAACCACCTAATCTGAGCAGACGCTTAGCCGCAACGATGGATTTTATGAAGGCAAGCAAGTAAATCCTCTCGGGCGTGGCTATCGTGAAACTTATCTAGGTTGGATTTAGCCTAGAACAAATGGCTAACTTTGAGACTCAAGAAGATCTTCCAGCGGAATTCCAGCTGGCTCTTAAGGATTTAATCGATCCCTATACTCGCCCTGAGCTCTCAACACACCAAATTGCCTCACCTAACGGCATCGCACCTGCAGCGGTAGCGTACTCTGCTGACGTGCCGGATAACACTGAAGCGGCAAGCAACCGAGGTGTTGGTCGAATAGTTTTCTTGCATGATCCAGCTCAATTTGAAACCTGGGGATCGAGAATGCGAGTGATTGCATACGTCAAATCACCGCTTGAAGCTGAGATGGAACTTGAAGAAGACTCCGCTAGTTATTACTGGGACATTCTTAAGCGGGCATTAGAAAAGCACGGAGCTATTTCTACACATGAAGCGGGAACTATAACAAAGATGTCCTCGACAGGCATGGGTGCACTAGCTACAGAACAACGCAAGACAGAGATCGAACTTCGGGCTTCTTGGTCGCCGTTGGATACTAGTCTCGCTCCTCACTTTGCCGCTTGGCAGGATCTTGTGGCCGCGATGGCTGGCTTTGCAATTGAGGGCGACTCAGTTGTGAAGATTTCCAAAGCCGTATGAGTGAAGATTCGCTTGTCGAACAAGTTGTCCCATTACTTCAGCCGAGGATGAAGACAACACTCGTAGACCGAGATGACGAACTTCAACAGCTTGTAAAAAACCTCGATGCAACAACGAGAATAGCAATAGACGCCGAAAGGGCTAGCGGTTTTAGATACGGGCAAAAGGCCTACCTAATCCAAATCGCTATTGAAAAAGTTGGGATCTATCTTGTCGATACCACAATAGATTTTGAGAGCACACTACTTTTCAATTTCAAAGAACTAGTAAGTGAAAAAACATGGATTATCCATGCAGCAAGCCAAGACATCCCCTGTCTAGCTGAGTACGATCTCTCGCCGAGTTCTATATTGGACACTGAACTCGCAGGGCGCATTCTTGGACTTCCCAAGGTATCGCTTGGCACCATGTGCGAGGAACTACTAAAGCTTGGACTGTCGAAGGAGCATTCTGCGGTTGACTGGAGCGCTAGACCACTACCGGCAAACTGGTTGAACTACGCGGCTTTAGATGTTGACGTGCTGTTTGATTTGTGGGAGGCCATAGAAAATAAACTCCGTGAGGCAAATAAATACGAATACGCAACGCAGGAATTTCATCACCTGACTCTTCCTATTGAAAAACCCGAGAAATTGGATAGATGGAGATCTATCACTGGTATCCACGAGTTGAAACAAGCTAGAGCGCTCACAGTGATAAGAAGCCTCTGGGAGGCAAGGGAAAAACTTGCTAAGGAGAAAGATGTTGCACCCGGTCGACTAATTCCAGACCTATCGTTGGTCGCTGTTGTGAAGGCTGAACCCAAGTCGAAATCCGAGCTGGCTTCACTGCGCGCCTTTACCGGGAGGGCTAGCCGAAGTTACTTAGATTTGTGGTGGGCGGCTTACGAGCATGGTATGCAGACCCGGGAATTAGTTGAGATTAAGGCTCCTAGCTCGGGAATTCCTAATCACCGGAACTGGCCGAGTAAATTCCCAGAGGCAAACATTAGATTGCAGTGGATGCGGGTATTACTTAAGGATCTTTCAGAAACTGCGCTGATACCTGTTGAGAATCTAATGTCACCTGAAATTGTCAGACGCATCTGCTTTAGTCCGCCTGAGCGTAGCACTGAGGGGCTCGAAAGTGCCGTGAGATCATTTGGTGCAAGGAGCTGGCAGGCAAATCTAGTGGTGCCGTTATTTGTCGAAGCGCTAGCTAAGGATCAACTTCCGCCGACCAACGAAGAAGCTAGTGCTTAGGCTGTTCTTTCGTTTCAATCTCATCGAGCGGTCTTGCGTGCGGAACCTTGGTGCCAAGTACCTGAGCGACAATGTCCTGAGCAATTAGCTGAGCCGTTAAGCCAACTCGCTCTAGAATCTCGCTTCGAGAGGCGTGCTCTATAAACTCATCTGGCAAGCCAAGTTCGTTCAGCGCTGTGTCAACTTGTTGACTTCTAAGTTCTTGGCGAATTCTTGTGCCGATACCGCCGACCTTGACACCATCTTCAAGGGTGACAACGAGACGATGGTTTCTAGCTAAGTCAATGACTGACTGGCGAACTGGTACTACCCACCTAGGATCAATTACAGTAGCGCCTATACCGTGTGCAGCTAGGAGTTCCGAAACTTTGAGAGCAGTTGAAGCCATCGCTCCTACAGCAACTATCAGAACGTCCTTTGAAATCGCTTCGCTGAGAACATCGACACCGTCATCAAGTCTTCGGCTTGCCGAGATGTCCTGGCTGGCAGTCCCTTTAGGGAAGCGAAGAACGGTTGGGCGATCCTCAATGGCTACTGCCTCGCGAAGTTCTTCTTGAAGTCGTCTCGCATCCCTAGGTGCAGCTATTTCAATACCGGGGACTATTTGCAATAGTGCTAAGTCCCACATTCCGTGATGGCTAGCTCCGTCTGGACCAGTTACTCCTGCTCGGTCAAGAATGAATGTGACACCGGCTTTATGCAGAGCAACGTCCATTAGCACTTGATCGAACGCTCTGTTCATAAAAGTCGAATAGATGGCAACCACTGGATGTAATCCACCGAAGGCAAGTCCCGCACTTGAGGCTACGGCGTGCTGCTCAGCTATGCCAACGTCGAAAACCCGACTTGGAAAGCGCTCTGCGAATTTATGAAGCCCAACTGGTATCAACATCGCGGCTGTTAAACCAACAACCTTGGGGTTAGCTTCAGCTACTTTGACAATCTCGTCGGCGAAAATGCTCGTCCATGATGGGCCGGAGCTTGTTTCTAGCGAAGCTCCTGTATTTCTATCTATCTGCCCCACCGCGTGGAATTGGTCGTCAGCATGCTCCTCAGCAAGTGAGAATCCACGACCTTTTTGCGTGATCGCGTGAACTATTACCGGTGATCCATATTGCTTAGCTTGTTTCAAAGCTTGTTCTAGGGCTTCTATGTCGTGCCCATCAATTGGACCTATGTATTTAAGATCAAGGTTAGGGAACATGCTTTTAGGGGTAAATGTGCCAAGCAGGCCCTTGCCAGCGCCTCTGAGAGTCGCATAAACGAGTTTGCCAACTATGCCGAACTTCGAGAAGAACTTGCGTGAGCCTCGATACATGCGTTTATAAAAGGGTTCGGTACGCACGTTGTTTAGATATCTTGCAAGACCACCAATTGTTGGGGCATAGGAACGCCCATTGTCGTTGACCACGATTATGAGGTTTCTGTCATTGTCATCGCTGATGTTATTAAGCGATTCCCAGGCCATTCCACCGGTAAGCGCGCCGTCACCGATTACTGCGACGACGGTTCTGTCAGTCTGACCGGTGAGCTTGTAAGCTTTAGCAATTCCATCGGCCCAGGCTAAAGACGAAGATGCGTGTGAAGATTCAACTACATCATGCTCCGACTCTGTACGTTGCGGATATCCTGCTAAACCGTCCTTGCTTCTGATGTTGGAAAGGTCAGTTCGGCCAGTCAACAATTTGTGAACATAACTTTGGTGGCCGGTATCAAAAATGATTCGGTCTTTAGGAGAATCAAATACTCTATGCAGCGCGATGGTAAGTTCGACAACGCCAAGATTCGGTCCGAGATGTCCACCGGTGCTGGTAATAGTTTCGATGAGATACTCACGTATGTCCTGCGCTAACTCGCCTAGTTCACTTATCTCCAGCTGTTGTAAATCAGCAGGCGATTTAATCTTGTTGAATTTGGTCATTGATTAGCCAACTAAACTTCTCAACACATATTGCAAGATGCCGCCGTGACGGTAGTAATCGGCTTCGCCTGGAGTATCAATTCTTAGGCCAACCTCGAACTCTATGGCTTCTTTATCTACTCTCGAGTGTGTACTAGGTTTTGCCTTTACTGTTAGGCGCTTTGGAGTGACCCCATCGTTTAGTGCTTCGACACCAAGGACATCATAAATTTCTGTCCCGTCAAGACCAAGAGTTTCAGCCGTTTGCCCTGGAAGGTACTGTAGCGGCAAAACTCCCATTCCAATGAGGTTACTTCGGTGGATACGTTCAAAGCTCTCGGCTAGCACTGCTCTTACACCAAGCAGAGCTGTTCCTTTAGCAGCCCAGTCTCGAGAGGAGCCTGAGCCGTATTCTTTGCCAGCAATAATCATCAGCGGTGTACCATCGGCCTGATAGTTGATGGATGCGTCGTAGATAAACGCTTGGTTTCCTTCAGCGTTTGTAAAATCACGGGTAAATCCGCCCTCAACACCGTCAAGTAGAAGATTCTTCAATCTGATGTTGGCGAAAGTACCTCTGATCATCACCTCGTGGTTTCCCCGCCTAGATCCATAAGAATTGAAATCCATTCGGCTAACGCCATGATCGGTTAGATATTTACCTGCTGGAGAATCAACCTTTATCGAACCTGCAGGGCTGATGTGGTCGGTCGTTACAGAATCCCCGAGTTTAGCTAGAACCCTAGCGCCGGTAATCCCCATTACTGGGTCGGGAGTCATTGTCATGCCCTCAAAGTAAGGAGGCTTTCTAACGTAAGTGCTCTTCAAATCCCAACTAAACGTGTCTCCGGTCGGAGTGGGAATCTCCTTCCATCTGGCATCACCTTCAAACACAGATGCGTATTGAGTTTTGAACATCTCTGAGGAGATGGTTTCATCAATTACCGTCTGAACTTCGTCAGGAGTTGGCCAGATATCCTTCAGGAACACTGAATTACCTTCTGAGTCTTTACCCAGTTCTTCTCTGTCGAAGTCGAAATCCATTGTTCCAGCTAGTGCGTATGCAACAACCAACGGTGGTGAGGCCAAGTAGTTCATCTTTACGTCAGGATTGATACGGCCCTCAAAATTACGATTTCCGGACAAGACAGCTGTAACAGCCAGATCGTTCGAATTCACGGCTTCGCTGATGTCTGGATCGAGTGGACCCGAATTACCGATACACGTTGTGCAGCCGTATCCAACAAGATCAAAGCCAAGCTCATTCAAATCGGAGGTTAAACCTGCTTTGTTGAAATACTCTGTGACTACTTTTGAACCTGGAGCTAGCGAAGTTTTTACCCAAGGTTTTGACCTAAGGCCCTTAGCTACTGCTTTCCTAGCCAGTAAACCGGCAGCCATCATTACCGAAGGATTTGATGTATTCGTGCAGGAAGTTATCGAGGCGATAGCAATATAACCATTATTAATCTCGAATTCGGCAGCCGAGACCGTTGTTGGCTTGTCAATTACAGAGGTATAAGTAGAAATGTCTTTGCGGTACTGATCTTTGGCATTTGAAAGCTGGATTCGATCCTGCGGACGTTTAGGCCCGGCTATCGATGGCACAACAGCGCCTAAGTCAAGTTCAAGATACTCACTGTATTCAGCTTCGTTGTTTGGGTCATGCCACAACCCCTGGGTCTTGGCATAGGCCTCAACCAGAGCTATTTGATCATCGCTTCGACCAGTGGAACGCAGATAGTCAATGGTGACCTGATCGATTGGGAACATAGCAACCGTTGAGCCAAACTCAGGGCTCATGTTTCCAATTGTTGCCCTGTTGGCAAGTGGTACTGAAGAGACACCGGCACCATAGAACTCTACAAATTTTCCAACAACGCCGTGCTTTCGAAGCATCTCAGTGATTGTAAGAACAACATCTGTTGCCGTAGCTCCGGTTGGAATAGCGCCAGTGAGCTTGAACCCAACGACTCTAGGAATAAGCATTGACACCGGCTGACCCAGCATCGCAGCTTCGGCTTCAATTCCACCTACTCCCCAGCCCAAAACGCCAAGACCGTTAACCATCGTTGTGTGAGAGTCAGTACCGACGCACGAATCAGGATAAGCAGTTAGCTGACCATCGACTTCGCGAGTCATAACTGTTCGAGCAAGATACTCGATGTTGACTTGGTGAACAATACCAGTGCCGGGAGGCACAACTTTGAAGTCGTTGAATGCGCCTTGACCCCAACGCAAGAACTGATATCGCTCCCCATTGCGTTCATATTCAAAGGCGACATTGCGTTCAAATGCGTCAGGACTACCTGCAACGTCAATCACAACAGAGTGGTCGATTACAAGTTCCGCTGGTGCTAGTGGGTTTACCTTCTTGGGATCGCCACCAAGTTCACTAACGGCCTCGCGCATAGTCGCCAAATCGACAACACATGGCACACCGGTAAAGTCCTGCATGATTACTCTTGCTGGCGTGAACTGGATCTCGGTGTCAGGATCTGAACTCGGGTCCCAGTTGGCTAAAGCTTCGATGTGTGCTCGGGTTACGTTAGCCCCATCTTCTGTTCTAAGTAGGTTCTCCAGGAGTATTTTCAGGCTGAACGGCAATTGCTTACTAAGCGCCTTATCCAGACGGAAAATGCGATACTGGCTTCCAGCAACGTCCAACGACGAGGCGGCACCGAAACTGTCAACTTTAGACAAGTTGTCTCTCCTAGCAGGGCTGGTAAATCTACTTATCCAAATTACCATCTATGGCTGGGGTAATCACTCTGCGCAATAGGAGCCAAGACAACCAGATCATCACTAGGAATAGGGGCGTTCCCATCACCAGCTTTACGAATCCAAGGATTACAACCTCTTGAGCAAAGTAAAGGGGTAGCTGAATGGCCAATCTGAGGGTAAAAAAGGCGAACCAGAGCATTGTGACTATGTTGAAAAACTTTAGTTTTCGCTTGTCCCTGCGCCAGCTAAGCCCGTCGCCAGTTAGTGGCCCAACCAAAAGCCCGACAGCGGGAAACCTAACCAAAACTGAAATCAAGAGCCCAGCAGCGTAGGCTCCATTAGTCCAAAAACCAGGGAGATAGTAATTCTCTGCTTGACCGTCTCTGGTGAGAAAAAATGCCAAAACAATACCCGCGACTGGCCCAACCAGTTGATCCCACGGTCGCTTCAGTATGAAATGCCTAATCGCGAGAATAAGTGTCGCAAGGGCAACTACGGTCATGGCAATAGGAACAGATCTTGTGAATGCAAAGGTGAGCACATAAAGAAAGCCCGGGATGCTGGCCTCGATGAGACCTCTCAAGCCGCCAACTGAAGCCAAGAGACTTTTCGCGTCTACCTTGTAACCGTCGTCAGATTGCCTTACACCGTAACGCTCGATGTTTGTCTTTTTCTCTTTCAAAATGTTCCCTTAGGTGCAATCGCTCCACTTGGCAATTCAAGCGGCAAAAGCTCACGAGGTGGAAGTGGCAATTCACCACGATTTACTACGAATCCTTTAAAAAAGTCTTCTAGGAATGTACGAGGTTCGATCTCTTGCAAAGCTCGGCCTGACATTGTTGCACGTAGCAGCCATCTATCACCAGAAGCTGCAAACATCCGAACAGCCTTGGGCTTTTCTTTTGTAACTGGGATCTCAGCCAACAGTTCTGTTCCAAAGGGCCCTATCTGTCGCTGCACTGAAATGCCTTGATCACTTAAACTTCCAGTTATGTCCTCCAGCACCGACTCCCAAATCGATTCTCCCTTGGAGCTAGCAAAAGCCTGTACTTGCAGCGTGCTTTCTTTGTAGTCGAAAGTTAGAGCAACTATGCGGCCTGTTCCCTCTTCAACCTCAGCGCGAACTGTGACTAAAGGACTGGGAACGAAGCTAATTGAACCGAAAACAGCGAGTTCTACTGGCGCTGTTGGATCCGAGGAATCATATGGCCCATTTAGAGCAAATTCAGCGTTCACTCTATTTCACTCCCGTCGAACCAAAGCCCTGAGATCCGCGCATCGACCCTGGTAGCTCGGCGACGGGGATGAACTTTGGCGATTCGTACTGCTGGAAAACAATTTGCGCGATTCGATCTAGTCTCGATATTTTAATGCTTTCATTTGAATGATTTATAAGAGGAACCATAATTTCACCACGGTAACCGGAATCTATTGTTCCTGGAGCGTTGAGAACTGTGATCCCAGATTTGATCGCTAATCCACTTCGCGGGTGCACCAATCCGACATAGCCAGCTGGGATGGCGATGTGGACGCCGGTTGGTACCAATAGTCTCTCCCCTGGCAAAATTTCAGCATCGATGGCAGACCTAAGGTCATGACCGGCGTCACCGGGGTTTCCGATGGTCGGCATTAATTCAGGATCGCAGGTAATAAGTATTTCGATTTGTGCCATGAGCGTATTCTAAGCATATGCCCCAAATTCAGGAAACAAATGATTACCAGGAAAGGGTTCTGCCGGGTCTTTGGTTTTATGCCGCGACACTGGTTCTCCCGTTATCGTTTCTACTGATTGCTTTGCCTTTCGGCGAGCAGATTGCCGTTGTTAGCGCTTTAGCTTCATTGTTTCTGGCTTGGGGTTTCAGTTGGGCTGTGGCGCCAAAGATTCAGATCAGTAGGCAATTCCTGAGAGTTGGAAAAGCGAGCATAGACAGAGACTTTCTCGGGAAAGCAAGTGTTATTACTCCATCTGAAAGCTTCGCGGCTCGAGGACCGAACCTAGAGATGAATGCTTATTCAGTATTCCAGCCATCAGTAAAAGGATTAGTACGAGTTGAGCTGAAAGACAAGGCAGATCCTTGCCCGTATTGGATTTTTTCTACGCGTAACCCGGAAATCGTTGCTGCGCTGTTGAACAGAAACTAGTTAGAACAATCCACGCAGACAGCACCGTATTGGCCGTCTTTTTTTGCCTTCTGGGAATGGTGCTTAACGATAAAACACTCACTGCAGGTGAATTCATCCTCTTGTTTTGGAACGACGATAACCTCGGCGTCCTCACTTGATACCTCAGGCAATGCAAATGCTTCACCGTGGTCGTCTGCGTCTAAGTCAGAGGATGACGATTTGGTTTCTGGACCGCGCTCTTTGAGGACTTCGATTGATTCCGTATCGTCGTCATTTTTGCGAGGTGCATCGTAATCGGTGGCCAAGTACTTTCCTTTCACGAAAAAGATCAGGCGCCGAAAGTATGTTCCAAATTTTGGCTAAATGCAACTTCATCCCCGCTGTGTCTTGGCAATTTCACAGAATTGGCTCGTTTTTGCGTGTCGGGAATACGAAAATCAACCCGATTTATCGGCAATTTGGTGGGAAACTACTGCCAGAAGGGTTCTAAATGGCAGATTTACGTATCACAGGTGTGTCTAACAATCAGCTGGAGCTCCAAGCGCCTGATGGCACCAGACACTACCTTGAAATAACTCCAGACCTACTCAAGGCACTTAAATCCCGGGAAGTTTCCCTACCGGCTAACTCATCGCCGAGAGAAATTCAGCAGCTTGTCAGATTAGGAGCAACTCTTGAAGAGGTCGCTGAAAAGACCGGTGCTGATATTGATCTCGTCGCGAAATTCGCAAAACCGATTATTGCCGAGCTAAAACATGTCGTAGCTCTAGCCCGAAGTATTCGACTAAGCCTTGCTGGGGACAGATTTGCCGAGCCAACACTTGTCGAATTCGGCTCAGTAATGGATGAGCGTCTAGTAAACAATGGCGCTACAGATATTTCTTGGTCAGCTAAACGCAGCAGCGAAGGTGAATGGCTGGTTTCAATCCGCTTCAGCACTTCTCAGGGGGACGGCGTTGCTACCTGGTCGTTCGATCCTAAACAGCTCTTCTTAGCTCCTGAAAATGAAGCCGCTTTGCAACTTTCCAACGGAGTACCAGTATCAGCTGTGGCTAAGACCGTTCCGATAATCAGCGAGCCAGAAGAAATAGTAGTTGAAGAAATACAGATAACTGAACGAACCGTATCGCTAACAGTTGTTCCGGAGATCACTGAAGTGCAGGCCGAAGAGGCAGAGGATTTGTTCGAAGAACCTATCGCCAGCTCAACTTTACGAATTGTTGAGGAACTAGTAGACGAGAGAGCTGTGGTTGAAGAAATACCAGTTCAAGAGGACTCGGCTGAGACAGAAGCACTATCTGATGACGAGCCATTAGCGTCGACTGAAGGCAACACAAGACCACAAGCCACAAGCGGCTGGGCTGAAGTGCTATTCGGATCTAAAGATGATGAAGAAGAGAAAAACTAGCAATTAAAGCGAATTAGAGGAATTGCTAACTCCCGCTCACTTATAGCACCATGATGCCCAACATTAAATAGGGATTTCGGTCTGGCATAGGCGCGATGATACAAGGCCACATTCTTCTTAGCGATTATCCAAAAATCAGGCACGATTTCAGGCCTGTCATCTAAACTCTCGAAATAACCCGCGGCCATAAGCTGTTCCGCTGTTACTAGATAACACAAGTCACCTAGTTCTTGAGCTAGCTCTCTAAGGTAAGCAGTAGTTTTTCCTGGATCCTGAAGGTAAACCATTAGGCCCCTGGTATCTCCACCAACAAAGAGCATTTCCTCTGCGGGCAAAAGTTCATCAAAATAAATCTTCTCGTATTCCGTGACATCGATGACACCATGATCTGAGGTAACAATCAGTCCAGAGTTTTTGGGCAACCTTTCAACAAAATCTCTTACTAGTCCGTCAAGAAGTTCCACTCCCTCAAGCCAACGATTAGATGAAACTCCTAATCCATGAGCTGTTTGATCCAACTCTTGAATGTATAGGTAGACGACTCTCTTGTCTCCAGTGGCTAACAATTTCAGCGCGATATCGAATCTTGCCTCAATGCTGTCAGCGGAATGAAAGTTCGCCGCTGGCATCGTGGCCGCTGTCAAACCAGTATTTTCGTAGGTTGAGTGTGAGACAACATCCACGCTAACATGGCTCTCCACAGCCAGCTCCGAAACCGTCGGCTGTCGCTGGAAAGTAAAGGCAGACTCTTGGTCTTCCCAACCAGATAGCAAATTCATCCGTTGGCCAGTAATTCGATTGAAGATGTTATAGCCAATGAATCCGGTAGCGTTCGGCTTTTTTCCGGTTGCGAAAGAAGTTAGTGAAGTGGAAGTTGTAGCAGGAAAATAGCAATAACTTTTTTCAATCTGCTGCGAATTTAGAAAACGAGCATGTCCAGCGGCATCAGCAAGGTTGTAGTACCCCAGTCCGTCGACAAGAAGGATGCACATAGATTGTCGAGGCGCTAAATCAAGTTTGTTCGGTCTACCTTCGACTGATTCAAATGCGCTTATCAACACATCGCCAAGCCTCCCCAAGCTTTTGGGAGGGGCGGGTAGCATCGTAGACATCGCAACAATTCTGCCACAGCCCCCGCTGCGAGAAGGACCATGTCAGATAGCCAGAGCCAAGAGCGCTTTCCCGATGAGCGCATAATAGACATTGATCTAACCAAAGAACTCAGTGATTCATTCCTCGAGTACTCGTATTCCACCATCTACGCGCGAGCGCTCCCAGATGCTAGAGACGGTCTGAAGCCAGTTCACAGAAGAATCATCTACCAAATGGGTGAAATGGGTTTAAGGCCTGATCGGGGCCATGTCAAATCCGCTCGCGTGAGCGGGGAGGTCATGGGTAAATTGCACCCTCATGGCGATGGTGCTATCTATGATGCAATGGTCCGAATGGCACAACCATTTACCCTCAGAGTGCCTCTCATCGACGGGCACGGTAACTTTGGCTCACTCGATGATGGACCTGCTGCAGCTCGTTATACCGAGACGCGGCTTTCTGTTGCTGCTCTATTGATGAACGAGAGCCTTGACGAAGATGTTGTCGATTTCAAACCGAATTATGATGCTCAGCTTTCAGAACCTGAGGTATTGCCAGCTGCCTTTCCTAACCTATTAGTTAACGGCTCGTCGGGAATAGCCGTGGGCATGGCAACTAACATGGCGCCGCACAATCTTCGAGAAGTTATCGCAGGAGCGATTGCACTTCTGAACAACACAAAGTTGGAAAGCGAAGACCTGATGGCTTACATCCCAGGACCTGATTTGCCTACTGGTGGCGTCATAGTTGGGACTGAGGGTATTCGCGAAGCTTATATGACTGGTCGGGGAAGTTTTAAGACTAGAGCGCGAGTGAGCATTGAGAGCGTCTCCCCGAGAAAACTGGCTCTAGTTGTTACAGAGCTACCTTATCTAGTTGGACCAGAACGAGTAATAGAAAAAATCAAAGATGGGGTTAACAGTAAGAAGCTGCAAGGTATATCTGACGTTATAGATCTAACTGACCGTAACAATGGATTGAAGCTCGTTATCGAACTTAAAACCGGTTTTGATCCAAACACAGTACTTGAACTTCTGTACCGGTTCACTCCCCTCGAGGAATCATTCAGTATAAATAACGTAGCCCTCGTTGAGGGACGACCTGAAACTTTGGATCTAAGGGATCTCCTAGGGGTTTATCTTGCTCACCGAATAGTAGTCACTAAACGTCGAAGTGAAAATCGACTTGGTAAAAAGCAAGCGAGACTTCATCTGGTCGAAGGCCTGCTGAAGGCAATACTGAGTATCGATGATGTTATAAAGATCATTCGCGCATCTGAAGAAGCTGATGATGCCCGCAAGAAGCTGATGACGAAGTTCAAGCTCAGTGAACTACAAGCAGAGTACATTCTGGAACTCAAGCTTCGTAGATTGACTAAGTTCTCGAAGATGGAACTAGAAACTGAAAACAAGCAATTAGTGAAAGAGATTGCCGAGTTGCAGAAGATCTTAAGTTCTGACAAGCAACTGCGCGACGTTGTCACTAAAGAATTACAAGATGTGGCCGATAAATACGGGGACGATCGCAGAACCACGATTTTGACAGAATCAAGTGAGCTAAAGCCAGTTACCGCCGCCAAGGCCGCCGCAGTAGATGCCCAACTCGCTGATTCGCCGTGCTTTATCGTCCTAACGGCAAGCGGGCAAGTCCAGCGCACTTCACTTATTCCAGAACCACTGGCAAAACGTAAAAAACACGATGCCATCAATTCAGTTCTTACCAGTTCAACGAGAAGCGACGTTGGATTCCTAAGTTCGGACGGTGTAATGCACAGAGTCCACTCGAGCGACATTCCTGCTAGTGAAACTGGTTTTGATGCGGGAAGCAGTATCAACGCTGCCGAGTTCCTAGGATTAGCTAAGAACATAAATCTGCTTGGGGTATTCGAACTTAGCGATGACACGGTTATTGCAATGGGCACCAGGCAAGGAATAGTGAAAAGGCTAAGTGCCGACTTCCCCGCAAAGGCCAGTTTCGAAGTTATTTCGCTGAAATCCGGCGACCAACTGATCGGAGCAGCTCAAAGCCAAGACGATCATGAGCTTATCTTTGTCACGAGCGACGCACAGCTTCTACGTTTTGAGGCCGAACTAGTAAGACCGTTGGGACGTGGTGCTGCTGGCATGGCTGGAATTAAACTTGCCGAGAACGCTAATGCGGTTTACTTCACCTCTATAGCAATTGATAAAGACACCGTTGTCCTGACCGCGGCAAACAATAGTGAATCACTCGGGGCCGTTGATAGTGGAAGCCTAAAGGTGAGTGAAATAGCAGAGTTCCCGGCTAAAGGCCGTGCCACAGGTGGAGTGAGAGCGCATAAATTCATTCGCGACGAGAATCAAATCTATTTTGCTTACGTCGGCGATATGCCTGTCCTAGCTAACTCTTCGTCTGGAAAACCGCTTGAAATTGAAACCAAAAAGGCTAAACGTGATGCCTCTGGAACACCGTTGAGCGCAACTATTCTCTCAGCTGGAAAAGCTTAGGCGTCAATTCTTTCTCTTTCAAAGCTATCTGCTTGATCGATAATAAAATCGCGTCGAGGTGCTACCTCGTTACCCATGAGTAACTCGAACATTCGTTCCGCCTGTTCCGCATCAGCAACGGTAACCCTGCGAAGAGCGCGGCTTTTCCTGTCCATGGTGGTCTCGGCAAGTTGATCTGCATCCATCTCCCCTAGACCTTTATAACGCTGGATAGGTTCCTGATACTTCTTACCGGCTTTTTCTAACTTAGCTAGCAAGTTTTCTAGCTCTGATTGAGAGTATGTGTAGACAATCTCATTAGCCTTTGAACCTGGATTGACAATCACAACTCGGTGAAGTGGCGGCACAGCCGCAAAAACTCTGCCATCTTCGACAAGCGGACGCATGTATTTGTAGAAAAGCGTTAGAAGAAGGGTTCTAATATGTGCCCCATCCACATCAGCATCGCTCATGAGAATTATTTTGCCGTAGCGGGCGGAACTTAGATCGAATGTTCTGCCAGAGCCAGCACCGAGCACCTGAATGATTGAGGCACACTCAGCGTTATTCAACATGTCGGTTATGGCAGCTTTCTGCACGTTAAGGATTTTTCCTCGAATTGGCAACAAAGCCTGGTATTCGCTGTTTCGAGCCAATTTTGCTGTACCTAGGGCTGACTCACCCTCAACGATTATCAATTCAGAGTCCAAGGTGTCTTGGGTGCGACAGTCGACGAGTTTTGTAGGAAGCGAGGAAGACTCAAGTGCTGTCTTACGTCGCTGGGTTTCCTTGTGTGTTCTCGCTGACACACGAGATTTCATCTCGTTTACAACTTTTTCAAGAACCAGAGCTGTCTGAGCTTTATCGTCGCGTTTTGAGCTGTTGAACCGATCGGTTAGAGCTTTGGTGACTACGTTCGAAACTATGTTTTTGATAGCAGGCGTGCCCAAGATCTCTTTGGTTTGACCCTCGAACTGGGGTTCAGGCAATCGAACCGTAACAATTGCGGTGAGCCCCGTGAGCACATCATCTTTTTCGATTTTGTCATTGCCGAGCCTAAATTTTCGAGAATTAGCCTCTGCTTGCGTTCGGAAAACTTTAAGCACAGCCTGTTCAAAACCTTGCATGTGAGTTCCACCTTTAGGAGTGGCGATGATGTTCACAAAGCTTTTTACGTTGGTGTCGTATTCAGATCCCCACCGAACTACAACGTCTACTTCACATTTTCGCTCAATTTCCTTGGACTCCATGTTGCCCTTAGCGTTTAGAACTGGAACGGTTTCCGAATAGTTCCCGGTTCCGCTAAGACGCCAGATGTTGCTAAGCGGAGCGTCCTTAGCGAGAAAATCTACGAATTCGATGATTCCACCTTGAAAGTAAAACTCATGGTTCTCAGCTTTTGCCGAGCGCTGATCGCTAACGATGAGTTTCAGACCAGGGACCAGAAAAGCGGTTTGCCTCGCCCTGGCAAGGATTTCTTCTAGAACGAATTCTGATTCCTTGACAAAGATTTGTTTGTCTGGCCAAAATCTAACTCTGGAACCAGTCTTGCCCTTGGCGACTTTTCCGATTTCACGCAAGTAGCTCTTGTCGCTGAATGCTTTGAAACTATTGCCCGGAGCTATCCCTTTTTTATCATCAAAAGTACCCGGTTCGCCGCGATGAAAGCTCATCGCAAAAGTTTTACCATCTCGATCTACTTCAACATCAAGTCGCTCCGATAAAGCGTTGACAACCGAAGCGCCAACACCGTGGAGTCCGCCTGATGCTGCGTAAGACCCCGAGCCGAACTTTCCACCCGCATGTAACTTGGTGAAAACCACCTCAACGCCGCTAAGCCCAGTTTTAGGTTCAATATCCACGGGGATTCCACGAGCTTCATCTGAAATCTCTACACTTTTATCTTTGTGTAAGGTGACCCAAATACTCCTACCAAAGCCCGCTAATGCCTCGTCAACAGAGTTGTCGATTATTTCCCAAAGACAGTGCATGAGACCGCGGCTATCGGTTGAACCGATGTACATTCCCGGTCTTTTGCGTACAGCCTCTAAGCCCTCAAGAACCGAGAGGTGTCTGGCTGAATAGTCATTTGATGGCACCTAAACAGCCTAAGTAGCAGGCACTGGAACAGACGGATGGACACTCAGCCAAATAACAAGTATTCGCAGTTAGCGAAATAGGGCGCTACAGGGAAGAATCTTGTCCAATTTTATGTTTGAGTAACTATGGAGGAACAAATGGAGCAAACTGAAGACACCACCCCGGTCGAGGAGACCGTAACACTTACCGCCGCGGATCGCTGTGACGTCTGTGGAGCGCAAGCATTCATTCGTGTTGTGCTAGCAACCGGCGACTTGGTGTTTTGCGGCCACCATGGAAGTGAAAACAAGGACAAACTCTCCCCGATCGCCATTTCTTGGCAGGATGAAACCTCAAAGCTTAGCTAGTGCTCGAAAGCTGTTTTCCTGCTGATTGATGAAAGTTCATCTAGTCGTGATGCCTCTGGACTTAGTGGAACTTTCTTGAACCAACCAAGCTCAAAACAGATTTTGTCAGCAAGATCTGGATTCTTTGCAAGTATCGGACCGTGCAGCATAGTGAACCATGAAGAATAAAGTTTCTGGATTAGCGGTGCTTTTGAAGGGCTGTTCAGATAGCCAACAATGTCATCTTGAGCTGTCGCGAATTCGCTAACATGATCGCCTTCTTCATAATTCTTACCTAGCTCAGAAAGTACCTTCAACGCTCCCGAGGACACAGCGAAGAGTGGCTTGCGTGATTCTACAAAACTAGAAAGCTGCGCGAAAAGTCTTGGTTCGCTCCTTGAGATGAATTCCCAGGCGGCTATAGACCCGTGGCCTAAGAACAGAAAATCTACATCGTCAATCTTTTTAAGCGGAATGTCAACAACAAGAGAACTAACCCCTCGAAGCTCTAGCCTCTTTTTTAAAACAAGAAGATTAGCCTGGTCACCATTTAGATTCAGATCCTCTGGGAAGAGTGAACCTAATCTTATCTTTCTAGGCACGCTTAACCTCCTCGGGGTCGGTAAAACCTAGGTACCGACGGAGTCGACGCATCGCATCAGCTGAGTAAAGAACGGTCTTTCGACCGCCTGATTCATTCTGACTCTCCATGAACTCATCAATTGCCTTGAAGTAATCAGGCTCGACTGATTGCACTGCGACCTCGTTATAGAGAAGAACGAGCGCGGCATCTGCGTAGTTGAAGCCTGAAACAGTCTTAACTTTACGAAGCTTGGAATAGTCAACAGTCCAGAGCCACGATGGATCATGGACATCACGACCAATTGCAAACATCACGGGGCCGATCTCGGCCGGTAGATTGTCGAGGTTTAGCTGAAGGCTTACCGGATTCTGAATCAGAATGAACTCAACCTCTTGATTGTTGATTATCCGAACCTCGCCTCTGGAGAAAACCGGAGGGATCTCATTCAATGCCTTACAAGCCAATTGGTAATCAAATTGATTTTGAAGTATTTCTTCCGCTATCGCTAAGGATGCAACAACATCAGACGCGAAGTGTGCTCCCCGCGAAGGTAGTTCAATATCGCTTTTCCCATATCTGCTAGCGATAGTCACTAGTCGACCCGCCATCGAAGTTGCCTCATAGGACGGTTGCGGTCTTGGCTTTTCCTGTTGGTATGTCTTGGAGTACTCAATTTTTGGAAGATTAGCGCCTAAACCAAAATACTTAACTGATTTATTCTCTGCAACTGGCATTTCGAGACAATTTTGGTCATCTGCATTTAGCACGACAGAGTTCGTGGCGGCAGCAGAGACCAGTGCTAGCTTCTGTTTAACCAGAGCCGGGTCAATAAATCTGTCTAGCTGGTCATCGAAAACATTAAGTATTGCCGAAACCTTGGGCTTCACTTTGGCGACCGTAGCCGCAGCATGTGCTTCGTCCATTTCTAGGATTGCAATCTCCCCTGGAACCTGGCCTCGAAGATTGCCAGTTTTGATGATTGTTGAGAAAAAACCCTGTTCGATGTTTGCGGTGCTTGGATTGGTAAAGACCGAAATTCCGTGGGCCCTAACGATAGCGACAACCATTTTTGTGGTGGTCGATTTACCAGCAGTTCCTGTTATGACGACAAGTCCCCTGCTGAAAGAATTTAGCGTCCGATAAACCAGATTCGGAACAATTTTGCTAACTACTAAGCCGGGAAGTGCAGACCCGCCTCCAGGCCTGACCAATCTAACCGCGAAGCGAACCAGGCGGCCGATCAGTAAAGCTGCCGAGACTAGCAAGGATTAGTCTTCTTTTCGGTAATCTCTCAAGCCCTGAGCTCGAGATGGGTGACGAAGTTTTGACATTGCTTTGTTCTCAATCTGACGGATACGTTCACGGGTTACTCCCATGTCTGCTCCAATCTGATCAAGAGTCTTCATAACGCCATCGTCTAGACCGTAACGGCTTCTAATAATCTGAGCTTCTCTTGGATTCATTCCCTCTAGAACACGAAGCAACTCATTCCGCTTAGCTTGGTCTATAGCAATTTCATCTGGCTTTTCCGAGCTGGTGTCTTCAATCAGATCACCGAATTCACTGTCTCCGTCTTCACCAAGTGGCGTCGATAGAGAAATAGGCTCTCTTCCATACTTCTGAACCTCGACAACCTTCTCAGGTGTCATGTCTAATTCTCTGGCTAGTTCTTCTGGAGTTGGTTCTCGACCCAAGTCTTGAAGTAGCTGTCGCTGAACTCTGGAAAGTTTGTTAATAACTTCGACCATGTGGACAGGAATGCGAATAGTTCTTGCCTGGTCAGCCATTGCGCGGGTAATAGCTTGACGAATCCACCAGGTCGCGTAGGTAGAGAATTTATAGCCCTTGGTGTAGTCAAACTTCTCAACAGCACGAATTAAACCGAGATTTCCTTCTTGAATCAGATCAAGAAATTGCATGCCTCTTCCGGTGTATCTCTTTGCCAAGCTAACAACAAGACGTAAGTTGGCCTCCAGCAGGTGACTCTTCGCCCTCTGCCCATCTTTAACTACCCACTTTAAATCTCGAATCACATCACGCGAGAGCTTTTTGTCAGTAGCCAACTTTTCTTCGGCAAAGAGTCCAGCTTCAATTCTTTTTGCAAGCTCGACTTCCAGTTCAGCATTTAACAGGGCAACCTTACCGATTTGCTTTAAATAGTCTTTTACCGGGTCTGCAGTAGCGCCAGTGATGCTTGTGGTTTGGACAGGAATGTCATCGTCTTCCTTGTGCGAAATAATCAATGCACCTTCAGGAACGACTAACTCCTCTTCCTCCTCCTCTACAGCTACCTCAGGGATCTCAGCCTCGATAGTGTCTACATCTTCGCCGGTCAGAAGTTGTTCTGGATCGACGGCCTCAATTTCATCATCTTCTTCGTCTAATTCGAAGTCTTCGGAATCTTTTCCACCCTTTGTTGGAACAATCTTCTTTGCAGGTTTCACCTTCGAAGCAGGCTTTACGCTTTGCGCTTTTACAGCGGAACTCTTCTTGGCATCTTTCTTTACAGGAGCGACAGCAGTTTTCTTAGCTGCTGGCTTTACAGGTGACTTTACAGCGGCTTTAGCAACAGTCTTAGTCTTAGTAGCTGCGGCAGCTTTCTTGGTGATAGTTGCCTTTGTGGATGAAGTCTTCGTTACAGGCTTTTTAGGCTCTGCTTTTACCGTCGGCTTTTTCGCGACAGTTTTGGCCACGACTTTAGCTGGCTTAGCCTTTGCGACGGGTGCGCTGGTTTTCTTCGGACTCTTCGCCGAAGTTTTCTTCTCTGCCTTAGCGGCCATTTGATCCTTTTAGCCCCGCATTAGAGCTTTTGTTTGGAATTCCGAGCATTACAAAGACCCTTGTCAAATCCGAACGTCAATGACAGGGTCTGCTTCAATTATGCCAGTCCAAAGGGACATAAACTCTCAATTCACACCTGGTTTGTAAGCTTTATGGACCTTAACTGCCAAAATTGCCTAGTTATTCCCAATTTCGGAGCTCATTCTGAGGTACTTACGCCTCTCGACCGTAAAAAAGGTAACCCCCAAGCCAACTACCAGCAATTGTGTTGCAAAGCCCAGTTGGAATCCCTGCACCGTATACCTTTCCGCATTGCCGGTAGCAGCCTGAACAAGGTCGATCGCCAGGCCTGTCAAATACATCATTACGAAGGTGGCTAGGAACCCTCCGACGTTTGCAAAGCCGTTGGCAGAGCCAAGCTTGGATTTCGGCACCATGTCTTTGGAGAAATCAAAGGCAATCATTGAAGCGGGGCCGCCAACTGAAATGACCAAGAAGCAGATCAGAAGAAGCCAAGCTGGTAGCGGTTCGGATTGTAGACAAATGAATACCCAGACTAAAGCAATTGCCAAAACAGTCAAATAAACAATGAGCGCACGAGTTTGAGGTCTTTTGGCGCACAACCCACCAATGATCGGTCCCGTTATAAATCCAAAGAAGACCATTGCGGAGAGCGTCAAGCTAGCAAATTCGTGAGATTGCCCTTGTGCTGTAACGATGAATGGAACAGCCCACAGCAACATCACTGAAGTTGTCGTTGGTTGAGTAACAAAGTGTGTCCAGAAGGCAAGTCTGACTCCAGGATGTTTAATGTTCTCAACCAGCTGTGCGGTTGCAATTTTGAGTGAGACAACCTTGTGCGAATTCTTGTCCTTGCCGGAGGCGGTGTCGGCCGTGAGAGTAACTAGCAACGCAACAGTTACCAAAGAAATGGCAGACATCACAGTAAATGCTGGCGTCCAGCCAACAAGATTTAGTAACCACCAAAAAGGAACAGCTGAAAGGAACTGCCCAAGTTGACCACCGCTTGCCACGTACTGCTGCAAAGTTGAAGCCTTGGTTCCCTGGTACCAGCCGTTTATCATGGCGATCATCGAGATGAATGTGAAACTATCTCCCATGCCAACTAGCATTCGACCAACTACCGCAAATGATAAAACCGGCGCAAAGGCGAGAACAATCTGCCCAACTGCCATGATTAGCGCACCTACGGTCAACAATATTTTCGCACCGAAACGATCTAGCAGAATTCCAACTGGAATTTGCATCCCGGCGTAGACGATTAATTGAAATACCGCCAACGTGGCCAGCTGCTGAGCATTGGTGTCAAATCTTTCGCTTGCGATGAGCGTGGCAACACCA
The DNA here is from genome assembly GCA_030831605.1 of Rhodoluna sp. Classification (GTDB taxonomy): domain Bacteria; phylum Actinomycetota; class Actinomycetes; order Actinomycetales; family Microbacteriaceae; genus Rhodoluna. The sequence goes on from JAURKU010000051.1 coordinate 26,358, forward strand.
AGACTTGAACGTTGAGTCACCGCAATTAAATAGGCAAGGCCACATATGCTCAGGACGAGAGCAGGCTTAAGTTTCAGTCTTCGTCCTCTTCGCTTTCACGTTTATTTTTTTGATGGCGCGCTAAATATCCTTCTAGTTCGGCAGCGATTGCTTCGGCATCGGGCACTTCATTTTGCCGTGGCTTGACAGCACCCATGCCATTTGCTGATTTTTCGCTCTGGAAACTCTTTTCCAAACTCTCAACCATTCTGGCTAGATCGGGTTTATCGGCTATCTCTGATTGAAGCCTCCTGATAAAGGCAACACCGTCATCGCGAAGATCATCAGTTGGAAACACAAGATTTAGATGACTAGAGATAAGTTCAAATGCCGTAACGGCGGACTGAGGGAAATCCGAATCAGAAAGGTAGTGCGGCACTAGCAGAACAAATCCGGTTGTGGGGAAATCCATTTCACTCAGTCGATACTCAATCAAGTGCATTACATTTCCAGGGACTTGGGTTCTTGGCTTCCATTCGGAAAACTTATCGATAACAGACTGCTGGTTACCTGAAACGGTTACCCCAACTGGTCTTGTGTGTGGGATCGGGAATGGAATCGAGTGCAACCAGGTCAAATCGGCGATTTCAAAGTGCTGGATTAGCTCAATCAGCGAGCTAACAAATCTCTCCCACTTGAAGTCAGGCTCGTAACCATTTAAGAATAGAAAAGGGTTCCCAACTTCATCCCAGACCAGGTATAGCTTTAGGCTCGCTGGCTCATAGTCCTCAATGTGGTCTTGAGCGAAATACATCATTGGTCTTCTAGATCGGTAGTCGAGAAGCTCATCGTTTGAAAAGGTAACCAGGACCTCGTGGTCAAGGTTGTCAAAAATGTGCTTGGCCACTTGTTGCATGCAAGAACCGGCATCGGTGAACCCAGAAATGGCCCCAACTAGATGCAACCCACCGGGAACTTGGGATTCAAATTCCTCGATTTTATAGAGAGCCAGTGGTTCTGTCATGTTTATATTCTAACTTCGCGAAGGTAGCATAATTCCATGACCCTAATCTCGATAAAAACCAGTAAAACAGCACCAAAAGCCTCAGCCGATTCAATTACCATTTATGCAGTTTCACAAGACGGAAAAGAACCAAAGCTAGTTGGAGCAGCACAAAAGATTACGGCAATAAAGAATCTAAATCTGAAAGCCTTACAAATATCTGGATCAGCGGAGGCCACTGCCCGCATCCCACTAGGAAATTCCATTGTAGGTTTTATCGGGATTGCATCTGAACTTTCAAGTACAGCTAGAGCCCGTGAAATTGGCGGGGCTATCGGTAGGGCATTCAACGACCAAAAAACAATAGTTCTAAACCTCCCAATCAAGAATGCTGAGGTTGCTCAAGCTCTTGTGGAAGGCATCGCCATAGTTCAATACGACTACAACCTCTACAAATCGAGCGCTTCAAAACCAATGAATTTGAAAAACGTAGTCGTAGTTGCGAACTTTACTCTTAGCAAAGCTCAGATAGATAGAACAAAAGTTCTAAGTGATGTTTTGAAGGCGACAAGGGACCTAGTAAATGCTCCGGGTAATGATTTATACCCAGCCAAGATGGCAGATCAAATCAGACAGCAATCTAAGATTCCGAACGTCAAAGTAGAGATTTGGGACGAGAAGCGTCTTGCAAAAGAAAAGTGCACTGGGATACTTTCCGTAGGCCAGGGCTCTGCCCGTCCGCCACGCCTGGTAAAGATCTCTTATTCCCCACCAAGAGCAAAGGCGAAACTTGCACTAGTTGGAAAAGGCATTACCTTCGATACCGGCGGTATATCGCTAAAGCCTGCGACGGGCATACTTGGCATGAAATATGACATGGCTGGTGCGGCCACTGTGGCACAGGCAGCTTTCGCCATTGCCAGATTGAAATTGCCCGTAGCGGTCACTGCTTACATGTGCATTGCGGAAAACATGCCATCCGGTTCCGCTACAAGACCGAACGATGTTGTAACTTTCCGCAATGGAAAATCAGTCGAGATAACAAACACCGATGCCGAAGGCAGACTGGTGCTCGCTGATGGCCTAATTCTTGCCTCTGAAACAAAGCCTGATCTAATTGTTGACGTTGCTACCTTGACTGGTGCTGCGCGGGTAGCTCTCGGAAATCGATACACCGGCCTAATGGGAGACGACTCTTCTGTCGACTTAGTAAAAAAGGCAGCCGATGCCGCTGGCGAGTTGGTCTGGCACATGCCGCTTCCAGCTGAGCTGTTTGAACTGATCAAGTCTGATATCGCCGATTTGATGAACAGTCGGGTTGGCAACCCATCAGGCGGAATGCTTGTTGGAGGTCTCTTTCTTCAGGAATTCATCGGCCTAGACAAGACTAAGGAACGCCTCCCTTGGGCCCACCTTGATTTCGCAACGGCAGCCAATAATGATCTCGCCCCTTACGGGTATACCGTAAAAGGCGCTACCGGAGCCATGGTCAGAACCCTTGTAGCCGTGGCCGAGCAGTTAGCAAGTAAACAGAAGAAATAGTCATCTAGTAATCTTTACTAGTTATCTATCTAAAGCAGGAGCAAAATTGGCAGAGCACAATTTCGACGTCGTTATCCTTGGCGGAGGTAGCGGAGGCTACGCAGCAGCACTTCGCAGTGCGCAATTAGGGCTATCCGTAGCGCTTATTGAAAGAGATAAGCTCGGCGGAACATGTTTGCACCGTGGCTGTATCCCCACAAAAGCACTCCTGCATTCTGCTGAAGTTGCTGACGTAACTCGCGAGGCTGCCAGTTACGGAGTGCAGGCTAGTTTGCAGGGTATCGATATGCCTGCAGTAAATAAGTATCGCGACGGCATTATCGACCGCCTCTTCAAAGGATTAACCGGACTAGTCGGCTCAAAACAAATAACCGTAGTTTCTGGCGAAGGCCGAATGGTTGGTCAAAAATCTATTTCCGTAAATGGAGATACATACACTGGAAAAAACCTTGTCTTGGCTACAGGATCCTTTAGCAAAACACTTCCTGGCCTCGATATCGCTGGAAGAGTAATCACATCTGATCAAGCACTTCAGCTGGATTTTGTGCCTGAAAAAGCAATTGTTTTAGGTGGTGGAGTGATTGGTGTTGAGTTCGCCTCAATCTGGAAATCATTTGGTTGTGACGTAACAATTATTGAAGGGTTGCCCACACTAGTACCAAATGAAGACCCTGCTGTATCTAAGGCGCTTGAACGCGCCTATCGCAAACGTGGAATTAATTTCAAGACCGGAGTTAAATTCTCTGGCGTGCAGCAAAGCGCTACTGGCGTAATCGTGAGTCTTGAAAATGGTGAAAGTTTCGATGCCGAGCTTTTGCTTGTCGCAGTCGGACGCGGTCCAAACACAGCTGGATTTGGTTACGAAGAAAACGGCGTGAAGATGGACCGCGGCTATGTGCTAACCAATGAGAGACTTGAAACTTCCATCTCAGGAGTTTATGCCGCGGGTGATATCGTCCCAGGCCTACAATTGGCTCACCGAGGCTTTCAGCAAGGAATATTCATCGCTGAGGAAATAGCTGGACTAAAGCCAGTTGCTATCGATGAACTAGGGATTCCTAAAGTTACCTACTGCGAACCAGAGATCGCTTCAGTTGGGCTATCAGAGCCTAAGGCTGCCGAAATGTATGGGGCCGAGAACATAAGTGTTTACGAATACAATCTTGGCGGAAACGGTAAGAGCCAAATTCTTGGAACTGCAGGATTTATCAAACTGATCAGAAGAAACAACGGTCCTGTCATCGGCATTCACATGATTGGTTCAAGAGTCGGTGAACAAGTTGGTGAAGCACAACTGATTGTGAACTGGGAGGCCTTCCCAGAGGAGGTTGCCAGTTTGGTCCACGCTCATCCAACACAAAACGAAGCTTTAGGCGAAGCTCATTTAGCTCTTGCCGGAAAACCATTACACGCACACGCATAAGTTTTTTACTGCAATAAAGGAGCAACAATGAGTGAAGTAAAACTGCCAGCACTTGGTGAGTCAGTTACTGAAGGAACAGTAACTCGGTGGCTAAAGAAGATCGGTGACACAGTCGCTATCGACGAACCATTGGTTGAAGTTTCTACCGATAAGGTCGACACCGAGATTCCAAGTCCAGTCGCTGGTGTGTTGCAACAGATCCTTGTACAGGAAGATGAAACTGCTGCCGTTGGAGCAGTTCTTGCCATCGTGGCTGATGGTGTTGCTCAGTCGGCACCAGTAACCTCAGCTCCACCAACAGCTGAACCTGCTCCCCAGCCAGTTATTAGCGAGCCAGCACCAGTTGCTACTCCTGTTGTTGAGACCCCCGTAGTGGCAGCTCCTGTTGCTCAGCCAGTTGTGGCAGCTCCCGTAGCCACTCCACCGATGAACCTGCCAATTTTTACTCCACAGGTAAACCAAGTTCCAGCTGCACCTATTGCTGCTGCAACACCTAGTGCCCCTGTAACTTCAGGAGATGTATCTGACTCGGTGTATGTAACTCCCCTTGTGAGAAAATTGGCTCAAGACACCGGCGTTGATTTGAATTCAGTAAGGGGCACTGGCATCGGAGGCCGAATCAGACGCGAAGATGTACTCGCTGCCGCTTCCCAAGCAAAACCAGCCGCTGTAAACGCAACACCGGTTTCGGTGCCAGTTGCGGCAGAACGTGGAACCTCAGAACCTATGTCTAGACTTCGCAAAGTTCTAGCTGAGCGTGCTGTCGCCTCAATGGTCTCAACTGCCCAACTGACAACTGTCGTTGAAGTTGATGTCACCCGAATTGCTTCACTTCGAAGCAAAGTTCAAGCTGAGTTCACTGCAAAAGCAGGAGTGAAGCTTAATTTCATGCCATTTTTCTTCCTGGCTGCCGCGGAAGCTCTTCGCGCACATCCAAAGATTAATGCGAGCATAGACGGCGAGAATATTCTCTACCACGCAAGCGAGAACATAAGTTTTGCAGTGGACACTGACCGTGGATTACTAACTCCAGTAATTCGAGACTCTGCCAGCCTGAGTTTGTCGGCAATAGCCCAGCAAATAGCTGATTTAGCTGCAAGAACAAGAGACAACAAACTAAAGCCAGACGAGTTATCTGGCGGAACCTTCACTCTTACTAACACTGGATCACGCGGAGCGCTGTTCGATACACCAGTGGTCTTCCTTCCACAATCAGCAATTCTTGGTACCGGTGTAGTCACCAAGCGCCCTGTAGTTGTTACCGATGAGAATGGTCAAGACTCGATCGCTATTCGGAGCATGGTTTATCTCGCACTTTCCTACGATCACAGACTTATCGATGGTGCAGATGCAAGTAGATTCCTTGTTGCAGTCAAGACAAGACTTGAGGAAGCAAATTTCGAATCAAACTTCGGTTATTAACTAACACCTGTAAGAACGTATTCGGCTCCTCTGGCCCAGAGCCTGAGTTTGACGTGATTTTTGTCACAGATTCTCAAAGCTTTGATTTCTAAGAGTCCTCCAAAACTTTTGCTAGTCAAGATTTGCAGTTTCACACTCCCTAAAGTAGTTACTTCTTTTAGAGAAGCTCTTGACAGTACGTCACCGATCTGCGGTTTACCTTGGCAGGCTGAGCGAGTTACCCTTTTGGGCTCATTCTCAGTCTCGGGAAATCTAACCACTAAAGTCAGAACAGACGCAAGGAGTAGGAAGAAAAATATTCTCCTGACGTTTGAATGCTTACTATTTGCGAAACCTTTGAAAACATCAAACCGAACAGTCCCCTTTCTAGCCCGCCTAATCGCAAGTGAGACTTCACGCAGTGTGAAGCTTGCTGGGACTAGGACTGCGACCTTGTTATTTCTCAATCGAACAGCAATAGAGTCAAGAGTTTGTAGAGTTGCCATCAGCCTTGGCCAACAAACTAGAAAGCTGGGCGTTACTAACCAGTATGGTTTTGAATCCCTACGATCATGGGTTGTCCAAACACTTCCCCAGGTTCTACGTAAGACCAACTTGGAGACAGCGAAGTGCCGTATAGAGGGTTGTTTGAACACACGAGCATATTGCCAAATCCTCCTAAAAAGCTCGCCTGGCTAGGTCAAAGGTGTTCAAAACTGCGGTCAATTCTCTCCTGTGGAAAGATTTAGAATTGTCACATGCCTGAATTTCAGATTGTTGGATTCAACCCTAGCTTCGTTGACTACAACGAGGCGTGGGCCTTACAGAGGCGCATCCACGAACAGGTATCTTCAGGCAAAAGACGCGATACTGTTCTTCTTCTTGAACATCATGGTGTATTCACTGCCGGAAAGAGGACTGAAGACGAAGAACGTCCAACTGACGGAACTCCAGTTATCGACGTAGATCGCGGCGGCAAAATCACCTGGCACGGACCAGGTCAGCTGGTTGGCTACCCGATTATGAAATTAGCTGAACCAATTGACGTTGTTGGATATGTTAGATGGCTAGAGCAAATACTCATTGATTCAATAGCTGAATTTGGACTCCACACAGAGCGCGTAGCAGGTAGATCCGGCGTCTGGGCACCAGTCGATGATACCCACGTAAAGATTGCCGCCATAGGCATCAGAGTGGCGGAGAAAACGACCATGCACGGCTTCGCACTGAACTGCAATAACTCCCTGGACCCCTATGAAACAATCATTGCCTGCGGGATTCGCGACGCCAAGACCAGTACGATTAGCCAGATGCTGCAAAAAGAAGTGACCCCGGCGATGGCCGCTGAGGTTATCATGGCGAAATTCTCTTCTATTGGAAGTGTGGCGAAGTGACTCAAGAACAGCCAAAGCGAATGCTGCGGGTTGAAGCCCGAAACGCAGAAACGCCAATCGAAAGAAAACCCGAGTGGATCAAGACCAGAGCGAAAATGGGCCCGGAGTATCAGGCTCTGCACTCACTGGTAAAAAGTGAAGGCCTACATACTGTCTGCCAAGAAGCTGGGTGCCCAAACATCTACGAATGTTGGGAAGACCGTGAGGCAACATTTCTTATCGGTGGAGCGCAATGCACCAGGAGATGTGATTTTTGCCAGATTGATACGGGTAAGCCAGCAAATCTTGACCCGGATGAACCTAGAAGAGTTGGCCAATCCGTCAAGCAAATGCAGCTGCGTTATGCCACAGTAACCGGGGTCGCTAGAGATGACCTTCCTGATGAAGGCTCGTGGCTGTATGCCGAAACTATTAGACAGATTCATAAGCAATCACCCGGAACTGGAGTTGAAATCCTAGTTCCGGACTTCAGCGGAAACCCAGTTCACCTACAAAAGGTTTTTGATGCACGCCCGGAAGTTTTCGCGCACAACGTCGAGACAGTCCCTAGAATCTTCAAACAGATCAGGCCCGCCTTCAGGTATGAAAAGTCCCTAGACGTAATTACTCAAGGTAGAAATGCTGGATTGGTAACCAAGAGCAACCTCATCCTTGGCATGGGCGAGGAAACAGAAGAAGTCATTCAAGCGCTTAAAGATTTACATGAAGCCGGAACCGACATCGTGACAATAACGCAATACCTTCGGCCGTCGGTCAAGCATCATCCGGTTAGTCGCTGGGTAAAACCTCAGGAGTTTGTCGAACTCAAGAACATAGCCGAGGAGATGGGATTCCTCGGAGTGCTTAGCGGCCCACTAGTGCGCTCAAGCTATCGAGCAGGACGACTCTGGGCACAAAGCATGATTAAACGCGGTGAGATTATCCCCGAGCATCTTCAGCACCTGGCAGAAGCTGCAATCAAGGATGGCTTCACTCAGGCAGTGAACTAAGAGAAAGCAATAAAGTTAGAAGATGGCAAGAGAAAAGAAACCAAGAAGAGAAAAATCTGGCAACGGGATGTTCGCCCAGTTCCGTGAAGGAATTAGGTTCCTGAAGGCCGAGAATCCACGTGCCGTTCCCCTAGCGATCAGCTCAGGAGTTCTAGCATTTCTCGTAATCGCGATCGTCGGTGCATTCATCAGCGGAGGAACCTATCTCGGAGTCGCTCTATACATAGTTATTGGTATTGCCACAGGCTACTTAACTGCTCTTCTGGTGATTAGCCGAAGCACAAATACTGCGGTCTTCAACAAATATGCTGACGAGCCAGGCCGTGTCGGATTGGTAGTTGGTGTTTTGACCAGACGTTCATACAAGGGTTCAAGTCAACCAGTTGCCGTTAACCCGAAAACCAAAGACACAGTATTTAGGATTGTCGGTCCAGCTGGGGTGGTCCTTCTTGGGGATGGCGGGCGGGCCTCGACCCAATCTCTCATGGAAGATGAACGTAGGAAGATCCAGCGCGTCGCCCAAGGCGTCATGGTGCATATGATTTACTGTTCGGCTTCCGGCGATGGTGTCCCGCTGAAAAAACTTGAATCGGCAGTCAAAAAACTCAAGCGCAGCCTAAACCGTAACGAAATTCGAGCTGTTCAAAACCGGCTAAGCGCCATAGACACCCGCTTTAAGATGCCGATTCCTAAGGGTATTGACCCGATGAAGATTCGCCAATCCCGCAAAATGCGGTAGATCGCAACTTTTTACATCCCTGAAACATTCCTACGGGCGTGGCGACCGCTAGCGGCTATAAGGTTATCTTGAACGTAACGGCACGTTCTAACCCCTAAATCTTGAAGGAAACAAATGTTTAAATCAGCTTCAGAGGTAATCAAATTCATCAAGGATGAGGACGTAAAGTTCCTCGATGTTAGATTCACCGACCTACCTGGCGTCCAGCAGCACTTCAACCTCCCAGTCAGCATGATTGACGAGGACTTTTTCGTCAACGGACAATTATTCGACGCATCCTCGATTAGGGGTTTTGCCTCTATCCACGAGTCAGACATGCAGCTGATTCCAGATGTTACGACCGCCTACCTTGACACTTTCCGTGTTGAAAAGACTCTGGTTATTAACTTCGATATCTATAACCCGCGTAACGGAGAGATCTACGGCCGCGACCCACGTCAGGTTGCTAAGAAAGCTGAAGCCTATCTGGCCTCAACAGGAATTGCCGACACAGCATTCTTCGCACCAGAAGCAGAATTCTTTATCTTCGATGAGGTGCGTTACGAAACTAAGTCAAATACTGCCTACCACTTCGTTGACTCAATCGAAGGTGCTTGGAACTCGGCCAAGGAAACCGAGTCGGACGGTGGAAGAAACTTGGGTAACAAGACTCCTTACAAGGGCGGATACTTCCCTGTTTCACCGGTTGACCATTTGGCCGACATCCGCGACGAAATAGTGCTCAATTTAGAAAAAGCCGGGCTTCAGGTAGAAAGAAGCCACCACGAAGTCGGCACCGCAGGTCAGTGTGAGATTAACTACAGATTCAATACTCTATTGAATGCAGCGGACGATGTCCTAAAGTTCAAATACATCGTAAAGAACACCTCTTACAACTACAACAAGACCGCAACCTTCATGCCGAAGCCGCTTTTCGGTGACAATGGTTCAGGTATGCACGTCCACCAATCGCTCTGGAAGGATGGCAAGCCATTGTTCTATGACGAGAACGGCTACGGTGGGCTATCCGATCTAGCTCGCTGGTACATCGGTGGAATCCTAAAGCATGCACCTAGCCTGCTCGCCTTTACTAACCCAACTGTAAACAGCTACCACCGACTAGTTCCTGGCTTTGAAGCTCCCGTGAACTTGGTTTACTCAGCTGGTAACCGCTCCGCGGCAATTCGCATCCCGATGACCGGAACAAACCCTAAAGCAAAGCGCATCGAGTTCCGCGCGCCTGATGCTTCTGGTAACCCATACCTAGCCTTTGCCGCTATGTTGATGGCTGGGCTAGACGGCATCAAGAACCGCATCGAACCACATGCACCAGTTGATAAAGATCTCTACGAGCTACCAGCCGAAGAGGCCAAGAACATTCCACAGGTGCCAGGATCTCTTGATGAAGTTCTTAGAGCTCTAGAGGCTGACCACGATTACCTTCTCGCTGGAGACGTGTTTACCAAGGACTTGATTGAGACTTGGATTGATTACAAGCGTGAGCGAGAGATCAAGCCATTCGCTCAAAGACCTCATCCGTACGAGTTCGAGCTTTACTACGGCGTCTAATCGCTGAAAAAGCAATGTGGGTTACCTTCGGGTAGCCCACATTGCTTTAAGCGTAAAAGAGTTTTTCGAATACTAGCCTTGCTCGCCTGGTCCGCGAGAGGTATTCCTCTTCAAGGGTTGTCGCAGATCCCCTCGGATATTCAAGTATTCGGGCTATTCCCTCGAGCTGTCTTCGATCGGTTGGTAACACATCGCTTCGGCGATTAGACCACAATACGCTTGCCGATCGAATTCTGGAACAGAAGACCCAAGATTCCTTGAGCACCCTGGCATCATGAGCTTGAACTAAACCGTTTTCTACAAGTGAATCAAGTGCTTCTAGAGTTTTAGAGGTCCTAATTGCGGGAAGATCATTACCGTGCTTTAGTTGTAGCAATTGAACTACCCATTCGATATCGCTGAGTGAGCCTCTACCGAGCTTGAGGTGACGATTGAAATCAGCTCCCTGAGGTAACCGTTCAGTTTCCATCCTCGCTTTGATTCGGCGAATCTCAATTATCGAAGCCTGCTCAATGCTCTTTGGATATCGGTACTGGTCCACCAGTTCCCCAAATCCAGCGCTTAGTTCTGCTGATCCGTAAAAGAATCTAGCCCGAAGAAGTGCCTGGTTCTCCCAGATGTCTGACCAACGTGAGTAATAGGCGCGATAGGACTCGAGGGATCTTGCTACCGGTCCATTTTTGCCCTCAGGACGAAGATCCATGTCTATTTCAAATTCAAGTAGAGGATCCGTTGCTAGTTTTCTAACTTCTGCAATTATCAACTCGGCACACTTCTGGGCAATTGCAACCGATGTAGAACCTATCGGCTCATACAAGGCCATAAGATCCGCATCGCTTCCAAAGCCCAACTCTGAACCGCCAAATCGACCCATGGCTACCAAGCCGAAATCAATCAAACTGCTCAACGGCTCATCGTTGTACTGGCGGCTCGTGATTACAGCATCAGCCAAACTAGACAGATACCACTGTGCTAAATCAGTCAAGCCGATCTCAATTTCGGAGAGTTTGGTCTCCCCGACAACGGCCCCGAGTGCCATTCTCAGAGTTTCCCTGCGACGTATGTGATGGAGAGCCTTAGCCATCGCTATGGCGTCCTTGTGTCTGGAGGCCAGTGAGTCGCTTTCATTGCTAAGTTCTTCGAGCGTCTTTGGTTTTAGTAAATCAGGTTCGTCTAACCAGGCAGCACCCTCTGGAATTAGCTCAAAGAGCTCCGTAACTAGTTTTGATGTGGATAGAGCGTTTGCTAAGCGCTCAGCCGCTCCCGAAGAGTCGCGGAGCATGCGTAAATACCAGTGCGACTCACCGAGATTTTCACTGAGGCGTCGAAAGGATAATAAAGCAGAGTCAGGATCCGTGCCTTTAGCAAACCATTCAAGTAATACCGGTAACAACTGGCGCTGGATCTGTGCTCTTCTAGTAAGTCCACTAGTCAATGCTTGAATGTGTTGTGATGCACCGCGCGGATCGATGAATCCGACGGCCGCCAAGCGGTCCATCACTTGATCATCGCTTAACGTGAATCCGCTCTCTGCCTTGGCAACGGCTACCAGAAGTGGTCGGTAGAAAAGCCGCTGATGCAATGATCGAACGGAAAGCTTAATCTCATTCCACTCGGATAGTAATTTCTCGGCATTCCAGTCAGGGTTTACTGAACGGGCTACGACACGTTGAAGTTCAACCTTATGCGGCATCAGGTGTGTGCGGCGGAGATGCATCAATTGGATGCGATGTTCGAGCAACCTGAGAAATTTATAGTTTTCGGAGAATAGGCTTGCCTCAGCCCTGCCAATGTAGCCCGCCTTAGCCAGTTGCGCTATTGCAGTAACCGTGTCCGCTGCTCTTACTGACTCGTCCTCACGACCATGAACGAGTTGCAGTAATTGCACGGTAAATTCAACGTCTCGAAGCCCACCAACCCCTAGTTTTATTTGCCAATCCAATTCCTCGGCCGGAATGTTCTCTGTGACTCGCTCACGCATTTTTTGGACAGACTCAACGAAGTTCTCACGTCTTGATGATCCCCAAACCAACTCACTCAACGCATTACGGTAGCGCTCTCCCAATTGAATATTTCCAGCTATCGGCGTCGCTTTTATAAGAGCCTGGAACTCCCAATTCTCAGCCCAACGCTCGTAATAGGCAACATGTGAGTCTAAAGTTCGAACTAGAGCCCCTGATTTTCCCTCTGGACGGAGGTTAGCGTCAACCTGCCAAAGGGGTGATTCGGAATTATTCGAGTCAATGGCACGCATCAATCTCGTGGCAAGTTTGGTGGCTATCTCGAGCATCCGCTCGTTAGCTAAATTTGGATTAGTTGATTCAGCAACGAAGATAACATCAACATCGCTAATGTAATTAAGCTCCCCTGCTCCACCTTTACCCATACCGATTACAGCCAACTCTGTAGCTTGGATCTCTTCAGGTTCGAATTTGCCAAATTCCTGTGTGAGAAGCTCCGCCCGAGCAATTCTCAGGGCTTGATCCAGACTGACAGCGGCAAGATCGGCCAGTGCTTTGGCTATAACGGGTAAGCCTTGAACTTGATTTTTTTGATTGAGATCAAAAATGGCAATCTCAAGAAGGATCCTTCTATAGGTATTTCGTAATTTTGCTACCTGTTCAGAGGCAACAAAAGTTGCTTTTGACGTCATTACTTCAGCTTGAAAACTTTCGGTCATTTCTTGGTAACTAACTATCAGATTTCTAGGCTTATCAAAAAGCGAAAGACAGTCTGGATTGCGTGCAATAAATTCTGCTAGGGCCTCAGAAGCGCCTATCAGCCTTATCAAACGCATCGCAGCGTCGCTATTTCTGAGTAGTTTCTTTATAGCCGAAGTATCTAGCTCCGCCAGACGAACCAACTGAGCCAGAGCGTAATCAGGGTTGGCTGCCAAGCTGAAATGTGCAAGCGCGGACCTACCGCTATCACCAATAAGGGCAACAAGTTGATTGAGGCCGGTAAGCGCTTGGTCTAATTCGGTGAAACCATACTTTGCAAGCGCTGCTAGCGATTGGCCTGCAACTGGATCCGAGGACGCCATTAGAGAGTTTCTAAATTGGTCTTCAACTCATAAGGCGTGACTTGAGCTCGGTAATCACTCCACTCGCGACGTTTATTTGCCAAAACATAACTAAATACCTGCTCACCTAGAGTTTCAGCAGCAAGCTCAGACTCTTCTAGCATGCGTATGGCGTGCTCTAGCGACTGCGGAAGTGGCTGAATTCCCATGGCGCGTCGCTCTGCGTCACTCAAGTCCCAAACGTTATCTTCGGTTTCTGCAGGAAGTTCATACCCTTCCTCGATTCCCTTGAGTCCAGCAGCCAAGATTAGTGCGTAGGAGAGATAAGGATTCGCCGCAGAATCAATCGCGCGGTATTCAATACGAGAAGATTGAGATTTACCTGGCTTATAAAGCGGTACTCTGATCAAGGCTGAACGGTTGTTGTGACCCCAACAAACAAACGATGGGGCTTCACCGCCTCCCCATAATCTCTTATAAGAGTTCACATACTGGTTGGTAACTGCAGTAATTTCTGGCGCGTGGCGCAGCAAACCTGCAATGAATTGCTTTGCTGTCTTAGACAACTGATACTGTCCAGACGCATCGAAGAACGCGTTAGTGTCACCTTCGAAAAGAGACATGTGTGTGTGCATGCCCGATCCTGGGTGCTCAGTAAAAGGCTTTGGCATGAATGTTGCATACACACCCTGCTCGATGGCAACTTCCTTGATTACTGTTCTAAATGTCATGATGTTATCCGCGGTGGTCAGCGCATCGGCGTAACGAAGATCAATCTCATTCTGGCCAGGCCCGCCCTCATGATGGCTGAATTCAACAGAGATGCCGAGTTGCTCGAGCATGTTTACCGCTCTGCGTCTAAAATCATGAGCTGTTCCGCCAGGTACGTTATCGAAATATCCAGCCTTATCTACTGGAATTGGGCCTTCTGGCCCAATTTGCGAAGACTTGAGCAGATAGAACTCGATTTCTGGGTGGGTGTAGAAAGTAAAACCCATATTGGCTGCTTTTGCTAAAGCCCGTCGAAGTACGTTTCTTGGATCAGCGGAAGCTGGAACGCCATCAGGGGTACTGATGTCGCAGAACATTCTGGCTGTCGGATCGATCTCTCCGCGCCAAGGCAAAATCTGAAAAGTGGTTGGGTCTGGGTGTGCCAGCATGTCAGCTTCGTAGGAGCGGGCCAAACCTTCGATGGCTGAGCCATCAAAACCAATACCCTCGGCAAAAGCGCCTTCGATTTCTGCAGGAGCAATAGCAACTGATTTAAGTGTGCCAGCAACATCGGTGAACCATAGGCGGACGAACTTGACGTTGCGCTCCTCAATAGTTCTCAGCACAAAATCGCGCTGTTTATCCATGACTCAACCCTTCTTTATCCAACTACTAGGCTAGTGGTTGTGAGCAATCTTCGCCTAGCCCTAGCCCAGACCAACCCCACAGTCGGCGCTCTGGAGGCTAATGCAGCCCAAATTTTGGCAGTTGCTCGTACGGCTAAATCAGCTGGCGCAGATCTCGTCGTATTTGCGGAGATGGCTCTGACTGGCTACCCAATCGAAGACCTCGCCAGCCGAGTATCATTTTTGGTTGAAACCGAAGCCACAGTTGATCGCCTCACCAAAGAGCTCGCAACTTCAGAATTCGATGGCCTTACCGTGGTGCTCGGGCATCCAGCTTTAGCATCGGCCAACATAAGAACTGGTTGGGCTATTGCACAAAACTGCGCCAGTGTCATCCAATCCGGCCGGGTTATTGGCAGGTATGCAAAACACCACTTACCTAATTATTCAGTCTTTGATGAATACCGCATTTTCGTGCCAGGAAATGAACTTCTAACTTTTGACGTAAATGGCTTGAAAGTATCTACCGTTATTTGCGAGGACATCTGGCAAAGTGGTGGACCGGTTGCAAAGCTTTCCGAGAATGAGACAGATCTTTGTCTAATCCTTAATGGATCGCCTTTTGAAATCGACAAGGATGACAGACGGCAAGGCTTAGTAAAGGACTTAGCAATTAAGCAAAATTGTGCTGCCGCCTACGTAAATCTTGTGGGCGGTCAAGATGATCTAGTTTTTGACGGTGACTCTATCGCCATCGATAGTAACGGCAAACTTATTGCAAGGCTAAAGCAATTTAAAGAGGATTTACTACTTGTTGACGTAACGTCCAAATCGGAAATAGCAGTTGTTGGCGATCACTTCCTGACCAAACCAAACGATAACTGGCAAGCCTGGAACGCATTAGTAACCGGTTTGCGCGACTATGTTCGTAAAAATGGCTTCAGCTCTGTAGTTCTTGGACTAAGCGGTGGTATTGACTCGGCAGTTTGCGCCACAATTGCCGCTGATGCGCTAGGACCAGAGAATGTCTATGGTGTATCAATGCCAAGTCGATACTCCTCAACAGGCTCCAAAGATGACGCAGAGGATTTAGCCAACCGGCGCGGAATCAACTACCAAGTTCAGCCAATTGAAAACCTAGTAAAGCCATTTGAATCGCAACTTGGACTAACTGACTTAGCTGCAGAGAACCTGCAGGCACGAGTCAGAGGAGTTATCCTGATGGGTCTAAGCAATAAGCATGGGATGCTCACGCTAACCACCGGAAACAAAACCGAGCTTGCAGTTGGTTACTCGACAATTTACGGCGACACAGTCGGCGGCTACGCTCCCCTAAAAGACGTCGAGAAAACTCTGGTTTGGGAATTAGCCAAATGGAGAAATAGCTATGCAAAAAATAGAGGCGAAATAGAACCAATACCTCAGGCCTCGATCGAAAAACCGCCATCAGCTGAGTTGCGACCAGACCAGGTCGACCAAGACAGTTTGCCAGCCTATGATGTGTTGGACCAAATTCTCGAGGCCTACGTAAATCAACGCCGATCGATACAAGAGATTGTAAATCTTGGCTTTGAGAAATCTCTGGTTGAGAAGATTCTGCAAATGGTCGACCGATCGGAATGGAAGCGGCGCCAAGGCGCGATTGGTCCAAAAATTACGGGAATGGCATTTGGTCGTGACCGACGCTTGCCGATTACAAACAAGTTCAAGGGCTAACTAACATGAATGATTTCGAGCCGAAAAAAGTAAGAACATCGACCTTGGCCCAATTCAAGAATGATGGCAGGAAGTTCTCTTGCCTAACCTCATACGATAATCTCACAGCAGGAATCTTCGACGAAGCCGGCATCGAGGTAATCTTGGTTGGCGACTCGGCGGCAGATAACGCTCTTGGCTATGACACCACTCTTCCAATTACGGTAGCCGAGATAATTCCATTTGGACGAGCAGTGGCCAAAGCCGCTAAGCGAGCACTAGTCGTTGTTGATATGCCATTTGGAAGTTATGAGGCTGGAGCTGAAACTGCACTTGCAAATGCCATTGAGATTATGAAAGCCACCGGGGCAAGCTCGGTAAAAATCGAAGGTGGGCAGAGAAGCGCCAAGCAGATTTCCGCCCTTACTGAGGCAGGAATCCCGGTAATGGGACACATTGGATTCACACCGCAGAGCATCCATTCACTTGGTGGCGCAAAAGTTCAGGGTCGAGGTGAAGATGCCGAGCGCCTGATTGCAGAGGCGCTCGCGGTTCAGGAGGCTGGTGCGTACGCTGTTGTTCTTGAGCTGGTGCCACGAGAACTGGCCGCTGAACTAACAAAACGTCTCACTATTCCAACCATTGGCATTGGAGCTGGAAATGCAACAGATGGCCAGATTTTAGTCTGGACCGATTTTGCTGGGCTGTATCCAGGTAAACCTAGGAAGTTCGTGAAACAGTACCTGTCGTTGCGTGCTGATCTTCTCAAGGCCGCAACTCAATACCGGACAGAAGTCGCCAGTGGTGAGTTCCCTTCAGCGGAAAATTCTCACGACTGATCTTTATTTTCTTGATCTAATATCTCGTTTCGCTTCTGGATAATTTCATAAGCCCGCTGCGCTTGCTCTTTGGATTCAAATGGGCCTATTCGATAAAGCGCTAAAGTCTTGCGACCTTCTTCTACCAGACCGGTCTTGGTGTTGAACCAGAACTGCTTTGCTTTAGCCAACGCGCACCTACTTTGCTTTTATGTACCCAGTTTCCTGGAGGCTTGTATCTAAACTTATTCCATGCCGCGACAGCCACAAACTGGACATTTAGTACCAGGGACCATCTCCCCTCGTAGGGCTGTACCAACCTCAATTGTCCGTCCAGAATATGTCGGCAAACCCGCCCCAGCTAAGTTCATGGGAAGTCACGTCAAGAGCGCAGAACAGATCGAAAAGATTCGTAGGGCAGGAAAGCTGGCAGCTCAAGCGATTGAACTTGTTGGGAGAAACGCAAAAGCTGGGGTAACCACAGACGAGCTCGATCAAATAGGGCATGATTTTCTAATCGCCAATGGCGCGTATCCATCAACACTCGGCTACCGGGGTTACCCGAAATCCATCTGTAGTTCAATCAATGAAGTTATTTGCCACGGCATACCTGATGATACGAAGCTAAATGACGGTGACATAGTAAACATCGACATTACTGCCTATCTCGATGGCTTCCACGGTGATAGCAATCAGACATTCCTAATTGGTGAGGTTTCAGAAGAGGTGAAGCTTCTAGTTGAGAGAACAAGAGAAGCCCTCAATCGTGGGATTTCAGCTGTTGCACCTGGTCGACAGGTGAATCTAATTGGAAGAACAATCGAGGCATACGCTAAGCGCTTTGGATACGGTGTGGTTAGGGATTTCACCGGTCACGGAATTGGTGAAGCTTTTCACAGTGGACTTATTATTCCGCACTATGACTCTGCCCCGCAGTATGACGATGTTATGGAGGTAGGCATGGTTTTTACTATTGAACCGATGCTGACACTAGGCACTCATAAATGGAAAATGTGGGACGACGGCTGGACCGTTGTCACGGCTGATAAAAGCATCACCGCCCAGTTCGAACACACCATTGTGGTAACTGAATCCGGTGCAGAAATACTAACCTTGGCATAGGGAGTGCGATGAGTAAAAAAGCAATCGGCATAGACATCGGTGGCACCGGAATAAAAGGTGCTTTGGTTGATCTAAAACGAGGACGGCTTCTCTCTGAAAGAATTCGCTACGCCACACCCGAAGGCGGAACCCCTAAGGCAATCGCTGCTACTTTGCGAGATCTAATTAGCAGACTTCCTAACTCTGATGGATTTCCTGTTGGGATTTGTTTTCCTGCGGTAGTCAGCCACGGCGTCACCATGTCTGCGGCAAATGTATCCAAGGAATGGATCGGCCTGGATGCTGATCGATTATTTGAGAAAGAACTCAAAAGAACCGTCCACGTGCTGAATGACGCCGACGCTGCTGGATTAGCTGAAGCTAAATTCGGAGCGGCTAAAGACAAGCGTGGCCTGATCATCATGGCAACTCTCGGCACTGGGATTGGAACGGCACTTATCAACAATGGCAAACTCATACCAAACTCAGAACTCGGGCATCTGGAAATTGACGGCGTCGACTACGAGAGCATGGCCTCGTTTGCGGCAAAGGAAAAAGATAACCTAAGTTTTGAACAATGGGCTAAACGCCTGCAAAAGTATTTTTCTAAGTTAGAAGCTTTATTTTCCCCGGATCTTTTTATTGTCGGCGGTGGGGTTTCCAAGGAACATGAAGCATTCCTTCCGCTACTAAAACTGAAAACACCGATCGTGCCCGCTGAAAATAGAAATAGCGCTGGCATACTAGGCGCTGCCCACTGGGCTAGAAAGAACTCTGTCGATTAGATGGAGGGGTCGGCCGATACGCCGGGTTCTGTACCTTTCGGTGACGGCCATCTATCTAGCAACAGTGTTACCACTGTCATCAAGCGGTCTACCCGAAGACTCGAGCGAGCAGCTCTCAAACGTCTTCTATATGACCTTGCTCCAAGCGAGGTTTACCTAGCTACCCTAGTCACCTAGAGTACTGGTGGTCTTTTACACCACCGTTTCACCCTTACCACTTTCGTGGCGGTTTACTTTCTGTTGCACTTTCTTGCGGTTCGCACCGAGTGGGTGTTACCCACCACTTCGCTCTTTGGAGCCCGGACGTTCCTCGTCAGTTTTACCTGCCGCGACCGTCTGGCCGACCCTTCCAAATCAAGAGTAGCCCAGCGAATCAGAGATGACCAGAGTAATTTACGACACTAACCTCAGCTGCTTCTTCTCCCCAGAACCGAAGAACCGTGATTGAACATGGCGAGAGGCTAATTCGCCAGTATGCAGGCCAGTCTGCATCAATGGCTGCTCGAATAAATCCACGAATCGGCATTACATGGCTGACCACCAGTATTGTTTGCCCCTCATACTGCTCAAGCAGAGTTTTCTTGGCCTTTTGAATTCTTCGATCAAATTCTTTTACAGATTCACCACCGCCGGGTGGAGCAGCTTGAACATCTCCTCGCCAGTTCTCATACTCCTCCGGCCAATTCGTTGCCACTTCTTCGTTGGTGTGACCATCCCATGCACCAAAGGAGATCTCTGCCAAATCGTCTAAAACGCTTTCCTCGATACCTAGCTTTAGTGCAAGTATTCTTGCGGTTTCTCTAGTGCGGGCTAATGGAGATGAAATAACTGCAGTTGGAGCCGCTACTTTTTGCAGCAGGCCCGTCGAACCGATTTTTACTATCTCTTCGGCCGCTTTGTTAGCATCAAGAATTCCAGATTCTGAAAGTGAAGGATCTTCTCCACCTCGACCTGAAATGCGATGACTTTCGGTAAAAGGGGTTCTTCCGTGACGGACCAGAACGATGGTGGTCAGTTTCTTCGTAATGTTTCTTGGCGCTCTAACTGACGATGGCATGAGCGGGTTGTATTCGATGTCGACCACTCGTGATTTTGCTGCGCTTGACACTACATTTATCGACGACGTTCCCGGCTCTGCGATGAATTTACGAATATCACTCTGCTCGGCATCCATCGCCTCGTTGGCAAGAGCATCAGCTCTAGTATTCTGCTCTCTTGGAATCCATTCGAAGGAGATTTCTATTCCAGCAATTTGTTCCTGAAGTTCTCGGCTCAATTCAGCCATTGATTGGTGTTTTATCTTCCAACGACCCGACATCTGCTCAACTACAAGTTTGCTGTCCATTCGAACCAACACACTGGCTTTAGGAGCAAGCTCTTTCACCAACTCAAGGCCAGCGATTACTGCACGATACTCGGCCACATTATTTGTTGCAACCCCAAGGAAGATTGCCGCCTCAGCGAGAATCTTTCCGCTTACAGCATCGATAACCAGTGCTCCGCTTCCTGCAGGTCCTGGGTTACCCCTTGAACCGCCATCGGCTTCGATGATTACGTTTTCAATCATTGGATGATCATGGCCTGACACTCGGGGCAAGACCCGATTTGATCTTCAGCAAGGTTTGTCAAGGCATCTATGGCACCGACTGTCAGTGTCATCCGACAGGCGCTGCAAGCACGGTCGATGACTTGCCCGACTGCAATTTGCCTAGCAGCCAGTACTTGGTAGCGGCTCAAAACTTCTTTGGGAATTTTAGCGATGACAATCTCCCGATCAGCACTAGCCATTCTGCCTTGAGCTTTTAATTCGTCGACCCGATGCTGAATGGAAGTTCGGATGCTTTCAATCTCTTGCTGGGCTGATTCGCGTTCAGCTGAGATTTGTTTGAACTGGGCCTCAGCTGATTCAAGGTCTTGCAACAGGGCTAACTCAATGCTCTCTAGATCATCCTTGCGCTTTAATAGCGAATTAATCTCAGCTTGAATGCCGATGGCGTCCTTAGGTGAGGATGTGCTGTTTAGCCTTGTCCGGTCGCGCTCTAACCGCTCAGTCACCAGCCTGATGTCATCTTCAGAGCGTTTCACTTCGCTTTCAAAATTCTCAAGCCTGGTTCTTGCCTCAAGCAATTCACCAGCACTTGCAGTTTGAGCTTCAGTTAGATCATTCAACTGCTTGTTATCGATTGCTTTGGCAATCTCATGTTTCAGGTGTGCAATCTCAAGATCAAGCTCTGCCAGCTTTAGGAGTGCTTGTTGACCAGGTTTATCCAAGTTCACTACTTGCTCCTTGGAATATTCAATAGAAAATCAAATACGTCTGTTCGCAAATCGCTTACTTGAATCTCGACAGGCAGGTCGGATAATTCCCTCGCCGCCTGGTCTAGCCAAAGATACTCGGCAGCCCAATGCGAAATGTCAATCAAGGCGAACTCAACGCCTCTGGCCTTTGCCTGCTGGAGTATCTCCTGGGCTGGGTGGTGTCTTAGATCTGAAGTGATATAAACATCAGCAGCAGAGTCAAGGGCTGTCTGCAGGTAGGAATCCCCGGCTCCGGCGCAAAGCGCTACTTTCTGAATTTGTCGATTGAAATCTCCTGCGACTCTGACACCGGTTGCTGTCTGCGGAAGTATGTCGTTTAGTAAGCCCGCGAGTTCCCCCAATGAGATTGGCTTTGGAAGAAGGCCGGTAATTCCTATTCCAGTTCCCTGTTGGTTCTTCGAAAGAACAGCTGTGTCGGCTAGTCCAATTTCTTTGGCTAGAACTGCAGAAGTCCCAGTTGGCTGACTATCTGCGTTTGTGTGAGCACTGTAGAGCGAGATCCCCGATCGAATTAGTTCAGTAAGAACGAAACCTTTACTGGTTTCTTCTGCGGCGGTTTCTATACCTCGCAACAGAAGTGGGTGGTGAGCCAAAATTAGATTTGCATTTGAATTTTTGGCCTCAGCAACAATCTCGTCAGTTACATCAACCGTGAGAAGTATTTTCTTAATCTGTTGGTTTCGATTCCCAACTACTAGACCTACCGAATCCCATTCCTCCGCTGATTGCGTTGGCCAGAGTTGTTCGAAACGGTTGATTAGCTGATTTAGCAGCATCACTCTTGACCAATAAAAATGTCATTGAGCGATTCGCGCCGTGATTCAACTTCAAGGACTTCTTGCTCTTGCTTTCTTATCTGCGGAATTCTTGCTATCACGGTAAGCAGCATGCCGCTGAAGATAACCGCGCTAATTGCGAGAGCTTGCGATCCAATGGTGTCATCTAAACCAACACTTGGCGCTAGGTAGCCCATGAAATCGAGCCCCATTAGATTTACTGGAACAAACAGGACCGCTAGCCCCAGGCTGGAAAGCCAAAGCACAAGTGAGATTGGATTGAATTTTCCATAGAACCCGTATGCACGCGTTAGTGATAGTTCGTGA
>JAURKU010000052.1 GCA_030831605.1 Rhodoluna sp.
GTCTAAGAAAAGCTATCGGGTTATCCAAGGCGATAACCTCACTGCTTTGCAGTCTATTCCCGATGCAAGCATTCAACTGATATACGTTGATCCACCATTTAATACCGGTCGGGTTCAAACCAGAGGCTCTTCGGTAACCACCAGATCCGAACAAGGCAGTCGGATGGGCTTTAAGGGTAAACGCTACGACATCGTAAAAGAAACTGTACTTAGCTATGACGATGAGTTTTCTGACTACTGGGGTTTTTTAGAGCCAAGGCTGGAACAGGCTTGGCGCTTACTTACTGATAGCGGAACTTTGTATCTGCACCTTGATTACCGCGAGGCTCACTACGCAAAGGTACTACTTGATGCCCTATTTGGCAGGGAGTGCTTTTTAAATGAAATCATCTGGGCTTATGACTACGGCGGTAAAGCAAAATCACGTTGGCCAGCTAAGCACGACACCATATTGGTTTATGTCAAAAACCCAGAAACCTACTACTTCAACAATGAAGAAGTTGATCGGGAGCCATATATGGCACCAGGGCTGGTCACACCAGAGAAAGTCGAACGAGGAAAATTACCGACCGACGTTTGGTGGCACACCATCGTCTCTCCTACCGGCACGGAAAAAACCGGCTACCCGACCCAGAAACCGCTGGGTGTATTGCGCAGGATAATCCAAGCTTCTTCCAAAGAAGGGGATGTAGTTTTGGACTTCTTTGCCGGTTCAGGAACTACCGGTGCTGCGGCTAGCGAATTGGGAAGAAACTTTATTTTGATTGATCAAAACCCTGAAGCGATAAGTGTTATGAAAGAACGCTTTAGCGCACTATCGGTTTCTTACGAATAGTATCGGTTTCGCGGCTTACCAGTAAAACGAGCAAAGTGGTCAGGGCTGTCAGTATGGCAGCAACAGCAAGAGCCATTTCGTAGTTTTGATTTCCCGGCCGAGAAATCAATTGATACAACAAAACTGGAATGGTAGTTTGATCAGCGTAGGCGAGCAAACTTGCAACACCAAATTCTCCAAGTGAAACTAGTGCGCTGAACGCAACTGCGGTTTTTACCGACGCCCTAATAAGCCTTAAATCTATATCAAAAAATATTTGTAATTTGCTAGCCCCATCGGTCATCGCTTGTTCCCTAGGACCATCATCGATTGCCAGCAGGGCTGGAAAGAGCACTCTAATCACCATAGGAATTGCAAAGACCGATTGCACCAGCGGAACGATAAACCACTGTGAGCGAAGATCTGCTAGATCACCACTTAGGGTGACTAGGTAGCCGAGCCCTAAGACAACTGCCGATACACCAATTGGTAAAAGAAAAGCAGCATCCAAAGTGATGCCGATAAAATCTGTTTTCTTTTCTCTACGTTTTCTTGCCCGCTCGGCTAAGAGATAGCTGACTAGGCCGCCAATAATCATCGATAGCAAGGTAGCAACTAGGAGATTTCTCAAAGAATTGAATGCTGCTTCGGCAAAGCTGATATTTAGTAGATCTCGGTAGCCCCTTGTTTCTAGAAGGAGAAAGTTTTCAAAACTTAGATCGCCAGCGCTATTTCTAAAAGCATTAGCTAGCACCAAACAAATTGGAATTACAACAATTCCAAAAGTTAGGGCAAGCGTGAACACAAACGCAGGCACATCTCTTTTATCAAGTTTCTTCGATTGTGCTGATTTGGGTTCAAAGCTAAGCGGATTAGCCCCACCCCAGCGGCTAGCAGTGAAGGCAGCCAAACTAAAAAGCACCTGGAGTAATGCAAGGGCAGCCCCGTGTTGAAAATCTAGCCGCTGCAGCACAGTGATGCTAAGTGCTGTCTCCAAGGTATTTACCTGGCCACCACCTAGCGAAAGCACAATGCCGTAGGTGCTGGCGCAGTAGAGCATGATGATTGCCGCGGATGATCTAATTGATGTTGCCAATTGCGGGAGGATTACCGTAAAGGCTGTTCGAACTCTTCCGGCACCGCCTAATTCGGCCTCCTCTTCGGCTTCATCAGCAATGTTCTGCCACTGTGATCCAACGGTTCTAACCACTACGGCAAAATTCGCAAACACGTTCGCGAAGATGATTGCAACAACAGGGTCAAAGCCACCGAATGGGCGGGCA
This sequence comes from Rhodoluna sp., assembly GCA_030831605.1. GTDB lineage: Bacteria > Actinomycetota > Actinomycetes > Actinomycetales > Microbacteriaceae > Rhodoluna. The sequence continues at coordinate 2,098 of JAURKU010000052.1, forward strand.
AACTCGATTACCGCCATCGCTACTACCAAACTGGGCAGCATGAAGGGGACAGTAATTACGGATCTGAGCAGGTTAGAGCCTAGGAAGGATCTTCTATAAAAGATGTATGCAGCTGGAATACCAACTACTAAACAGAGAACGGTTGATAGTGCTGCCTGCCAAAAGGTAAACCAGAGTACCGGCCAAACACTTATCTCCCCCGTATCCCCCGATACCAGGTGATCGCCAAAGCCTAGGCTCAGCACTGAAAGTAGTGGAACGTAGAAAGCAAACCCCATGAATAGAAAGGGGATAGCCCAGAGTAATTTTCTGCTACGGAGCAACTTCAAATACCCAGTTGAAATCAGCTAACCACTTATCGCGATTAGCGCTGATGTCTAGCTTGTCACCGACAATCGATGTTGCCGGCTTGGCATTTTCTTCCCACGCTTTAGGTAGTTTCACACTGCTATTGATTGGGTAGACATACATGCTCTCTGGCAAAGCCTTCTGAAAATTCTCACCGAGCATGAATTCGATAAATGCTTTTGCTCCAGTTTTGTTCTTGGCGTTGGTTAGAAAACCGGCATACTCGGTTTGTCTAAAACAATCTCTAAGTAGCGCTTGAGTTTTTGGTTTACCTTGTTCATCAACTTCATAAGCAGGAGATGAAGAATAAGAAAGCACTATCGGGTATTTACCCTTGCCCGTTGAACCAGAGAAATCTGTGTAGTAGGCATCTTCCCAACTGGCAGCAACTTTCACTCCGTTATCACGAAGTTGAAGCCACCAGCCAATAGGTTCCGGAATATCCTGCGGGTTAGTTAGGTAAGCGTAGGTCGCAGCCAGAAAGGCTAAACCCGGTGAAGAGGTGTTCGGATTTTCAATAACGGTTAGGTTTTTGTATTTTGGATCTGTTAGTTCTTTCCAATGGTTGGGAATCTCTAGATTGTTAGCTGAAAAGTAATCTAGATCAATATTGAAACAGACATCCGCATAGTCGATTGCGGTTAGATTTCCATCGATCACTTTGTTCTTGATTGCAACCGGTGAGAAAGTGTTATCAATACCATAGACAAGATCAGCTATCGGTGAGTCCTTAGTCAGCACCAATTTCGAAGTCATTCCACCAACATCACCGGCTCGAACCACTTCTAACTCATAACCCGAGCTCTCTTCAAACTCAGCGATCAGTTCATCGCTAATTGCAAAGGAGTCATGCGCTACTAACGTAACTTTTTGCTTGGTGCTAGCACAGGAACTGAGGCTGAGCACTAAAAGTACTATGGCGATAAAGCGTTTCATTATTTCCTTCCTACGCTGGCATTACCCAGATCAGGTTTGACGGTTTTAGACGAACTAGTCACATCTCAGCTCGGTTGACCGAACTCCCGTGTAGTTAAAGACTAATGGCCTAGACAATGCTGTCTAGGCCAGAAGCTTTTAGCTTTAGTGCATGCCAGCAGCAGCCTTCTCGGCCTTCTCCTGAACGCCAGATTTAGTTCTAAGTGCTAGTTCCTTGACAAACCAGGACAGGGCAAAAGCGGCAACGACCACAAAGCTTGCCGAGATAAACACGCTGGTTGCTGACTGGGCGAATGCATCCTTGATTGGGTTTGCCAACTCGGGGCTAGCTGTTTTTAGGAAGGACGAATCATATTGAACCATCGAACCGAAGTCCTGGTTCTTGGTAAAGGCGGCATTTCTAGGATCAGCTAGCAGAGCCGGGTTAGCCATAATGGCCGCCTTAATTGCCTTGGCCATATCATTACCCTTATCGGCCAGGGTGTTGAACAGGATAGAGAGGAATATAGCAACACCTAGGGTTCCACCCATCTGCCTAAAGAAGGTAGAGGAGCTGGTGGCAACACCGATATCTTTTGCTTCGACGGCATTTTGTGAAGCAATGGTTAATGTTTGCATCATCTGACCGAGCCCAAGACCCATCAGCACCATACCGATGGAGACCTGCCAGATTTGCCACTGGTAGCTAAGAGTTGCTAGATAGATATAAGAAACAGCCATGCAGGCAGTTCCGCAAATCATAAAGATTTTGTATTTACCGGTATTGCTGGTAATTCTTCCACTGATGATTGAAGCGCTCATCATACCTATCACCATCGGAATCATTAGATAACCAGCGTCGGTAGGAGATGCACCGTAAACAATTTGCAGCACCAGTGGAAGTGAAATCATTCCACCAAACATTCCAATACCGATGATTACACCAAGCAGTGTGGTTAGTGAGAAGGTTGATGACTTAAACAGGTGCAATGGCAGGATTGCATCCGGACCCATTTGCTTTTCAACCCAGATAAATGCGGCAATACCAAAACCACCAATTACATAAGATGCAATTGCATTCCAGGAACCCCAGCCCCATTCCCTGCCCTGCTCAGCAACGACAAGAAGTGGGACAACACCGATGATGATGGTAACAACTCCCCACCAGTCGATGCGCTTTGATTGACTTTCTTGATGTGGGACATGCAAGAAGGAAACGACTAGGGCTAGCGCGATTAGTCCAATCGGTAGGTTCATCAAGAAGATCCAACGCCAACCGGTTATACCGATAAAACTATCAATTCCAGCTAATAGTCCACCGATCAGTGGCCCAAGGACCGATGATGTTCCAAACACCGCAAGGAACATTCCTTGATATCTTGCTCTCTCCCTAGGAGGAACTATGTCGGCAAGAATGGTTAGCGCAAGAGCAAAGAGCCCACCGGCACCAACACCTTGGATTGCTCTAAACGCAGCTAGCTCATACATCGAGTTTGCAAAACCACAAATAACTGATCCGACAATGAAAATTGAAATCGCAATAATAAATAGGTATCTTCTACCAAAAATGTCACCGAGCTTGCCGTAAATAGGCGTTGCAATGGTGGAGGTAATCAGGTAAGCGGTGGTTACCCAGGCTTGGGCGGATAGACCATTGAGGTCATCTGCAATAGTTCTCATCGCAGTGCCAACCACGCTTTGGTCTAACGCGGAGAGGAACATGCCGGCCATTAGGCCAAAGAGCACAAACATGATTTGTCTGTGGGTCATAATGCCGGTTTTAGCTGATTCTGCTGCAGCTGCTTTTCTATCTGCACGCGCCAAGGCGTTCTCTTTTCTTCAATAACCGAAAGTTAGACTAGGTGAATGGCCAAAAAACATTTCAGCAGAGCGTTGCTCGCGGTGGGATTTGGCCTTCTCGGGCTCGGTATATTGCCCTCGGTAGATAACCCTACACCCGCAAGAGCCTTAGATTTAGGCGCTAACAGCATCGACAATCCAACATCTATCTGGGTAGTTGTGAACAAGGCGCGGCCACTAAACCCAATCAAATACAAACCGGTTGATTTAGTTGTTCCAGGTTTTGGGCCGCTAAATGCTAATCCCTACCAGCACTCGATGCGAAGAGACGTTGCAGCAGCAGCCGAGGGTTTAGCCAAGTCGATGCAAAAAGCTGGCAAAGGCAGATTAGTTATTCAAAGCGCCTATCGCTCATACAACACTCAAAAAAGTGTCCACGATAGGCAGGTCAGTCGCTTTGGATTGGCTGCCGGAGAAGCCTTAGCGGCAAGACCTGGTTATTCGGAGCATCAAACCGGTTTAGCTATTGATGTTTCAGCTCGCGATCAGGGCTGCCAGATTAGAGTTTGCTTTGGTGGAACCAAGGCGGGGGCTTGGTTGAAGGCAAACGCTCATCGCTGGGGCTTCATCATTCGCTACCCGCAAAATGCCACGGCAGTTACCGGTTATCAGTATGAGCCTTGGCACCTGAGATATGTCGGGATTGAACTTGCAACCGATATGAAGCAAAAGAGTATTTCTACGCTAGAGAAATACTTTGGCTTGCCATCTGCTCCTAAGTATCCGTAACTGCATTAACCTTTATCTATGGCAAAAAGCAAAAGCAGCTCCCTAACCTACGCCTTTTTAGGTCCAGTGGGCACGTTCACCGAGCTTGCTCTTGATCAGGTCAAAGAAGCTAAAAATGCCAAACGCTTTCCAGTTTCTAGTGTCACCGAAGCAATCGATGCGGTTACTAGCCGTAAAGCTAATCGGGCAATTGTTCCAGTTGAGAATTCAATTGAAGGTGGCGTTAGTGCCACACTTGATGCTCTAGCAAACACCTCTAATATTCGAATCTTCGGTGAGTATCTAGTGCCAGTTACATTTAATTTGGTTGCTAAACCCGGCACTAAAATCAGCGACGTCAAAATTGTGTCAACACATCCAACCGCTTATGCTCAGTGCCGAGGTTGGCTAACTGAAAACCTTGCAAAGCACTCACACATTCCAGCAACTTCAACTGCTGCCGCGGCAGTTGCTCTTTTGGAAGCTGGGTCGGTAGCTCAAGCAGCTATTGCCGCTAAGAGCATTACTGCTCACTACAAACTAACTGTCTTAGCAAAAAACATCGGTGATAACAAAAACGCGCAGACTAGATTTATTGAAATCGGTTTAGCCGATGCACCTGCGCCAAGAACCGGCCGTGATAAAACTTCGGTAATTGTTGAATTGCCTGATGATCGACCAGGTGGATTGCTGGAGATGCTAGAGCAGTTTGCAGCCAGAGGAGTAAACCTAAGCAGAATTGAATCAAGACCGGTCGGTGATCAACTTGGCCGCTATCGCTTCAACATTGATGCCCAGGGACACATCGAAGATCAGGCAATGGCCGAGGCTTTAATGGGGCTGCACCGGTTTAGCCCAAAGGTGGTTTTCCTAGGTTCATACCCTAGAGCTGATCGCGGTAAGAGTCAGCACCGAGGTAATAACTCGAATAAAGAGTTTGTCGATGCCGAAAGCTGGCTAAAGCAGCTTCGTAAGGGACGCTAAAGGTAACCTAGAAACATGATTGACCCGAACCTGCTTCGCGAAAACCCCGATGCCATCAAGGCTTCGCAAAAAGCTCGCGGGGCAAGCGAAGCACTAGTGGATCAAGCAGTAGCGGCGGATAAGGCTTGGCGTAAAGCCCTAGTTGATTTTGAGAATCTTCGTGCCGAACAAAACAGCAAATCAAAACTAGTTGCTAGTGCTGCAAAGGAAGATAAACCAGCTTTGATTGCTGCCGGCCAAGCGTTAGCCGCCCAGGTGAAATCAGCAGAAGCCCAGGCTAATGCCGAGGAAGAACAATTACAGAAAATTCTTTGGCAGATTGAAAATGTTGTCATTCCGAGTGTTCCGGTTGGTGGCGAAGATGACTTTGTTGTAATTCGAGAAGAAGGAACCAAACCGCAGTTTGCCTTCAAGGCCCAAGATCACGTTGCGCTCGGCGAATCGCTTGATCTGATTGATATTGAACGCGGTGCAAAAATATCCGGATCACGCTTTTACTTTCTAAAAGGCTGGGGAGCCAGATTAGAACTAGCGCTGATGAACATGGCCCTAGATAAGGCGGCAAACGCCGGCTTTACCGCATTGATTACCCCAACTTTGGTAAAGCCAGAGGTGATGGCCGGAACTGGTTTCCTAGGTGCTCACGCTGATGAGATCTATTACCTACCAGCAGATGATTTGTATTTAACCGGCACAAGTGAAGTTGCGCTAGCTGGATATCACAGCAATGAAATTATTGATTTATCTAACGGGCCAGTTCGCTATGCCGGTTGGTCAACCTGCTACCGCCGAGAAGCTGGAAGTCACGGTAAAGATACCAGAGGTATTTTGCGTGTTCACCAGTTCAACAAGCTGGAAATGTTTAGCTATGTTGCACCTGAAGACGCAGAAGCGGAGCATGAGAGATTGCGCGCCTGGCAAGAGGAAATGCTAAAGGCATGTGAACTTCCTTATCGAGTGATTGATATTGCAGCCGGAGATCTTGGTTCTTCTGCCGCAAGAAAATACGACATTGAAGCTTGGGTGCCAACTCAAGAAACATATCGAGAGCTAACTTCAACTTCTAACTGCACCACTTTCCAAGCCCGAAGGTTAAATATTCGCTATCGCAAGCAAGACGGTAAGACTGCCACCGCTGCCACTTTGAATGGAACTCTCGCTACCACCAGGTGGCTAGTGGCGATTTTAGAGAACCACCAACAGGCCGATGGTTCTGTTCGTGTCCCTGCCGCACTTCGGCCGTATCTTGGTGGCATTGAAGTAATTGAGCAAAAAGGCTAAGCATGCATGAGCCTTGGTTAATTGCCATCGATGTCGATGGAACACTGGTTCACGATGACGGTTATCTTGCCGCCGAGGTAATTCGTGAGGTGCAGCGAGTAGTTGATCTAGGGCACCACGTTGTTGTTGCAACCGGGCGAGCAGCGGCAAACACAATTCCTGTAGTTCAGGAACTCGGCATCACTAGGGGCCACGTGGTTTGTTCCAACGGTGCGGTAACGGTAGAAATCGATCCAGCACACCCGGTTGGTTATCACGTTCGAGAAGTTATCGGGTTTGACCCGAAGCCGGTGCTCACTAAGTTAATCGAGAAGCTTCCTGAAGCACACTTTGCCGTTGAAGATATCGACGGCACCTATCGCTTTCACAAACAGTTTCCAACGTATGCTCTGGGGAGTAAAAATATTGAGACGCCGCTTGATCAGTTGATGCAGGGCGAAGTCAGCCGGGTAGTTGTCTTATCCCCGGAACAAGATGTCAACGATTTTCTGGAACTTGTTGAACAGGTCGGCCTCCATTCGGTCTCCTACGCTATTGGTTATACCGCCTGGCTTGATATTGCCCCGATGGGCGTTACCAAATCATCTGCTTTAGAGCAGCGCCGAAAAGCGCTGGGTATTCCAGGCGATCGGGTAATTACCATCGGCGATGGTCGGAACGATATAAACATGTTCGAATGGGCCAACGCCGGCGGCGGTATCTCATTCGCTATGGGGCAGGGGCCAGAAGAGGTAAAAGCCGCAGCCACCGTGGTTACTGCTAGCGTCGAGGAGCACGGCGTTGCCCGAGTGCTTTCAGGTTTAGAGGGCATCATCTTCAGCCAAGGCAACTAGATTTACAGCCTAGATTCAGGTTCACAGGCTATTTTTGAGACACCTTGGGTTTTGGCTAGACTTATCAACGGAGGTCTGTCCGAGCGGCCGATGGAGCTGGTCTTGAAAACCAGTGAACTGAAAGGTTCCGTGGGTTCGAATCCCACGGCCTCCGCCAGTTTTCTATCGTAACTAAGACTCAAAGGCCAACTCGCGAAGGGGTTACCGATTTGACTGAGAAGTCCAAGAAAAAAGCAGAGCGAGCAATTGCCCGACACGGCAACGTCGCTGCTCGTGGTCGACTGCGCAGCGTGCTCGGGGTTTTGGGTAAGGCGCTTGTCGTAGTTTTAGTTTCGACTCTTACCGTTACCGGTATTTCTGCCTACCAACTCTCTCAGGAACTTGGTCGTCGTCAAATTCAGCTGACCACCATAGATGGTAAAGAAGTAAAGATTCCGGATTTAAAGGGCCCGCTGAATATCCTTCTGGTCGGTTCTGATACTCGTGAGGGAACCGGCAATGGAGTCTTTGGTACCGAGCAATCTAATCTTGCCGATGTAATCATCCTGATGCACATTTCCGCAGATCGTAAAAACGCGGTTGGCTTATCTTTCCCAAGAGATCTAATGGTGCCGTGGCCAGCCTGCCCTAGTACTACCGGTGGTCCCGGTTACTACGCCCAAGAGCTTGGTCAGATTAACGCAACTATCGCAAATGGCGGACCAGGTTGCACATTACTAACTATTGAAGCTCTTACTGGTTTAGAGATCCCATTTCTAGCCATGATCGATTTCAACGGCGTGATCGAACTTTCTAATGCTGTTGGTGGTGTTGAGGTATGTGTTGCGGAAGATATTAATGATCCATACACCAACACGTATTTGAAAGCCGGCATGCACAACCTCCAAGGACTGCAGGCCCTACAGTTTTTGAGAACCAGACACGGTGTCGGGGACGGCTCTGACCTGGCTCGAATTTCTAACCAACAGGTATACATGACAGCCTTGGTTAGAAAGCTAAAGAACAAAGACATCCTCAACAACCCGGTGATGCTCTATAGCCTCGCTCAAGCAGCTGCAAGAAACATGAAGTTGAGTAACACCTTGGCAGACCCAGCGGTAATGGTTGGGGTTGCCGATGCGCTCAAATCAATTCCGATGAGCAAGATCACCTTCCTACAGGTTCCAACAACTTATATGACCGGTGAGAATGCGAGCAGGGTGCAGCCGGATATCGAAAAGGCTCAGGTAATCTTCGACAAGCTGGTAAATGACGAACCAATCGTGCTTGGCAAGGTAACCAACACCGGTGCTGGCTCGGTCGTTGCGCCAAGTCGAAGCCCAAGCCCTACTCCGACTAAGAGCCCAACAGCCACCCCTAAGCCAACCCCCACCCCTACGGTTACCCCGCTACCGGACTGGGCTCAGGGCACTAACGCAGCAACTACTACCTGTTCGAAGGGACAGTAGTTAGGCTTAAGCCATGCGAGATTACATCTCGGCGCTTGATTTATTCACCATCGGAATTGGACCTTCCAGTTCACATACCGTTGGTCCCATGCGAGCAGCGCTGCTCTTTGCTAAGGCTTTAGAAGCCGAAGGCAAGTTAGAGCCTACGCATCGCGTAAGCGTTTCACTATTCGGATCTCTCGGTGCCACTGGCCCAGGGCACGGAACCACAAATGCGATTGTTGCTGGTTTAGCCGGGCAAACCCCCGAAGACTGTCAGCCAGATAAAGTTCTAGCGGCTTGGGGCAAAGCTGTTGCTAGTTCAAGTTGGCAGATACTAAATCGAACTATATTCTTCGACGAAGGGTCATTTAGTTTCCAACCGCTGATCAGATTAACCAAGCACTCAAATGCGATGAAGTTCAAAGCAGAAGACAGCACTGGAGAAGTGCTACTGGAACAGACCTACTACTCAGTCGGCGGCGGCTTTGTTGAAGCGGATCATCCGCTAGCGAAAGTTGAACGAATTAGGCCACCGTTTGAGTTTTCCAATGCCGTTGAGCTATTGGAAATCTGTGAACGTGAAGAAATGTCAATTGCCGAAGTAGCTTGGCAGAACGAAATAGCGATACACGGTGAAAAAGAGCTTTTGCGCAGACTAAATGCAATTTGGGATGCGATGCAAAACTGCATCGAGCAGGGCTTAGTAGAAAAAGGTGTTCTGCCGGGCTATCTTGCCGTAACTAGAAGAGCTGCAGATATGGCCGAGCGGCTTGGAAAATTTGACACAGCCGAAGTTTCAAACGAATGGCTTCAGGCTTATGCGATTGCGGTAAATGAACAAAATGCTGCTGGTATGAGAGTTGTTACTGCACCGACAAACGGAGCGGCTGGCATTATTCCTGCGGTCGGTTACTACGCTATGAAATTCAAAGGTGTTGCTAGTGAGAAAATCGCTAGAGACTATTTGCTTGTCGCTGGAGCGATCGGATCTCTTTATAAACGAAACGCCTCTATTTCTGGTGCGGAAGCAGGCTGCCAGGGAGAAGTCGGCTCGGCCTGTTCAATGGCAGCCGCCGGTTTGGCGGCGGTACTCGGAGCCACCAATCAACAAATTGAAAATGCCGCTGAGATAGCCATGGAACACAATCTCGGGCTAACCTGCGATCCGGTTGGTGGTTTTGTTCAGATGCCGTGTATTGAAAGAAATGCTATCGCCGCAGGAACTGCGGTTAGTGCCGTTCGTTTGGCGCTGCTCGGGGACGGCAGTCACAAGATCTCCTTGGACACAGTTATTGAAACCATGCGCCAAACCGGAATTGACATGTCGAGTAAATACAAGGAAACCTCTTTAGGCGGCTTAGCAGTGAATGTGGTTGAGTGTTAGTTATGACAACAATAGTTTTATGGGTTGCGGATCTAAATCGTTCTGCTGATTTTTATAAGGACCTATTTCAGGCGCATGACTACTATCTAGCGGACGGCTTTGCTAGCGTGAGTGGATCTGGGAATGAAGTATTACTGCACCTAGCTCCAGAGCAATATCGCCATGAGGTTAGCATCGGTGAAGATAACCCGATTAAGCCAGTCTTTAGCGTTTCAAGTATTGACTTAGCCCGTGAAGTTGCCGCTAAGCACCACTGTGCGTTTAAGGCAGAAACGATACTGCACAACGGGAAGGCTTATCTAGACGGCCAGGACCCAGACGGCCACATCATTCAGGTTTGCAGTGAATAAGAACTAGTTCACTAGCCCAGAAGAGCTAGTCTTAGTCACACTTTGGTAGCCAACCTTATTTGCTGTCACCTGCACCGATATGCTCTGTTTGGAATCAACTGAAGTTAAACGGTAGGTCTTTAGCGTTGCACCGGTTATGGCAACCCCGTTTCGAAGCCACTGGTAGGTGAGCTTCGAACTTGCATCCCAGACCCCAGGCGAGGCGGTTAGCGTGGAACTTACCTTATAAGAGCCGGTGATTAGTGGGGTCGGAGTTTTAATTAGGCTGCCAAGCCCAACAACTTTAGCAATGGCTTGAACAACGAGGTTGTTATATCCGGTTTTTGAGATTGTTACTCTGATGTTCACATTCGCATTTAGATCATCGGCTTTTAGAAGATAAGTTCCCCTTGTTGCACTGCTGATCGCATTACCATTTCGAAGCCACTGATAACTAACCCTCGCTCCAGTTTCGATACCGGAGATATTAAGTGCCAAACTGTTGCCAACAGCAGCACTACCGGCAATCGCTAAGGTCGGAGTGGGCAGGGTCCCCGCTCCAATGGTTAGCGCGCTACTTGTCGAGACAACCTGGGGAAATCCGGTTTGCGTAACAGTGGTTATCACGCTGATGGATTTACCAAAATCGCTAAGTGTCGGCCGGTAGATTCCACTGGTTGCACCGGTTATGGCCTTACCAGCTCTAAGCCACTTATAGCTAACTTGAACACCAGAGCTAACGACGGGAGTCGCGCTGAGTAATCCTCCAACAGCATTGCTTCCGGAGATTGAAGCCGTTGGTGCTTGAGCTGTCGAGACCAGAACCGCCTGGGAGAGAGTCGATGCAGAAGGCAAAATACCTTTACTTGAGGTGACCCTCACCGAGACCAGTTTTGCTTGGTCTTCAATTTTAAGTTGGTAAGTCCTACTGGTTTGATTGGCTATCGGTTGACCATCGCGAAGCCACTGGTAACCAAGTGTTGCTGTGTAATCCCAAATCGACGCATCGGCAGTGAGGGTGGAACCCACTGTTGCTGCACCGGTGAGGGTAAGGTTCGGGGCTTCAGGAGCTCTTGAGTTTAAGAAGGTGGTAAGCGATGCGTTTCGATTACCAAAGAAGACATCCAACCAGTTCTGCCAAAAAGTCACGTCAGATAGATTTGCATTAGATCTGCTCTGGTAACGAACATATGCGTTGTTAATCACAGCGGCAATCTTGTTCTTGAAATCAGGAATATTTAGCGCATCGGTTTTCTTCTTTATTTCTACCTGTGCCTGGACAAGTAGTTTCTGACAAGGTGCATAGGCGACACATTTGCGCAACATAACGCTTCGCTCCTGGTTGCCGAAGTTTCTAAATGCAGGTCCACGACCAAGCCAATCCAGCTGAGCTGAAGAATCTATCGGGAAGGCTTGGTCTTGCCCCCAGGGGATAATTCGTAATTTATTTGATTGGTCAAAAACTATGTAGTAGTTATTTTGCACCACATCGGTATAGCCATCCCAGTTACTGGAATACAGATCGGCAGCCATCAGGCTTATCACCGAAGTCATATTCGCTACTTTGTTTACTTCATTCCACCAAGCTTCGCCATCGTAAATAGAAACCGCGATAGCCGCATTTAGATCTGAGCGATTTGCATCACCATAGTTAGTGTCAAAACACCAGCTTTGGCTATAGGTGAGATCTGCCATGTAACAGTTTGATGAGTAGATGTGTTTTGGTTCCACCCACCTCTTTACCATTTGTGAATCTACGGATTCGATGTTGGCATACAAGCCAAAGTCAGCTCCGTTAACTGTCACCCAGGAGTAAGTAGTTCTCGGCGCAATCAAACCCATCGCCCGGTAAAACCGGTAAGCGGTAGCTTCACGTAAATAGGACGGGTCCTGAACCATGCTATTTAGAGTCATCCGGGTAAGGCCCATGAATTTCTGGTTATCTACAAAAGCGTCAAATTTGAGTTTCATGGCAGCTTTGCCATAAAGATTTGTTCTTGTCGCCTGCCCCTTTAGCCTCACGCCGATATTGCTGATGTTGGTGGTAACACCGTCAGCGGTTGTGATCGAGACGGAAGCTGGCTGATACACCGTAGTTCCAGGATTGTTGTTTAGTTCATTCACTGTCGCCTGAGGCATAGTTAGATTTATTGCGCTCACTGCTAGCGGGTTATAAAAAGGCGCAGCTTTATCAGAACCCTCGTTATATGCAGTGCTGGATATTCCTGAAACCGGTAACGCAGCACTAGCTGATTGGCTAGTAAGCAGCAGGGAGAAGGAAACGGCGATTGCTAGCGCCGCTGATCTCAATCCGAAACGTTTCAAGGGACTCCTTTTACTACAGCCTAATTTGAAAACCTGAGAAAAAGATAAGCCCCAGTTTCCTGGGGCTTTAGTTCTGGCGGAGATGGAGGGATTTGAACCCTCGAGGGAGATTTAACCTCCCTACCCACTTAGCAGGCGGGCGCACTCGACCGGGCTATGCGACATCTCCAGAACCTTAGTAGTTTAGCCGATAAATTTACCTCTTATATAGGGGCGTTGAGAGATACTGCTTAGTCGGCTAAACTAACCAAGTTGCCTTTAGGCACCCAGCGCTTGTAGCTCAACGGATAGAGCATCTGACTACGGATCAGAAGGTTGGGGGTTCGAGTCCCTCCAAGCGCGCTTTGGCAAAATATTCGTGAATCAAGGAGTGTTAGCCTTAGGTATGTCTACCTTTGGCCTCAATCTCCAGAAAATTCTTTCGGGAAGCGGTTTAGCTCGCTTTACTCTTGCTCTTGTAATTGCTGGGATTACAAACTTTTCAATTGAGAAACCTTTGGTTGCAGCTGCAAATCAAGATCGACCCGGTATTTCCGCCGGGTACTACCACACCTGTGCAGTTGAGGATGACGGCACTGTTAAGTGTTGGGGTAGGAATGATTTTGGGCTACTTGGTGATGGCACAAATGCTCCAAGAGCATACCCAGTAACAGTTAGCGGTTTAGTCGATGTCAAGTCTGTGTCGGCGGGATACCTTCACACTTGTGCATTAATTTCCGATGGAACCGTTAAATGTTGGGGCAGTAATGGCTCGGGCCGTTTAGGTGACGGCACAAGTCAAGTTCGATTTAGTCCTGTGGCTGTGGCTAATCTCAATAATGTTGTGGCTATATCAGCAGGTTACCTCCATACCTGCGCTTTGATTAGCGACGGCACTGTTAAGTGCTGGGGATTTAATGGCCAAGGGCGTTTGGGTGACGGAACTACAATTTCTAGAAATACACCCGTCCAGGTCACTGGTATCAGCAATGCAGAGTCAATCTCAGCTGGGTACTTCCATACATGTGCGATGACTAAAGATAAGACCCCTATGTGTTGGGGCTCCAATGATTTTGGTCAGTTAGGTGATGGCACCAAGGACAGCAAGTTAAGCCCAGTGGAAGTCGTTGACTTATTGAGCCCAACATCAATCGCGGCTGGCACTAGACATACCTGCGCCATTTTGGTGACAAAAGCTGTTTCATGTTGGGGCGCTAATGAGCTTGGATTATTAGGTGACGGGACAGATCAAGCAAGATCAACTAAGGTTCAGGTAGTTGGACTCTCAGATGTCACTAGTCTCGCCATGGGTGTGGCTCACACCTGTGCCCTAAAATCAAACGGCACAGTAAGTTGCTGGGGAAGTAACGAATATCACCAGATTGGTGAATTAAATGCCCCTTATACAAATCAAGCCAATGATGTTCTATCAGAGCCGGACTATCATTCATTAACCGCAACAGGTTTCCACAGCTGCGTGTATTCAGATTCAGGCGTTATCAGATGCTGGGGCTCGAATGACTATGGCCAGGTAACGGGCGGGTCCTCCTCTTTGTTCCAAAATCCAGTCACAGTTGTTGGTTTTATAGGAAACTTCTCAAAGACGGGTTCTCCAACTATTTCGGGGCAACTTACTGTCGGAAGCACGCTCTGGGCTAACGAAGGGGATTGGGATGCGGATGTCACTTTTACATACCAGTGGCTTCGTGACGGACAAGTGATCGATGGAGCAAATTTACGAAGTTATATAATTCGGGAAGAGGATCTGCTGTCTAAATTGAGCCTTGAACTGACAGCATCTAAAACTAGCGGACAGAGAAAGATTGTCATCTCTGAGCTTTCAGCGCCAGTTTGGTATGAATTTCCTTCTTGGAATTCTCCGTGCAGTAAGCTAAGTAAATTTGACGAAACACA
>JAURKU010000006.1 GCA_030831605.1 Rhodoluna sp.
TCTTTATCATTACATTTGGCCGATTTACCTTGGCAAATAGTTCTTTTGCCTGCATGACCGTCCCAGCGGTGTCGTTAGCAAGTCCTGGCTCGACTTCAATAGATACCCGGCCGTCAAAACCACTTGAACTTTGATAAACATCAGCAAATATGTCGCACGCTTCGGCAACATCCTTAGTGGTTATCTCAAAAATAGCCTCTGATGCACTTGCACCAGCAGCGGCAAGTACTGTTACCTGATCCTGGTAGCCATCGCCTTTGCCGATTGAGGCGGCGAAGATAGTTGGATTTGTTGTAACACCGCTGACACTTCGACTAGTGATCAGCTCCGCCAGCGCTCCGGAGCGAATCCTGGTTCTGGATAAGTCATCCAGCCAAATGCTCACACCGTTTGTGGCTAATTGGGCAAGGGGATTAGTCATCGTTTTCTCCGACCTAGTTTTTAATGGCTTTGTTTACTGCGGCAATTACGGCTTCGGTGGTAATACCAAAGTTTGTAAACAAGGTTTTGTAATCCGCTGAAGCACCAAAGTGCTCAATCGAGACCGATATTCCATTTGCCCCGATGTATTTACTCCAACCGAGGGACAAACCGGCTTCAACCGATACCTTGGCCGAAACCTCATCTGGAAGAACTTGCCTACGATAACTCTCTGGCTGCTCATCAAACCACTCAAGACATGGGGCAGACACGACGCGAGTAGCGATGCCATTGGCCTCTAATTGCAGCCTTGCGTTGATGGCTAAATGAACTTCAGAACCAGTTGCGATGATTATGGCCTCTGGTTTGGAATTTGATGCTTCAGCCAAAATGTATGCACCCTGCGCCGTGTGCTCAGCGCCGGCGTAACTGACACCTGTTTCATCTGGGACACCGCGTGAGAAAACTGGGATGTTTTGTCTAGTTAGCGCAATTCCTGCTGGGCCCTTGCGCCGTCTAAGCATTTGCGCCCACGCGAAAGACACTTCGTTAGCATCTGCTGGTCGGATCATATCCAAATTCGGGATAGCACGTAATGTTGCCAACTGCTCGACCGGCTGGTGCGTAGGGCCGTCCTCTCCGAGTGCGACGCTATCGTGAGTCCAAACAAAGATGGATGGTACTTGCATAAGAGCGGCTAACCTTACCGCTGGCCGCATGTAATCGCTGAAAATTAGAAATGTTCCACCGAAAACTCTGGTGTTTCCGTGCAAGACAATACCGTTGAGTATCGAAGCCATGGCATGTTCGCGGATGCCGAAGTGCAAAACCCGGCCATACTTATCGCCGGACCACTCGTGGGTTGACCACTTAGCGGGTACGAATGACTTAGCACCTTCAATAGTGGTGTTGTTTGATTCAGCAAGATCGGCAGAGCCGCCCCAAAGCTCAGGCATGATCCCAGCAATTGCATTGATTACTTTGCCCGACGCTGATCTAGTAGAAACGTCTTTACCTGACTCAAAAACAGGTAACACGCCATCTAGATTCTCTGGCACCTGGCCTGATTGGACACGATCAAACAAATCCTTATGCTCTGGGTTTTTTGCAGCCCAAGCATCAAAACGCTGCTGCCATGCATCCTTCGCAAGTTCTGCCCGCGAAGCAGCATTCGCTCTTGAATGTGAAATAACCTCATCGGCTACTTCGAAAGTTTTTTCCGGATCAAAGCCAAGCGTCTTTTTTAGGCCGGCTAGTTCTTCTTGACCGAGAGCAGAGCCATGAATTTTCCCGGTGTTTTGTTTCTTCGGCGACGGCCAACCAATTATCGTGCGAAGAGTAATTAGCGATGGCTTATCGGTAACTGCTTTGGCTCTTTCGATCGCTTGATACAGTTCCTCAATATCCTCTTCGTAATTGCCAGTCTTTTTCCAGTCAACAGTTTGAGTGTGCCACCCGTAAGAGTCATATCTAGCGGATAGATCTTCGGTGAAAGCAATATTTGTGTCATCTTCGATGGATATCTGGTTTGAGTCATAGATAACAACAAGGTTCCCAAGCTGCTGATGTCCTGCCAAAGAAGCGGCTTCGCTGGTGACACCTTCCTGCATATCACCATCACCGGCGATTACGTAGATGAAATGATCAAATGCTGACTCACCGGCTTTTGTGTCTGGGTCAAATAGTCCGCGTTCGAACCTCGCTGCATATGCGAAACCGGTTGCCGATGCTAAACCCTGACCGAGCGGGCCAGTTGTGATTTCAACACCATCGGTGTGCCCGAACTCGGGGTGGCCCGGAGTTTTTGAGCCCCAGGTTCGAAGAGCCTTTAGATCTTCAAGTTCCAAGTTATATCCGGCGAGATATAGTTGGTTATACAAAGTTAATGAAGAGTGACCGACACTGAGGATGAATCTGTCTCTACCGGCCCACTTCGGATCCTTCGGATCGTGATTCATCACTTTTTGAAAAAGCAAATACGCAACAGGGGCTAACGAAATCGCGGTACCGGGGTGGCCGTTTCCAACTTTTTCTACGGCGTCTGCGGCTAATACTCTTGCGGTGTCAACGGCTTTAGAATCGATGCTTTCCCAGCTAAGTGTCAAAGCACTCACTCCTTAGTTTGAGGCGATTTGGTCTAGAGAAATGGCTTCGTCGCCTTCCTAATTACACCCTAAATAAGGGCCTTAGAGCCCTAAGCAGTGCGGTGTATTTGTTCTTGAAGTCTACACCCGAGCAATAAATTATTACGGAGATGTAACAGTTTCGTGGGTTTGGCTTAGACTTAGAGTAAATCAAACCCAGCTACGGAGCCAATTTGAACTATTTCTATCGCAAATTGGTGGCTTTTTTTGCCCTTACAAAACCCCGCGTAATTGAACTTCTGCTTATCACGACTGTCCCGGTCATGATTTTGGCAGAACGTGGAATACCTAACCTTTGGTTAGTTTTGGCAACTCTTATCGGTGGGGCGCTAAGTGCTGGATCCGCAAATTCTTTCAATTCAATAATCGACACCGATATTGACAAAGTTATGGGTCGTACCCAGAAACGACCACTGGTCACAGGTGAACTTAGTAAGCGCTCCGCCGTGATTTTTGCTACCGCAATTGGAATTATTTCGGTGCTTTGGCTTGGACTGTTCGTGAACTGGCTATCAGCACTTTTGGCGCTGAGCGCTGAATTGTTCTACATTTTTGTATACACATTGCTACTCAAACGAAGAACGCCGCAGAACATCGTCTGGGGTGGAGCAGCTGGAGCGATGCCGGTACTTATCGGATTTAGCGCAGTAACAAATTCGCTGAGCTGGAGTGCACTAGTTCTTTTTGTGATTATCTTCCTATGGACGCCTCCGCACTACTGGCCATTATCGATGAAATACCTAGATGACTATAAGGCTGCAGGGGTTCCGATGCTACCGGTGGTTGCAGATTCGGTTGCCGTTGGTAAACAAATCGTCTCCTACAGTTACGTGATGGTACTCACAACTTTTGTGCTGATTCCAGTTGCACCGATGGGCTGGATCTATCTGGTAGTTGCCTTAGTTGGAGGTGGCTGGTTTATCATCGAGAGTCATTCGCTTCTTATCAAAGCTAAAAAGGGAAGTGCCTTCAACCCGATGAGGCTATTTCACTTTTCAATAAGTTATCTAACAGCCTTGTTTATTGCAGTTGGACTCGATCCGCTTTTGTTCTTTGCTATTTACTAAGGTTTTTCAATTCCTCTAATCGAGCTAGTGATTCATTGCGCTCGATATTATGGTCAACAATCCGCTCGGGGTAGCCGTTTTGATATCCTTCGAATATTTCCCAAGGTTCGTGCACAGCCGCTCCGGCAATGTGGCTTAACTCTGGAATGTATTTCCGAACGTAATCGCCGTTTGGATCAAATTTCAAACCCTGAAGTATTGGGTTGAAAATTCGATAATAGGGCGAAGCATCGGTACCACAGCCAGCCGTCCATTGCCAACCATGAGAGTTTGATGCCGGATCGTAGTCACTTAGATGTGCCTCAAAAAAAGCCGCCCCTTGAGTCCACTCCAGGTGCAAATCCTTAACCAAAAAAGAAGCAACAATCATTCGAACGCGATTGTGCATCCAACCCGTGGTTACCAGTTGCCGCATTCCTGCATCGACCATCGGATAACCGGTTTCACCCCGACACCAGGCCTCGAATCTGCTCTGCGCAGATTTTCCAGTGTCGTATCTAAGTTGTTTGAATTTAGGTTCGTAGTAATCGGTGAGCGTCTGCGGATAGTGAAATAAAACATCTGCATAAAATTCGCGCCAAGCAATCTCTTTACGAAATACTTCTTCAGCAGGAGAGTCACCTAGGCCAGCGAGAATGGTTCTAGGGTGAATCTCTCCGTGGGCTAGCGCATGCGAAAGATGCGACGTCCCGCTCAAATCGGCGCGATTGCGATTTTCGTCATAACTTGCCAACGCCCTTTTCCGGAATCGCTGAAGCGTTCTCAAAGCAAAAGCTTCGCCAGCGATGACCTTAATCGGACTTGGCTTTTCTGGCTTGGGAATCTCTTTCATCTTGGGAATGGTCAACCAGGAAAATGAACCGGCAGGTTTTTTCATCGGAGTCTCACTCAATAGCTGAACCCAAGATTTATAAAATGGCGTGTAAACGCGGTAGGTTGTGCCATCGGGTTTGACCACTGTGCCAGGTTCTATTGCATAACCGGAACCAATCAATTCAAGAGTGCATCCATTTTCAGAAAGCGCTTTTTGAACTGCATTCTGCTGCCTAATTCCTTCAGGATCGAATAGGCGCATTGCAAATACTCTGTTCGTTTTTGTTTTATTTGCTATGGCGATTAGTTTTTCGGCTAGCTCCGAGCTGGTTGCTGCCGCTGCCACATTTAGTTGGTCTTGCATCGATGTGTTAAGCGCTCGGATTGATTCGGTAAGGCTGTGTTGCCTGATGCCTTCGAGGTTTTGATAGGCGAGTGGACTGTAAAAATAGACGGCTGCAACTTCGTTGTCACCGGTTGATTTTGCGTAACTAAAAGCAGCGAGTAATCCCTGATTATCGGCGAGCCTAAGATCTCTTCTGAACCAAAATACGGCGGTCATTTTTTCTTGAACCAAATTCTTCGAATCAGCATTTGCCAGGTAAATAGATAAGCCAAGACAGATGCACCAAGCATGTGAAGGCCCACCAAAATCACCGGCAGGCCAGTTCGAGTTTGGACTATTCCAAGAATCGCTTGAGATCCCAAAACTAAGAACAGAGCTAGAGCACTGCCAATAGGTTGTTTGCTTCTGAAAACTAAATAAACATGCAGCAACGATAGCGCTGTGGTGACATATGCAGGGTAAGAGTGCAGGTGAGCAAACAAGTCGATATTCAATCCATTGCGCGGAGTTTCTGCATCGCCAGCATGTGGTCCAGCTCCGGTGACAAGGACACCGACAAGAATAGTTAGAACGCCAAAAGGGAAGAGTGCGGAGGTCGTGGCCCGAACAGCCTTGTTGCTTTGAAAGGTCTTTGCACCTCGGCTATACCAGAGCAGAATTGCTGCGATGCCAATAAGCACGGCTGAAACTATGAAATGGAGTCCAACAATCCAAGAATTTAAACCGGTCAGCACTGATATACCGCCAATTACCGCCTGAACGATTATGCCCAAACCAAGGCTGAAAGAGGTCCAAAAAATACCCTTGCGCGACCCCTTTGGTTCCAGAAGAACGCAAATGAAAGTGAATAAGGCGATAAACAGAAGGACGAAAGTCAGCAGGCGATTAGCAAACTCGATAAAGCCATGAATTCCGAGCTCTGGGACCGAAACAAGAGATCCTGGTTGGCACTCGGGCCAAGTTGGGCAGCCTAGCCCCGAACCGGTAAGCCTCACTGCACCGCCAGTTACAACTATGAGAATTTGGCTGATCAATGAGAGCACGGCGTATAGGCGAATTCTGCCGCGAAACAGGAAATTGACCAAAACGTGCCTCTCAAAGCGCTCAAGGGGTTACTTATTGGGTAACAGTTCGATAAACTTAGACTACTCGCGAACCCTGAAGCTTCGCTTCAAGTTCCTAGAAATTTTGATTTCAAGTCACGATTAGCCTATTTTGGGCTAGTTTGTCTACTCCAGAAAGAGGTTTGCCTTGTCAGACTCCAAAGTAACCCCAGACGATCTTGAGGGATTGGGCGTATACGAGTTTGGCTGGTCAGACAAGGATGATGCTGGTGCCAGCGCTCGACGAGGCATTAATGAAGAGGTCGTTTCCGACATCTCGGGAAAAAAATCAGAGCCAGAGTGGATGCTCGCGCTTCGACTAAAAGGTTTTTCTTACTTCCAGCGCAAACCAATGCCTACCTGGGGTTCAGACCTCAGCGGCATAGATTTCGACAACATCAAGTATTTCGTGCGCTCTACCGAGCAGCAGGCAAACTCTTGGGAAGAGCTGCCTGAGGATATCAAAAACACTTACGAGAAGCTCGGTATTCCTGAGGCCGAGCGTCAACGCCTTGTGGCTGGTGTCGCAGCGCAGTATGAGTCTGAGGTTGTATACCACCAGATCAATGAAGAACTTGAGCGCCAAGGAGTCATTTTCTTGGACACCGACACTGCATTGAAGGAACACCCAGAGATTTTCCAAGAGTATTTCGGAACTGTAATTCCTGCTGGTGATAACAAATTTGCCGCTCTAAATACTGCAGTTTGGTCTGGCGGCTCATTCGTATACGTGCCAAAGGGTGTGCATGTTGAAATCCCACTGCAAGCTTATTTCCGCATCAACACCGAGAACATGGGCCAGTTTGAAAGAACGCTGATCATCGCAGATGAAGGTTCCTATGTTCACTACATCGAAGGCTGTACCGCACCGATTTACAAGAGCGATTCACTTCACTCTGCTGTGGTTGAAATCATTGTGAAGAAGAACGCCAGAGTGCGTTACACGACCATCCAAAACTGGTCAAACAACGTATACAACCTAGTGACCAAGCGAGCTATCGCCCACGAAGGTGCCACTATGGAATGGATTGACGGAAACATTGGTTCGAAAGTAACCATGAAATACCCGTCGGTAATCTTGGCAGGCGAGTATGCCCGTGGCGAGACACTATCTGTTGCATTTGCCGGTGAGGGACAGCACCAGGATGCTGGCGCAAAGATGATCCACCTCGCGCCACATACTTCTTCTTCAATCGTTTCTAAATCAATCGCTCGGGCCGGCGGACGCACCAGCTACCGCGGTGAGATCAGAGTAAATCCTGGAGCTCACCATTCGGCAAATACTGTTCGATGTGACGCTCTGCTAATTGACACGATTTCTAGAAGTGACACCTATCCAGCAGTCGACGTTCGTGAAGATGACGTATCGATGGGACATGAGGCCACAGTTTCCAGAGTTAGCGATGAGCAATTGTTTTATCTACAATCAAGAGGTTTAGCTGAAGACGAAGCAATGGCGATGATTGTTCGTGGTTTTATCGAGCCAATTTCAAAAGAACTGCCGATGGAATATGCACTTGAACTAAACAAGTTGATTGAGTTGCAGATGGAAGGGGCTGTTGGCTAATGTCACAGCACGGTCTTTCTGAGCATAGCCATGGTTCATTCGTCCCTCTTCAAATTCGAAGCGAGCGGCCTAAATCAACTTCAGTCTCTGATTTTGCCGCGATCGACTCACGTCAGGACCTTTGGCGTTACCTCGATGCAGGTCAGCTCAAGGGTTTGGACCAGGATGTTTTGGCTGAATATGAAGCTCAGGTTAGCTTCAGTTCAATTCCTGGAGTCGAAACGTATTGGCTTGAAAGTTCCAACGAGATTGTTGGATCAGTGGGCACTCCAGAGGATAGAGTCGCCGCAGCGGCATACACCAACGCGAGTAAGACGTTAGTGGTTAGGGTTACTGGTGAACTCAGCGAGCCATTTAGAATCCAAATCAATGGCGATTCGCTAGCCCCGTCAGCACTTCACGTATTCATAGAGGCGAAACCGCACAGTAAATCCACGGTAGTGCTGAACTACCAAGGTCAAGGCGTTCTAGGCGAAAATGTTGAGATATCAGTTTCTGACGAAGCGAGCCTGAATTTAGTAACCGTGCAAAATTGGAGTGCAGATTCGGTCCATGTTTCAGCGCACTTTGCGAAACTTGGCAGAAACGCCAATCTAAAGCACACGGTGGCAGCGTTCGGTGGCTCTTTATTGCGAGTAACTCCAATCACTACTTTTGCTGCACCCGGCTCAGAGGTTGAAATGAACGGTGTTTACTTCGCGAATTCAAACCAACACATTGAAATGCGCCCTTTCGTGGACCACGCTTCACCGAACTGCAAATCTAGAGTTACTTACAAAGGCGCCCTGTCAGGGGAGAAGGCTCACACTGTGTGGATCGGCGACGTCTTGATCCGAGTCGCGGCCGAGGGAACTGACACTTACGAACTAAACCGCAACCTGCTTCTCACTGATGGCGCTCGGGCTGACTCTGTTCCAAATCTGGAAATCGAGACGGGTGAAATCGTTGGGGCTGGACACGCCAGCGCTTCGGGAAGATTTGATGATGAACAGCTGTTTTACCTACAAGCACGTGGAATCGATGAGTTATCGGCAAGACAATTGGTTGTAATGGGCTTTCTGTTAGAACTTCTTCAGAAAACCGACTTGCCGGATATTGTTGAGAGCCTTTCAGAAGTGTTGCAAGCAAAGTTAGGGCAAAAATAACATGGCAATTCGTATTTGCAATATCGAAGACATAAAACTCGGGCGTGCAATTCGGGTGAAAATCGGTGAACACGCTTTCGCAATCGTGCATACTCCAGACGGAAAGTTCCACGCTCTCGATGACAAGTGCTCGCACGGTGAAGTATCTCTTAGCGAAGGATTTGTTGACAATGAAACCATCGAATGCTGGGCTCATGGGGCAAAGTTCTCACTTACAACCGGAAGCCCACTTTCGTTACCCGCTTACGAACCAGTATCGGTTTATGAGGTATTCGTTGAAAATGGCGAAGTATTCCTCGAATACGAAGCTTAAGAGTTTAGAAAATAGATTGGAATAGACCTGTGGCAAAACTAGAAATTATCAACCTTGGCGTGAGCGTCGAGACAGATCAAGGTACTAAGCAGATCCTGCGTGGAGTGGACCTGACTATTAACTCCGGTGAGATACACGCAATCATGGGGCCTAACGGTTCTGGTAAATCAACTCTTGCCTACTCGATTGCCGGTCACCCTAAGTACTCAATTACCCAAGGCCAGATTCTGCTTGATGGTGAAGATGTGCTCGAAATGAGCGTCGATGAGAGAGCCAAAGCTGGCCTTTTTCTAGCCATGCAATACCCGGTGGAGATCCCTGGTGTTTCTGTCTCAAACTTCCTGAGGACCGCTAAAACTGCAATCGATGGCGAAGCACCAGCGCTTAGGACTTGGATCAAGGATGTCAAAGACGCCATGGAGAGCCTTCGTATGGATCCTGCTTTCTCTGAGCGAAATGTCAATGAGGGCTTTTCCGGAGGAGAGAAAAAACGCCATGAGATTCTGCAAATGGAATTGCTCAAGCCGAAATTCGCTGTCTTGGATGAAACTGACTCAGGTCTAGATGTTGACGCACTTAGAGTTGTCTCCGAAGGAGTTAATAGAATTCACCAGGACAACAACATGGGTGTGCTTTTGATTACCCACTACACCCGAATTCTTAACTACATCAAACCTGATTTTGTCCACGTTTTTGTCGATGGCAAAATTGCCGAAGAGGGCGGGCCTGAACTGGCTGCAAAACTTGAAGCTGAAGGTTACGACAAGTATCAGAAGGCCCACTAATTGTCTGAACTAGATCTACCGGCTGAACAATACGATCGTTGTTTGGAAGCCTTGAAAGAAGTAATCGACCCCGAAATAGGCGTAAACATTGTTGATCTTGGTCTGATTTATGATCTGAAGCAAGCCGAAGATGGCAGCTTGCTGATTCACATGACACTTACCTCCGCCGGTTGTCCACTTACGGATGTTATCGAAGAGCAGACCGGCATGGCGCTAGACGGTGTAGTTGAAGCATTCAGAATAAATTGGGTTTGGATGCCACCATGGGGTCCAGAGAGAATCACTGAGGACGGTAAAGATCAAATGCGAGCAATCGGTTTTACGATTTAGCTCTTTTTGATTTTTTTAACCACTGCCCAAGCACTTGGCAAGAAAGCACCTGCAATCACAGCCTTCAAGGCGTCCCAGAGTAGATATGGAAGCATGAACGTAGCCGCAACTTGTAAATCGGCATTGAAGGCGACCATTGCAAGCACTGGAATACCAACGAAATAAATCAAAATTGACCCAAAACTAAAGTTCAGGAACATTTTCCAGGGGCTAGTTGACCAACCCTTTTGAGCTAGGTAGCCGGTTAACATCGCAGCAAAAATAAACCCAAGGATGAACCCACCTGTCGCGCCGACGAGAACTTCTGGGCCGCTGGAATAGCCCGCGAATACTGGGATACCAACTAATCCGGCCAAAGCATAAGTGGCCATGGTGATGCCTGCTCTTGCGGCACCGTAACTGGCACCGATTAGCAGTACTGCCAAAGTTTGGAAGGTGAATGGAACTGGGCTAACTGGTATTTGTATCTGAGCGGCCAGTGCGGTTAAAGCAACACCAAATGCAACGAGAGTGATATCCGAATAAATAGTCCTACTGATGAAACTATCCACGATGGTAGGTCTTGCAGTTGTGATCGAGCTCAAGTTAGTGCCTTTCCCAAAAAATTGTGTTTGGTTAATTGTAGGGTTAAAACCAGTTCAATCCCGCCCATAGTTAGTTCAGTCTTGGAGTCAAATGATTACCGCACGTGAACTGGAGATAACTATCGGAGCGAGGGTATTGATGTCTGGGGTTAATTTTCAAGTGGCAAAAGGCGACAAGGTCGGCTTAGTCGGGCGCAATGGAGCTGGCAAGACAACTCTGACTAGGGTCATCGCAGGGGATTTTCAGCAATCTGCAGGGACAATAGAAACTTTTGGTGAGATTGGTTATTTACCGCAGGATCCTCGTTCTGGCGATCCAAACGAAAGCGCAAAAGACCGAATCCTGAATGCTCGCGGGCTTGGCACAATACTGAAGAAGCTCGAAGCAGCAAGGCAGGACATGGGTTCGGTGGATGAGCAAGTCTACGAAGCCGCTATGGGGCGATATGCCAAACTTGAGGCTCAATTTGAAGCTAATGGGGGATACGCTGCAGAAGCAGAGGCATCTGCAATAGCTGGTCACTTGGGACTAAAACCTAATGTCCTAAGTCAAAACTTGGGCACTCTCTCCGGTGGGCAACGAAGACGCATTGAGTTAGCCCGCATCCTTTTTTCTAATGCTCAAACAATGATTTTGGATGAACCGACCAATCACCTTGACGCCGACAGCGTGCTTTGGTTGAGAGACTTTCTCAAAAATTATGCTGGCGCGCTCATCGTCATTAGTCACGACTTGGACATAGTCGAGGAAACAGTTAATAGAGTGTTCTACCTTGACGCCAATCGAGCAGTGATAGACATCTACAACATGGGTTGGAAGGCATATCTGAAACAGCGTGAAACTGATGAGGAAAGACGAAAGCGCGAAAGATCAACCGCGGAACGAAAAGCTGCCATGCTACAACTTCAGGCAACTAGATTTGGCGCAAAAGCTAGCAAGGCAGCAGCTGCTCACCAAATGGCTAGGCGGGCCGAACGCTTATTGGATTCTTTGGACTCAGTTCGAGAACAAGACAAGGTTGCCAACATAAGATTTCCAGATCCAACACCTTGCGGAAAGACACCTCTATTTGCTCACAACTTGAGTAAGAACTACGGTTCCCTTGAAGTTTTCACAGCTGTTGATTTGGCTATCGATAGGGGCTCGAAAGTAGTGATCATTGGTTTAAACGGTGCGGGTAAGACCACACTGCTTAGAATTCTTGCTGGTGTCGAAGATGCGGATACGGGCCAAGTAGATCCAGGTCATGGTCTAAAAATCGGTTACTACGCCCAGGAGCATGAGACTCTAGACATTTCCAAGTCTGTCCTTGAAAACATGCAGGCGTCTGCTCCCGAATTAGCTGAAATCGACGCCAGAAAGGTGCTCGGTTCCTTTTTGTTCAGCGGAGATGATGTAAATAAGCCGGCAGGTGTTCTCTCCGGTGGAGAAAAGACTAGGTTAGCTCTGGCTTCTCTGGTGGTATCCAGAGCAAATGTTCTTCTGCTTGATGAACCAACCAATAACCTTGACCCGGCCAGCCGCGAAGAGATTCTAAAAGCGCTGGCAACCTTCACAGGTGCAATTGTGCTTGTCTCGCATGATGTCGGGGCAGTTGATGCCCTGAATCCAGAGCGTGTCCTAGTAATGCCGGATGGGCAAGAAGATCTTTGGAATGAAAGTTATCGAGACTTGATTGTTTTGTCCTAAATAGTGCTGCGATTGCCTTATAGGCTGAAACCTAGCGTTTTCGAAAGGATAACCTGATGAATTTACTAATGATTACCCAAGCAATGTTCATGCTCGGTTTCGTATCTATGGCAGCTGCAACTTTTTACTTCGTTTTACAACGGGGCGAATACAAGCCGGAGAACCGGGCTACCGTCACCTACGCAGCGACAATCACTTTCATAGCCGCCATCATGTATTGGCAGATGAAGGACATTGTTGGCTTTGGTGTTATGCAGCCTGCCCTTGCTCAAATTGATGCAACCATGCCAGTTAGATATCTTGACTGGGTCCTAACAACTCCGCTACTTCTTCTTGAATTTGGCATTATCGCCGCAATTGCTGGAGCACCAAAGGATCTAACCTACCGATTGATTGTTGCCGACCTGGTGATGATTATTACCGGTTACTTAGGAGAGATCGGCCCAGTTGGATCTGCGGCAAACTACGTGAATTTCATCATCTCTTCTCTAGCGTGGCTCTACATCGTCTACCTAATCTGGAAGATAGTACCGGGCAAGGCAAGCGCTGAAGTTAAGAAGGCGATTACAAATATGAAACGCTTTGTCATCTTCGGTTGGGCCATCTATCCAATCGGGACAGCGGTTCAAGAGGTCTTGCAATTAAACCAAACAGATGCGGCCAGCCTAGAGTTGGCGATTTGCTCAGCCGCAATAATCTATGTGGTTGCCGACGTAGTCAACAAGGTTGGTTTTGGTCTAGTGGCATTGACCGCACTAAAAAAGAATTAGCTAACAAAAAAATAGCCTGACTGTGAATTTTGCAGTCAGGCTATTTTTCAAGAATCTGATCTTCGACTTCTGCATCTTTGTCGCGATTTAGCGATGCTAATTTACGTGGCATTTGGCCGCGAAGTCTTCGTCGATCTTGAGAAATATTCCAAAAAACAGCACCGAAGGCCATTAGGCCGAAAATAATCCACTGAAAGGCATAGCTTAAGTGGTTGCCTTCAGATAACTGTGGCTTACCTATATCAACGCCACGGCCCATCTCAGGTTGCTCGGAAACAAGGCGACCGTAGGCTTGTTGATAAATCTGGGTCGCTGGCAAGCTGGCACTGGCTCGCGGAATATCTATATTTGGCAATTGGCCCACCGGGGCATCTCTGCGATCTTTTACCTCTGATGGCCGCAAACGAATTATCACTTGCCGCTGAAGCTGATCGACTTCGGGAATTGCATCAGGTGCGTCTTGGTTTAACCCAGTTGGCAACCAGCCTCGCTCAATCCAGATAGTCTCTGAACTTGTCATCTCAAAAGCAACTAGTTGCAGGAACCCAGGCTGACCGTCATAGGGGCGATTTCTAACCAGTAGCGAGGAATCCGCTAGATATTTTCCAGTAAGTTCAACAGGCCGGAATTCAAGATTGCTGTCCCATTCATCGTTTAGTTGCAAAAGCTGACTAATTGGAACGGGAGCGAGATCAAAATTCTTATTGATAATTTGGTTAGCCGTTACAACTTCTTGCTGTCTAGCAAACTGCCACTGCGACAAAAACCAACAGGCAATTGAAAAAACTACAGCTGTGAGAAGCCAAGAAGTCCACCTGGCCAGGTGCGCTTTTCTAGTCATTCTCAGTATCGCTCTTTCTGAAAGCGTCTGCTCCGATCGAAAGGGTCGGGGCCTCAACTTTGGAAGCCTTCTTCGATGATCGAGCGCTGCCCTCGTTGGCGATTATCACAGCAAAATATGGAAGGAATATCGCACCAATTGCAAAAAGCACACTCAACCAGCCAAGTGGGACTGCCACAGCTAACAATATGCAAATTACACGGATAACCATAGCGATTGTGTATTTTAGGAATCTAGCGCGACGGTCCTGATCTGGGGCTAGTTCGACCGATGTGACAGATTGTCGTTTGGTCAACTTGCCCTCCTAGATAACTCCTGACTACAAGCCTAGATATAGACTTGTAGCAAATCAGGCCATATTGTCCAATTCACCTAAAGGCGTAAAAATGTCTCGAGTAGTTCTGGTAACCGGTGGTAACCGCGGAATCGGTAAATCAATTGCAGAAACTTTCATCGCAGCCGGCTATAAGGTAGCCGTCACAGTCAGATCCGGTGATGGACCTGCCGGTGCACTCGCCGTTAAAGCAGATGTCAGGGATGCAGCAGCTTTGGATGCGGCTTTCGCAGAAATCGAAGAAAAGTTGGGTCCAGTTGAGATTTTGGTAGCAAACGCTGGAATCACCAAGGATACTTTGCTGATGCGAATGACTGATGAAGAATTTGAGGAAGTAATCGACACAAACCTTTCGGGTAGTTTCCGAGTGCTTCGCCGCGCAACAAAGTCGATGATTAAGGGAAAATTCGGTCGAGTTATCCTCGTTGGATCAGTGGTAGCCCTATTGGGTAGCCCCGGCCAGGTGAACTACTCTTCGTCAAAAAGTGGCCTAATCGGAATGGCTCGTTCGCTGACTAGGGAGCTTGCTGGCAGGGGAATCACAGCGAATGTTGTCGCACCTGGATTTATTGACACTGACATGACTGCGGAACTGGGAGAGGAGCTGACAGCCGAATACAAAAAGCGTATTCCAGCTGGACGTTTTGCCAGCCCTGAGGAAGTTGCCAAGGTTATTCTCTGGCTAGCCAGTGATGATGCGGCTTATATCAGCGGGGCAGTGATTCCGGTTGACGGTGGATTGGGCATGGGCCATTAGGCCCGAATATCTAATAAAACTGGCAGAATTGCCTAGGGGACATAACTGAAGGACTTAATTTAAGGAAGATGATGGGAATCCTCGAAGGCAAGAAAATCTTGATCACTGGAGTGCTTACCGAAGCCTCGATAGCATTTTCGGTAGCCAAATTGGCCCAGGAGCAAGGAGCGGAGATTGTGCTTTCTTCCTATGGAAGAATGTTGCCAATCACCGAGAAGATCGCACTGCGCTTACCAAAACCTGCTCCAGTTATTGAACTAGATGCCACTAGCGATGCTGATCTAGCTGCGTTACCAGAAAGAGTTGGCCAATATCTTCCTCATCTTGATGGAATCGTTCACGCTATCGCATTTGCACCAGGCACAGCGTTAGGTGGTAATTTCCTGAGCACCGAATGGCCTGATGTCTCGACAGCGGTTCAAGTTTCCGCTTACTCATTGAAATCAATAACCATGGCTGCGAAACCACTATTGCGTAATGGCTCGTCGATCGCCGGATTGACTTTTGACGCTAGCGTCTCATGGCCGGTTTACGACTGGATGGGTGTTGCCAAAGCGGCCTTTGAATCGACTTCTAGATATCTAGCTAGATACCTCGGTAAAGAGGGGATCAGAGTCAATCTCATTTCCGCAGGTCCACTTAGAACTCCAGCCGGTAAGAGCATTCCTGGTTTTGCCGACATGGAGGACATCTGGGTTACTCGTGCACCATTGCACTGGGAGTTGGCCGACACAGAACCAGCAGCCAAGGGAATCGTTGCGTTGCTAAGTGATTGGTTCCCAGCAACTACCGGCGAAATAATTCACGTTGATGGTGGACTGCACTCTACAGGTCACTAAAGTCCAATAAGTGCCAATACATCGCTCAGATCTCCTGAGTCAACCAAAATATCGGCGGCAACTCTAACTCTTGGCTTGGCACTAAATCCGATACTGAGTCCAGCAACTTGCATCATATCCAGATCGTTTGCGCCATCGCCGATGGCAATTGTTTTTGCATGGTCTAAACCTAAATCGTAAGCCCACTCTCTAAGCGCTACCGCCTTTGCGGGTTTATCAATAATCGGAGGTAACACATCGCCGGTCAATTTACCATTGACAATTTCCAGAGTGTTGGCCCGATAGTAATCAAGGCCGATTTTCTTAGCCAGTGGTTCAAGAATCTGAATGAAGCCCCCGCTAACCGCAGCAACTTTCCCGTCTGATGCGTGAATTTTCTCAATAAGCAACTCAGCGCCTTTGGTTAGTTTGATCTTCTCCAGTGCTAAGCCGATTATTTCTTCATCTAGCCCAGCTAAGCTCGCCACTCGAGCTCTTAGGCTCCCGGCAAAATCTAGCTCACCGCGCATAGCTCTTTCTGTGACGGAAGCCACTTCGTCAGCTTTTCCGGCGAATTCAGCCAGTAGTTCAATAACTTCCTGCTCGATTAGAGTCGAGTCAACATCAACTACGACAAGCATGCTGGCTTGGCTGGAAGCGGTCATAGAGAAACTATATTCGCTCTGGGCAAAAGAACTGGCATTTAGAGTGTCTAATTCGATTCAACCATTTTTCGCCTAGGCTAAATCCATCATGAGCGAAGTTCTATCTTTCAAGAACCTAACGCTGGTGCGGGATGGCAAAAACATACTTGAAGACGTATCTTGGTCTGTCTCTGCCGACCAGCGCTGGGTAATTGTTGGGCCAAATGGTGCGGGGAAGACAAGCCTGCTTAAACTGGCCGCGGCTCAGCTTCAACCAAGTTCCGGATCAGCTCAGATCCTAGGTGAGACTCTCGGTGAGATTAATGTTTTTGAACTTCGCACCAGAATAGGTTTTGCCTCTTCTGCCGTCGCTGGTCGTATCCCAAATTCAGAGCCGGTACTCGATGCAGTTATGACTGCTAGTTATGCGATCACTGGTCGTTTCAAAGAGAAATACGATGAAGTAGATATACGCAGGGCGAAACGTGTGCTCAAGGAGTGGGACTTAGGACACCTGGCAGACAGGGCTTTCGGAACACTCAGCGATGGCGAAAAAAAGCGTACTCAAATTGCCAGGGCTGTTATGCCTGATCCTGAATTACTTTTGCTTGATGAGCCAGTTGCCAGCTTGGACATTGGTTCGAGGGAGGCGACGATAAAGATACTAAGCGGCTACGCTTCCCATCCAAAAGCGCCGGCGATTGTTATGGTCACCCATCACTTGGAGGAAATACCTTCAGGCTTCACCCATGCCTTGGTGCTAAATAATGGAAAGATCCTAGAAGCTGGCCCGATAACTCAGACGCTAACTACCGAAAAACTTAGTGCTGCCTAT
The DNA here is from genome assembly GCA_030831605.1 of Rhodoluna sp. GTDB lineage: Bacteria > Actinomycetota > Actinomycetes > Actinomycetales > Microbacteriaceae > Rhodoluna. Next base: position 17,307 of record JAURKU010000006.1, read on the forward strand.
GGGCTAGAGCTCGAAGTCGCCCTAATTGGTGGGCGTTTCACCGTTCGGGCAAAATAACCTATTGAACAAGGGCAATTTGCTCTGGTATAGTTGGAAATCGGTGCCTGAGCACCAAAAATCCATTGATTTGAAAGATAAAGCTATGAAGGCCGACATCCACCCGAAGTATGAACCAGTTGTTTTCCGTGATCTAGCATCCGGAGTCGCATTTCTTACTCGTTCAACCGTTACCTCGACCAAGACTATTGAGTGGGAAGACGGCAACACCTACCCAGTGTTTGATGTTGAAATTTCTTCCGCTTCACACCCGTTCTACACCGGTAAGCAGAGAATCCTAGACTCAGCCGGTCGCGTAGAGAGATTCAATGCTCGTTACAAGAAGTTTGGTAAGCAGAGCTAGTTGTTCTTAAGAATTGGGCCTCGTGTCGGGGCCCAATTTCTATTTAAAGCTTCTTGATTGGCCAGCCAAAGGACGGAACATAGTCGGGTCGATCCTGTTTGCGCCAGGCTGAATAACTCTCTTCAATCTCATCTGCCCATTTGGTTTGCATTTCATGAAGTTGCTGAAGCGAAGAGGGGAAAGGAACTACTGGTTTGTCTTGAGCTAGGAAGTAACGCAGCATTGCAAACCCCACTTGGCCGGCAGCAACTGCGTCGTCTTTTGCAGTATGGGCATTTTCTAGAGAAACCTTGTAACGTTCGGCTACAGATTCTAAGGTTCTCTTGCCTTTGCGATACTTATCGATTGTTTTGTCAATCACCAGAGGGTCAATTACAAAGCCGAATTCGACTGGGTTTAATCCGTGTCGCAGTGCCTCGTAGTAGAGAATCGTAAAGTCGTATGGGGCGTTGTATGCCACCACCGGAATGCCGCGTGAAAAATAATCCTGAATTGCAGAAACAATCTCGAGGACTCCGTCTTTGCTTTCTTGGGCATTAACAACATCCTTGTCATAGACGTTGTGAACTCGGCTTGCCTCTGCTGGAATCGGAATTCCTGGGTTGATCAGCCAGTCTTTGCCCCCGTCAAGCACATTCCCAGCTGCATCAACAAGATGCAAGGCCGCTGTTACGATTCTGGATTCTTTCAGGTTCAGGCCCGTTGTTTCGGTATCGAAAACCGCGACAACATTTAGCCAAGCAGGAAGTTCTAGTTTTGCAGATTCTGTATTCACCTCTTCAGACTAGTAGCCCTCGCTGACAAAAGGTCTTGACCTCGGCTTATTACGGCGCTGAGACTAGTATTTAATAGATGTCATTACTTAGGGGTGTCTAAATCACATGGTTTCAGCGAAGGTTCTAATGGAACGAGCTCAAGCCAGAACTCAAAAGAAGAGCATTCTGGTGAACGGGGTGCGCTGTGATTACTGGTTTTATCCAGCCAAAAGGGCAAACGCTAAAAACCTTGTTGTGGTCCACGGTTACCGGGGTGACCACCATGGTCTAGAGTCATTCGCTGGGGGACTCGAGGAATTCAACGTTTACTCACCTGATATTCCAGGATTCGGCAGCAGCCAACCGCTCGAAGTAGAGCACAATTTAGAAAACTATGTCGACTGGCTGATAAATTTCACCAACGCCGTTGGACTTGTTAGACCAGTAGCGATCGGGCATTCTTTTGGAACACTCTTGGTCTGTGGCGCTGAGTCCAAAAAACCAACGTTTGAGGCAATTGTCTGCATAAACCCTGTTGCCGGTGGGGTAACTAAAGGTCTATCCAGATTCCTAATGCAATTTGTCAAAGGTTACTACTGGCTGGCTCACAAAATGCCGGAAGCATTTGGACTTATGATGTTGAAAACCCCGCTACTGGTTGATTCGATGAGCGCATATACGACCAAGTCACGTGACAAGGCTTTGAGGTATTGGATCAAGAAACAACACCAGATGCACTTCAACAGCTTTGCAAACTCACACGTGGTTTGGGAAAGTTATGTCGCCTCGGTATCCCATACATTGCAACCATTTGTGGGAAATTTAAAGTGTCCGATGCTTTTGGTTGCAGCTGAAAAAGACGAAGTTACTCCCGTTTCAGCTGTGATTAAGTTGGCCGATCGTCTTCCAAATGCCCGAATGTATCAGATATACAATTGCGGGCATCTGGTTCACTATGAGGCTGCAGAAGAAACGGTTGAGCAGATAATCGCTTTTGTAAACGATTTGAAATCCTGATGGATACGATACATTTCGATGCTCGTTTCATTCGTTTGGACTACCACGATGGCATTAGCCGATTCAGTGTTGAACTTATAAAAGCCCTATCCAAAGACCAAGAGGTTGTAGCGATAATCCACGATCTTAGACAGTTAGATTTTCTACCCAAGGGAACCAACTTTATTCTCGTCAATTCACCTGAATCTCCAGCAGAGCTTTTTATAGCTAAAAAGCTAAATAAAGAAGGTGCGAAGCTTGTCTTCTCACCGATGCAGGTAATGGGAAGTTGGGGAAGAAAATACAAACTAGTGCTGACCCTGCATGATCTGATTTATTACCGGCATAGGAAGCCTCCACAGGATTTATCGCCACTAATTAGGGCCATCTGGCGGCTTTATCACTTAAGTTTCGTGCCGCAAAGAATCCTGCTAAATCGAGCAGATGTCGTGGTCACAGTGTCTGAGACGACTAAAAAACTAATTGAAAAGTATCGGCTGACTAGACGTCCCGTTGAAATTGTCTATAACGCAGTAGCGCACATAAGTTCGATTCCCAGGAAAATGCCAAAATCAAGAGAAATCTTCTACGTTGGATCATTCATGCCTTATAAAAACGTGGAAACACTTGTCAAAGCGGCTGGGCTGAAGCCTGGTTTCACGCTCAATTTAGTTAGCAAAATCACGCCAGAACGGGAAAAAGAATTGCAGAGACTTGCCGATACAGTCTCGGCTAATGTTGTTTTTCACCATGGAGTCAGCGACGAGAAATATCGAGAGATCTTAGATACCGCCTTCGCATCGGTATCAGCTAGCCGAGATGAGGGTTTTGGGATTCCTTTGGTTGAGGCTATGGCTTCGGGATTACCCGTGGTCGTATCTGAATTAGACATATTCCAAGAAGTAGCCGGATCAGCCGGAACTTTCTTTAATCCAAACTCGGAAGCAGATCTCGCGGCAGCGCTAACCGCGCTCGAGAAAACTGAAACTTGGGAGGCTAAATCCAAAGCTTCATTGACCAGAGCGAAACTATTTGATTGGGATAAATCTGCTGAGAAACTAAGTGAAATTCTCAATCGGCTAAGCTCTGCACGCAATAATCACTAACTGACCAAAGCCCATCCAAGTGAACTAGCCGGTTGAGGCTTAAGTTCTCAAGACGATCATTTGATAGCGGTAGTTCACCATGCGAGGCAAGTTTGATTAGTTTTCTGATTAACGACCCGTGAGAAACCGCCAGAACTCTTTGGCCATCGAATTCGGTCGCCATTTTCTGCAAAAGTGCCTTTGCACGTATTTCTAGATCTTCGATACTCTCCAAGCCAATAATTGGCTCCTTGCTCTCGAATTTGATGCGCCACTCGGTGTGAGATAGACCTTCTGCTTCTCCGAAAGACCTTTCAATAAGTTCTGGAATTATTACGACTGGAAGATTTATTTCCGCTGCTATTAATGCTGCGGTATCCCTTGCCCGTGACAGTGGGGAAGCGGCTAAAACATCCCAGTCCGATGGGTTAATTTTTGTCGCAGCAGTCTTTGCTTGCAAGATGCCAATGTGATTCAAAGGAATATCGCTAGATCCCTGTAGGCGCAATTGAGCGTTCCAGTCTGTTTGGCCGTGTCTTACAAGCCCAAGATCTGTCTTAGTCAATTAGTAACCTCTCTAGAGCCAACGAGGTGTTTGCTTCTATTTTTGCCGTGGCCAAGCTATCTGCTCGGGTAGGGCCGATGTTCACTATCACAATTGCTTTGCCTGATTTCTGAGCCAACTTTGCAAAGCGGTATCCCGAATTTACAGTAAGCGAAGAACCAGCAACTAGTAGGCACTGAGCCTGATCCAGCAACGCCATAGAGCGCTCAACTCGATCCACCGGAACTGCTTCACCAAAGAAGACGACGTCAGGCTTGTAGATACCACCGCAATTTTTGCAGTTTGGCACTTGAAAGTTTTCGGTGCCAATCACTTCTGCGTCACCATCTGGGGTGAATTCAACGCTCGGGTCTTTTCTAATCTCGGGGTTTAGATCCTCGAGAAAGACATCCATTTCTGAGCGTGAAATTACCTGGCGGCAACTTAGGCAAATTACGCGATCCAATCTGCCATGCAAATCAATAACATTCCGGCTACCGGCTTGCTGGTGAAGTCCGTCAACATTTTGGGTGACTAACGCTACGACTGAGCCGGTGAGCTCCGCTTGGGCCAAACTGAAGTGACCTGGATTGGGCTTTGCCATGGCAATTCTTGACCAACCAACGTAGCTACGAGCCCAATACTTTTGCTGAGCTTGAAACGACCCCATAAACGTGTCGTACGTCATCGGATGGCGAGCTACGCGTCCTTCACCTCGATAATCTGGAATACCTGAGTCCGTGCTTAAGCCTGCACCGGTGAGCACAAGTATCTTCTTTCCGGCGATTCGCTCGCGAGCAACTTCAATTGAATAATTAGCTGCGTCAGAAAGCTGTGGGTTTTCGAGTTGGGACATTAGTTAGCAGTTTACTAACTGTGTTTAGTTGAGGATGGACCGACAGCCTGACTCATGAGGGAATAGTGGTCGAAGGGTTAAACGCCAGATTTTTCCATTAGAACTAAATCTTGAAGCTGAATTTAACTTAGGGAGCATTGCATTCAGAGTCCTGTTTTCGGTCACTGACATTTCAGTGCAGGTACCGGTAAATTGCAATGGTTTAGCGCCAAACCACTTACGCACTTGCCCGTAATTATCTTTAGCAGTCTCGGTCGCCATGTATACCCATTTGGTTGGAGTCCAAACAGTCGGTCTTGATCTCGTCCACATCAGCTCTGAACTGAAAGCCTCTACTTTATCGATGAAAGCCGAAGCTTCTTTTCTTGCCGTTGCTTTTGATTTCGGAGAAACTCCGTAGTGCCAACCAAGTGCGTAGATTGAAACCCGTGTCTGTGGTCCTCTAGGTGAGGATTGAGTGAGCACCATTGTGTTGGGCAAATCTGTAACTTGGGGGATTCCCCAGTCGAATTTCGGGTCAGCTAGGTTAACTTTTGCTGCCGCAGCAACAATTCGCTGGACGGCTGCCGGCTCGCGTTTTTGTAAAAAGGTAGCAACTATTGGGCCTGGGTATTGGAGCGTTTGAACAGGAACTCGAGTAATCAATTGCCCATCGCTGTATAAAACCGTAGGGGTTCTTTCAAAAGCCCATTCCATGGTTGTGTAGCCACCGGTCTCCTGAATCAGAAGGGAAACATACTTCGGAGACGGGGTAATTGCCTGCGCTGAACCCTGAAAGGCTAGGCCCGAAAACACGCCAACTAGGGCGACGGCCTTGATCAGTTTCATCTATAAATTCCCTAAAAGAAGTACTTACTTACATTCTCTAACTTAATTCAGTCACTTATCCAGATATACGCGCTTGGATTCGATTCACAGGGAATTGCCAAAAACGTGTCCGAAAGGGGACTTGAACCCCTACCCTCGTAATGAGGACTAGCACCTCAAGCTAGCGCGTCTACCATTCCGCCACCCGGACTTTGGGTGATGCAGGTTTGATTTTACTACTAAAGCCTTAGATAAAAATTTCCACATTATTCGGCTAACCAGGAGTAGTTTGGATGCATGGCGCAGGATGCAAGACAATCACTAAACCAGTTTGTTGCGGCACTGGAGAGACACTTTGAAGCGGTTGCTAGCGGGCGGGGTAGCGATGACCCGGCGGTGCTCCAATCTTATGAAACCCTAAAAAGTGCCTTCCTTGACTATGAAGAGTCCTTATCCGATCAGTTCGGTGAATTTCTACCTATGGAGCTAGCTGAGGACGAAGACGACTGGGCATGAATTTTCTCCAAGCGATAATCCTTGGAGTTGTTCAAGGTCTAACTGAATTTTTACCTGTTTCTTCATCCGCTCACGTCCAAATCGCCTCTGAACTCATGCGTGTTCCGGGGTTATCTGATGAGAATTCATCAACCACAGCCTTTATTGCCACTATCCAACTTGGCACAGAATTAGCCGTGATCCTTTACTTCGCCAAAGACATTTGGCGCTTGATGCGGGCGTGGTTCAAAGGATTTTTTCATTTTGAAGCAAGAATAGAGCAAGACTACAAACTTTCCTGGCTAGTGATTGTTGCTTCACTGCCGGTTGGGATAGCTGGCCTGGCATTTAGGCATTTCATAGAAGAGACTGTTAGAACCCTCTGGGTGATTGCCTTCACTTTGATAATTTTTGGAATCGTTTTATACGTTGCCGACCGATCGGGTCGCCACAGCAAAACAGCAAAAGATTTGAATTGGAATTCAGCACTACTTTTTGGCTTCGGTCAAATGCTTTCGGTAATCCCAGGGGTCTCACGCTCAGGCGCAAGTATAAGCTTCGGTCTTTTCGCCGGTTTCAAGCGGGTTGATGCTGCAAGATTTGCTTTCCTAATCGGAATACCCGCGGTTCTAGCTAGCGGTATTTTGCAATTTCAAGCTAGCTACGCAAACCTTGATAGCGAGCAACTGAGCGGAACAATTGTTGCAACAATCACCTCGTTCGTTGTTGGCTACTTGGTTATTGCCGGATTACTTAAGTATCTAAGTCGCGGTTCTTTTCTACCCTTTGTGATTTGGCGAGTGGCAGTTGGCGTTCTGCTTATAGTTTTGCTATCGCTTGGTCTAGTCCAGGCTTAGCTTTCCTTATCGCCGGATTCTTTATTCTCGTTAGCCCTAAGGAATTGCTCAAATTCCAAAGCAAGAGCGTCAGTATTCATTTCCTCGGCTTCTGACTCGTCTCTTGCTTTTTCGAGTGACTGTATGTAATTTCCGAGATCTTCATCACCTTCAACAAAGTCATCTACAGATCTTTCCCATTCAAAGGCTGCAGTTAGCAACTCCTTGTGATCAACGCTGAAATCAAGGAATAACTCAAGTTCATTTACTAGCGCAAGAGCAGCCTTAGGTGATGGCATTGAAGCAACGTAGTGGGGGACTTGTGCCCAGATTGAGATCGTTGGTAGACCTGCTTTTTCGAAGGCATGGCCAAGCACACTCATAAAACCTGAGCGACCGTCGTAATTGCTTCGCTCGAGACCGTATGCATTGCGAACGATAGCTGATTGGCTATTCTTGTAAATCTTTATTGGGCGATTATGTGGCGCTTCAGCGGCTAATGAGCCGAGCATGATTACAGAGGTGATTTCTCGATCCTCGACAATTTCCCTAATTTCATCTCTTAGGTAAGGCCACTGAAGGGCAGGTTCTTGTCCTATTAGAAAATAAAGTGAATTCTGCTTCTCACGTGTTCTATCTTTGGCTGGGCCCCAGAATTCAATGCTCGGCCATAGAAAGTCACGATCTCCATGCTCATCCAAGACAATCACCGGACGTTGACGGAGATAATCAAAATATTCGGGATCATCGATGTTAAGTATTCTTTCCGAACCCAACTTTTCACGAATATAGTTGGCGGCTCCAGTTGCACCAGAACCAGCATCCGTCCATCCGTCTAGTGCAACAACTAGGACTCTGCCGTTAAATACCTTTGCTGTTTCGCTCAAGAATCAACCATTTCACCGAAGAAGCTTCATTTAGAAGACTAAATCCATTCTAAAGATTAGACTTTGCTCATAATGCTAAGAAGCAAAAAATTTGCTGTCCTATTTGATATGGACGGAACCCTAATCGACTCAGAGCCTTATTGGATGGAGAGCGAGCAAGCCCTAGCCGCGGAGCATAAGGGTAAATGGACAGCCGAAGATGGGCTCGATGTTGTGGGCATGTCCTTGGATAAATCTTCACGATTACTAAAAGACAGAGCGAATATTCCTTTGGAACCAGAGGAGATAGTCGAAATACTTACCGATGAGGTACAGAAAAAACTAACTAGAGTAGTGCCTTGGCGTCCCGGCGCTAAGGAGCTTCTACAGGATCTCAGGAAGCACGGAGTTAAGACAGCGTTAGTTACCATGTCGATGCACCGCATGGCTAAGCAGGTCGTCGATGCAATAGATTTCCCAGCCTTTGACGTAATTGTTGCTGGCGATGACGTTAGAAACGGTAAACCTCATCCTGAGGCATACCTAAAGGCTGCTGAATTGCTTGGCTTTGAACCTAAGCAGTGCATCGCCTTTGAAGATTCCATGTCTGGGCTTACCAGTGCGGAACAGGCCGGAACGATAGCAATCGGCATTCCACACATTGTTCCGATCCCTGAAAAGCCAGGTCGAGTATTGTGGTCGACTTTAGAAGGCGTGACGTATAAACAACTTCGAAAGCTAATCAAGTGAGTCAATCAACCAGTAGGGGCCCATTACAAGCTGGCGAACGTGTTCAGCTCACTGGACCAAAGGGTCGACTAAATACAATCACTTTGTCCCGTGGCGCAGTATTTGGAACACATCGCGGCAACATCAACCATGACGACATTATTGGGCTACCAGATGGTTCGGTAATTAGAAACGAAGCCGGCACCGAGTATCTTGTGCTCCGGCCTTTGCTGACTGACTTTGTTCTTTCCATGCCAAGGGGAGCAGCGATTATTTACCCGAAGGATGCTGCCAGCATCATCACTATGGGAGATATCTTTCCTGGTGCAAGAGTTGTTGAGGCTGGGGTTGGCTCGGGGGCGCTGAGTATGTACTTACTTCGTGCCATTGGCGATTCTGGAAAACTCATTTCTTTTGAACGGCGAAATGATTTTGCTGAAATTGCTCAGGCTAACGTGAGTTCCGCTCTTGGAGTTAGGCCGAAAAACTGGGATGTCGTAGTCGGCAGCCTGCAAGAGGAACTTCCTGAGGTAGCTGAGAAATCAAGTGTCGATCGAGTGATTTTAGACATGCTGGCTCCTTGGGAGTGCATCGAAGTTGTTAGTGATGCCCTTGCCCCAGGGGGTGTTCTGATTTGTTACGTGGCCACGGTAACCCAGCTTTCTAGGGTAGCTGAGCAGATCAGAGCTTCAGCTAGGTTCACCGAGCCTGCTCCATTTGAAACCATGTTTAGAGGATGGCATCTGCAAGGTCTAGCCGTCCGTCCAGAGCACCGCATGTCAGGCCACACCGGCTTTATCCTGACCTGTCGAAAACTAGCTCCCGGAACTGTTCTACCCAGTTTTACAAGACGAGCAAAACCAGAATTTGACCCAGAAGATATCGCAATTTGGAATGCCGACGCAGCGCTAGAAAGGCCAGTTAGCGATAAACGAGTGCGTAAAAACTTGAAGCAAGCTCAACAATCAGCAGAATCTAGGCTAGGTCTTGAGCCTGATGAAGCCGAGTAAACTATTCCAAGCACCTAACAGAAAGTAGCTCGATGAAGTCCGTTCGCCAAATCGCAGTGGTTATAAGCCTGCTAGCAGTTTTGACTGGCTGTGCCTCAGCCGATCCAAAACTGGCAGCTTTTGACGGCATAACCCCGGCTTGTGAAAAGTATGTTGGTGGGGCTGAAATTGACCAGGTGAAAGTTACCGCTGAAAAAGGCAAAATCCCGACCGTAGATTTTATAACCGCTGATCCAGCAAATAATGTCGAGTCAAATCTTGCCAAAATCAAGACTGCCCAGACTAAGGTCTATCGCGAAGGAACTGGTCCGATGTTTACCGGTGACCAACTAGTTATCGCGGAATACGCCGTTTTTAGTTCGACCACTGGCCAAGTGCTAGGTAATTCACAATTCAACGGAACCGATCCAGTTACTGAGATCTTTGATAAAGCTAACTCACCGGTTTACTGCAGCGCCATGTCGGGTATCCGCGAGGGATCGTTATTTGCTTTTGCAACGCCGGCCCAAGCAGATGACCCAGAAGGCAGGCTTTTAGTTCTTGAATTCAAAAAGGTCTTCCTGCCTCATGCAAACGGTGCAGTCCAAGCCCCAGTAAGCGGACTTCCTCAGGTGGTTCGCGTTCCAGAAACTGGAAGACCAGGACTCGTCCAGCCGACATTTGATAAACCAAGTGAGTTTAAGCGCGCCGTTGTAATCGAAGGTAAGGGCGAAACAGTCAAGCTAGGTGACTCGGTAACGGTTCACTACTCAGGTTGGATGTGGCTAGATAAGCTCGGTGGCACTTTCGAATCCTCCTGGGATTCACGTCCAGCAACCTTCACCCTTTTGAAAGGCCAACTTATTTCGGGCTTTGTCAAGGCGATTGACGGTGTAAAGGTTGGATCTCAGGTTATTGCCGTCATGCCTCCAGCTGACGCCTATGGAGAGTCTGGCAATGGAACCATTCCTGCGAACACGACATTACTTTTTGTTATTGATGTTCTTGGTGTGAATAACTAGGTATAAATATCTGTTATGGACGATTTAGACCCGAATGAATACAAAATAGGTAAACCCGAAAGACTATTTAACTTAACTTGCCTCCTGCTTCACTTCAGCAACGGCATAAGTAAAAATGACATCCTGCGAAGCATCCCCGCATACTCGGCAGAGTATGTCGAGGGCGGGGATAATTCATCGCTTGAACGAAAATTCGAAAGAGATAAAGATGAACTTCGGGAAACCGGAATCATGGTGGAAGCTGTCATTGCTGAGGTAGAAGATCAAAACAACCAAGCCACAAAATACGTCATTCGATCTGAAAGTTTCTTCTGGCCAAAGGGTCTCAGTCTAACTCCGCGACAACTAGCCCTTCTCAATCTTGCAGCCGACGCTTGGGCGGGTGGTTCACTTTCGGCAATCGCCAGCAAGGGGATAAATAAGCTCAGGGCTATGGGGGAGGTCAACGATGGCGACAGCATCATCGGTATCGCCCCGAGACTAAATTCCAATGAACCTAACTTGCACGAAATTGGAACGGCAATTAACGAGCGGCGCGTGATTGAGTTTGATTACCGTAAGCCTAGTACCGGTGAAATCATGCCTAGAAGCATCGAACCATGGCTACTTCGTCAAATAGCTGGCCAGTGGCTTGTCCTTGGCTACGACCGAATGCGCAATGCGCCGAGAAACTTCATGCTTAGACGAATGGTCAGCAACGTAAAAATTGCTCGAGGCACACAGCCATTTGACCCGCCTAACCAGTCAGAAATTGACAACGCTATTGCTGATTTGGAGAAGTTAGCGGCAAAACAGGTTGCGGTAATCAAGGTTGAGAAAAACACTGAAGCCTGGTTCCGCTACGAACTGGATCTTGGTGCCACATCAAGTTCAGGCAAAGTTGAACTCAATTTCTACGACATGCATGTACTTGCAGAGCAGTTGCGCGAATATGCAGGGCAAATTCAAGTTATCAAACCCGACGATCTTGCCGCTCTGGTCAGAGATGGTTTCCAAAAGGTAGCTGATCAACATGGCTAATTCAAGACTTAGCGATTCAGAGCGATTCAACCTCATGTTGGCCTTAACTGCGTTGCTGGTTGACCAACGTGAGTATGAGATTGAAGATTTGATGTCTCACTTCAAAACCACCCGCGAAGAGATTGTTGAAGCGGTGCGCCTAATCGGATTCACCGAGCTGATTGATATTTACGACCGTAGGCCATACATTGTTGATTTCGACGATCTGCATGATGGCCTGGTATCAATCCGTTTCAGTAATTCGGTCGACCTAACCGACGTACCACGCTTGTCCTCTAGACAAACATCGGCACTAGCAGCGGGCCTTGCATATCTGGCTGCTTTGCCAGGGCTTGCCGAAGTTGGCGAAATCGAAGAGTTGCAAAAAATCTTGGCAAGTGGAATTGATGATGAAAACTCCAGATCTGAAATTCACATCGTGCCTGGCGCTGTGGATTCAGACTTGGCTACGCTTCGTCAAGCAATTACCAACAGGCTTTCAATTAGCTGTGACTATTTGAACCTCAAAGGCGAAACCTCCATTGGGCGAATTCTTGAACCGATCCGATTGGAACCGCAGGCCGAATTTGTCTACCTAAGAGCATGGTGTCCCACAAACGAGGAAGTAAGGGCTTTCCGAATTGACCGAATGCGCAAAGCAACAGTGCTTCCGGATCGCCCAATCAGCGAGGCCGCCAAAACCGCTGAATTCCCAGACGAGATTTACACACCGGGAGAGAACGATGTTGAAGTGGTGCTCGAAGTTGAACCCGAAGCCTATTCATTGATGCATGATTTCAGGCCAGTTGAAAAACCAGAGTCGGTATCCACTCACGTGAAGAGATTTAAGGTAAAAGTTGGCGATGTCAGAGTGCTGGGCAGAATCATCTCGCGCTTTGGTGGCGCTGCGAGAGTCATAAGCCCTGAACCAGCAAAACAGGCAGTGCGGCGCTTCGCGCTAGAAGCAATCGGGGTCAGGAACCAGCAGGCCCCTAAGGACGCTGAGTAGTGGCTGATTTTTGGCTAATAACTTGGCTGGTGCTAGGTGTTTCTACGATTATTTGCCTTAGCCTTGTCGGGTACCGACTAGCCAAGGCAACAAAGCGAATTTCTCGCTCTATCGACCCGATTGATCAGAAGATTAAGGCTCTGCGTCTTGAAGTTAGTGCATTGAAGCACGCGCGGTCCGATAGACAGCGTAGGCTTAACAAAGTCAATTATCCAACAACGAAAAAAGGGTAGCTACTATGAGAAACCTTCAAGGCTGGGAATGGTTCTTTCTGCTATTGATCGTCCTGATTATCTGGGGCGCTCCAAAGCTTCCAGGATTTGCTAAGAGCCTCGGTCAATCGATGCGCATTTTCCGCAAGGAAATGAAGCAGATGGGCGAAGAGCGAACAGAAGACAAAAAGCCAAAAGTCGAGAAAGACACTAACAAAGAAGAGTAATGGCTAAGCGCCCCAACCCCGAGAAAAAAATGAGATTGTCGGGGCACCTTCGAGAGTTTAGAAACAGGCTTTTCAAATCCGCTATTGCAATAACTTCTGGAGCGGTAGCCGGCTGGTATCTCTTTGATTATGTCTTTGCAGCTCTGCAAAAGCCCGTTTTAGAACTGGCCAAAGAAGCAAATATCAACGCTCAGGTTAACTTCGGCTCTGTCGTGTCTGCATTTGATCTACACTTACAAATTGCTTTTTTCATCGGTCTTTTTCTTTCCAGCCCGATTTGGCTATATCAAATTTGGGCATTCGTTTCACCGGCTCTACGTAAAAGGGAGAGACGCTATACCGTTGCTTTCGTCTTGACCAGCACGCCATTGTTTTTAGGGGGAGCATTCTTCGGTTGGTGGTTATTCCCCGGCTTTGTTAGGGGTTTACTCTCCTTTACACCAGCTGGCAGCGCAAACGTAATTAATGCCTCCGAATATGTTCTTTTCACAGTTCGAGTATTACTAATCTTTGGTATGGCTTTTGTCCTACCAGTAATACTCGTCTTACTAAATGCAATCGGAGCTATGTCGGGTAAAACAATTCTGAAAGGCTGGCGACCCGCAATTTTCATAATTGCAGTGGTAGGTGCACTAGCTACACCGGTTGCCGATCCGATGTCGATGTTCCTAATTATGATTCCACTAACAGCCTTCTACTATCTGGCTGCCGGCATCGCACTTTTGAATGATCGCAGAAAAGCCACGAAAAGGTCAAAACTAGTTGACGAGTTTGATTTAGCGGAAAATTACGCACCTGACGAAACAATCTGATGAGTGAAGAACTTTCGCCTGCGGAGAGATTTGCTCGAGCAAAGCAAAATAGGGTGAATCCCGCTTTAGAGAGTTTCTTAAATCTGCTTTCTTTTCCGCTTGATGATTTTCAGGAAAAGGCTTGTCGGGCTCTCATGGCGGGGCATGGTGTTTTGGTAGCAGCGCCGACCGGCGCTGGTAAAACAGTTGTCGGCGAGTTTGCCATACACCTGGCTAATCTAAGTGGAACTAAGGTTTTCTACACTACGCCGATAAAGGCCCTGAGCAATCAGAAATTCTCTGAACTAGTTGCCCGATACGGATCTGAAAAGGTAGGCCTACTTACGGGTGACACCAACATAAACTCAGACGCGCAATTCTTGGTGATGACCACTGAAGTTTTGCGAAACATGATTTATGCGAACTCTTCTGCACTTATCAACCTAAGTTTTGTTGTCATGGATGAGGTTCACTACCTTGCCGACCGATTCAGGGGAGCGGTCTGGGAAGAAGTTATCCTGCATCTTCCCAAAGACGTTAAAGTTGTTTCACTCAGCGCAACTGTTTCTAATGCGGAAGAATTTGGTGCCTGGCTTGATGAGGTCAGAGGAGACACCACTGTAATTGTCAGTGAGATGCGACCGGTTCCACTTAATCAGCATGTGCTCTTTGGTGATGAGCTAATGCCGCTTTTCCAAGAAGGCAAAAATGATATTCGAGTCAACGTCGATTTGGTGCAGCGTCACGCCAACAAAATGCGGGCACCCGTGGCAAGACCAACACGCGGCAGACGAGGGCCGGGTGGGTTAGACCGAAACTATGGTCGGATACCGCGCCTATCTAAAGCTGAGATTATTGACATTCTCGAGGATGCCGATTTGCTTCCAGCTATATTCTTTATCTTTTCAAGAGCCGGCTGCGAATCTGCCGTCCAGTCGGTTTTAGCTTCCGGCATGCGGCTGACTAAGCCAGAGGATAAGCAGTTGATTCGTCGAATCGCTGAAGAAAAATGCGGCAACATCCCCGACGAGGATCTTGCGGCCCTGGGTTATTTTGAGTGGCTGAGCGCACTCGAAAGAGGAGTAGCAGCCCACCATGCTGGGATGCTACCTGCATTCAAAGAGGTGGTTGAAGAACTTTTTCTAAGAAAACTGGTCAAGGTAGTTTTTGCAACCGAAACACTCGCACTTGGAATCAACATGCCGGCTCGAACAGTTGTTCTCGAAAGACTAGATAAGTTCAACGGTGAAGCGAGGGTTCAAATTACACCTGGCGAATACACGCAGCTTACTGGGCGAGCAGGAAGGCGCGGCATTGACCTTGAAGGTCATGCCATTATTCAATGGGCTGGTAATCTCGACCCGAGTTACGTCGCATCGCTTGCCTCAAAGCGAACTTACCCACTCATATCGAGCTTCCGGCCGACATTCAACATGGCGGTAAATCTGATGGACGCATTCGGCGCTAAACGCTCCAGAGAAGTGCTAGAAACATCCTTCGCTCAGTTTCAGGCTGACCGTTCGGTTGTCGGGTTAGCCAAGGGCATTCGTGAGAAACAAGAATCGCTCAAAGGCTACTTGGCTTCGATGACTTGCCACCTAGGTAGTTTTGAAGATTACGCCAGAATCAGAAGAACCATTACTGATCTTGAAAAAGAGCAGGCGCAGCTTGGCAGACAGGTTAAGCGAAACGACCTGCGTCAGAAGCGTGGTGTTCGTGACTTTGATCTAAAAATCGCTAATCTCAAGCGCGAATTGAGAGCGCATCCCTGTCACAGTTGCTCCGATCGAGAAGCTCACGCACGCTGGGCTGAACGTTATTTTCGTTTAGCCAAAGAAACCGATGCGATTTTGAAGCAGATTGACTCTCGAACCAATCAGGTGGCCAAGACATTTGACCGCATAACGCAAATGCTTCTGGAGCTTGGCTACTTTGAGTTATCCGACGATGAAATAGAGAGCACAATTGACGGGAAAAGACTGGCCCAGATTTATGGTGAGCGAGATTTGCTGGTTTCAGAGTGTCTGCGCCAGAACTGTTGGCAAGTAGTTGATTCTCCCACTCTGGCCGCTCTAGCCGCCGCGCTGGTTTATGAACCTAGGTTTGAAGATGATTCCTTACACCCGAAGCTCCCTAAGGGAGATTTTGGGCAAGCATTTGATCAAACCATGGCGATTTGGGACAACCTTCAGGAATTATCACAGACCTATCGTTTGCCCTTGACCAGCGAACCTGATGCCTCAATGGCACTGCAGATGCAACGCTGGGCCAGCGGTGCCCGCCTAGACTCGGTGTTGAAAGCCACCGGCATGCTGGCCGGTGATTTTATCCGCTGGAGCAAACAAACCATCGATTTGCTCGAACAACTGGCAAAACTCAAAGAACCGAAGCTTTCAAGTAATGCTGAGTTAGCCATAGAGAAGATCAAGCGTGGAATCGTTGCCTATTCCTATTACGCTTAAAGAGTTATGCACGGATTACTGAGTTGGATTAGAGAATCGACTTCTTTTTGGGGGAGAGCAGTTATTGCCCTAGTCGGGGGCTTGCTGCTGGCATTTGCATTTCCTGGATTTAATTTCGCGCCAGGATCTTTTCTTGGTGTCTTCCTCCTAGTTGTTGCAGTTCACAAGATTGGTGTTACTAAAGCCCTCATCGTCGGCTTTATCGCCGGATATGCTTTCTACGGTTTAGTTCTAATCTGGCTAACCACATATCTCGGCCCAATCCCTTGGATGGCTCTTTGCATAGCCGAAGCTCTCTTTTTTGGGATTTCGTTATCAATGATGTCTCTTGTTTGGCGTTGGCTAAATGGAATGAACTTAGGCGCACTAAAGCCTTGGTTGATGGCTGCATCCGTAGCCACTATTTACTTAGGTAGGGAATATTTTGCTGGTCATTTTCCCTACGGCGGACTACCTTGGGCTCGCCTTGGGCTCTCACAGGTAGAGAACTTCACCGCAAAGTGGGCTTGGGCGGTAGACATTTCAGGGTTTAGTTGGCTGATTGCTTTCGTTTCAGCGCTAGCAGCGTTCTTCTTTTTACATCCGCTTCCACAAGGTTCTGGACTAGCTGCCAGATCAAGAAAATTTCTTCCAGTAGCTCTTAGCTTCGGGATTCTCATTGGAACACCCTTTGCCTTCCAGTTACCGATCGGTGAGGAAACCGGAAAGCTTAAGGTTGCAGCCGTTCAAGGCAATGCTAACGCCGGACTGTTTGCCATCAATCCGCCTGGCTCAATCTTGGGAAAGCATCTAGCAGTAGCCAAAGATCTAGTCGCCTCTGCAAAAGAAGAGGACATCGAACTGATGGTCTGGCCGGAAAATTCTTCGGATCTCGACCCACTTAATAACACCGAAGCAAATCTATTGATTAGCGAGTTTGTCACTAACGACCTAAAAGCACCTTTACTTTTTGGTAACAAGACATTCCGTGGAAAAGACTTTTTCAACGAGGTCGACCTATGGCTACCCGAGACCGGATTATCGGATTGGTATGACAAGAAAAGGCCAGTGCCATTTGGCGAGTATGTTCCCAATCGAGATTTCTTTATGGCGCTAGCCCCGGATATGGTTGGTCTAATCGGCTGGGACATGTCACCCGGTACACGTGATGGGATATTCAACGTCAGGGGAGAGGACAAGGTTGGTTCTCTTATTTGCTTTGAAGTCACCATCGACGAACTGCACTATGACCTAATCGATCAAGGGGCTTCGGCTCTAATGGTGCAGACTAATTCTTCAGATTTTGGAAAGAGTGTGCAGGGAGTTCAATTAGCCGCGATCTCTAGAATGCGTGCTATCGAGACTGGTAGGACCGTTGTTTCAATTTCAACTGTCGGTGTCTCTGGAATTTATGCTCCAGACGGTAAGGTCGTCGAAGAGCTGGAAAGTTTCGAGCCAGGCGCTATGGTTTCAGATATCGCGCTGCGAACAGATAAAACTCCAGCCATGGTTTTCGGAAGGTTTATTGAACCAACTGCATTCGCGCTCACGCTAATACTTACCTTGTTTGCGGTCATCAGCTCTTTAGTGAAACGCTATAAAGGCCGCCGATGAGGGTTTTAGTAATTATGCCTACTTTCAACGAGTCAGGCAACATCATCAAGAGCGTCGAGCAGCTGTTCACGTATAACCCGACTGTCGACTTACTTATAGTCGATGACAACAGTCCCGACGGTACCGGAGAAATGGCTGACCAGTTAGCTAAGTCGAACTCGCAAATCTCCGTGTTACACAGAAAAGAAAAAGATGGCTTAGGCGCTGCGTACTTAGCTGGCTTTGAGATTGGAATCGCTAAGAAATACGAATTCCTGGTCGAAATGGATGCTGATGGTTCGCATCGAGCAGAAGATCTGCCAAAACTACTTGCCAAGTGTGCGGAAAGCGATTTGGTTATCGGTTCTCGGTACGTATCGGGTGGATTAACTTTAAATTGGCCACTGCACCGAAAGCTACTTTCTAGAGGGGGAAATCTCTACGCAAGAATTATGCTTGGCTCTAAATTAAATGACATGACGGCTGGATTTAGAGCGTTTAGAACATCGTTTCTACAAAAGCTCGACCTAACTGGAATCAATGCCAAAGGATACTCATTTCAAATTGAGATGGCCTACCGAACAGTATTAGCCGGAGGCCGGGTTACCGAGGTGCCCATTACTTTCGTTGAAAGGGAAATCGGAAACTCGAAAATGAGTAAGTCAATTGTTACCGAAGCGCTACTGCTTATCACCAGATTCGGCTTTAGGCGCATAGTCGGTAAAACTAGCTAGCGTTTTTCCTTCTGCGCTCTTTTAGGTCGGCTAGCGCTTCTTGCAGAATTACTTCTAACTCGTCCCTGCTTCTTCGTTCCAGTAGTAAGTCAAAATGAGTACGGACAATTTTCTGTTCACTTTCCGCAGCAGGCTCTATTTCCGCGCCATCGCGCTTAGCCGACTGACCACACTTCTTGCAATCCCAGAGTTCCGGTATTTCAACTTCCGCGGCAAATATTAATTCACTAACGTGCTCATTTGGGCAAGTGTAGGAAATGGTTTGTCTAGGGGAGAGGGTTACCCCTTCGATAGTTTCGTTGCTGACACTGCCTAGTCTGGATCCTCTTACTGGTTCTGAATTCATGGCCTTTTCCTAACTGCTCGGGTAACAAAGTTAACCCTAGAAAAGTGAACAAACTTCCCGTTCTTAGGATTTTCCCAGTATTCGACCAGCCAATTCTGTGTTATCGGTGACTATCCCGTTTGCACCGCGATTGATCAATCTTCTGATGGATTTTTCATCGTTGATAGTCCAGAAATGAATTAGAGTTCCAGTTTTGCTTATTTGTCGAATAAATCTCTTAGTGTCGAATCTAATTCCATACATTGATGCAGGCACTTGAAGAGCCCCGACGTTATTCAAGAGATTCGAAATACCAAATCCGAAAAAAGCTCTCAATCTAACTCGTAGTACCAAAGAGGCACTCGCCGAGGTGGCAACTGGTTTAGACACCAAAGCAATTGCCTTTTGCCTTGTACTCTCACTGAAGCTTGAGATAAGCACTCGCTGATGTGCAGAGCATGATTCAATTGCGCGAACGGTTGGATTTACAGCTAGTGGATCTTTGATGTCCAGGTTGAATTTCATTTTTGGAAATTGTTCTAACGCTTCAATCAAAGTTGTCGGAGAGCCTCCCTGAACAAATTTCAAGAGCTTAAACTCTTTCAAGCTAAGCGAACTAACTTTCTCTTCGCTGCCTGTCAGCCGCTTCAAGTCCTCGTCGTGGAAAAGTACTGCGTGGCCGTCTCGAGTGCATCGCACGTCGGTTTCAATGTATTCGGCACCAAAATCTATGGCGTGTTTTATCGCTTCAAAAGTATTCTCACTTGGCGGGGAATAGCCACGGTGAGCAAACAGTGCTATACCGCTGCCTGAAAAGTAAGGATGATTTTGCATCAACTGCCTTTCAAGATGCGGCGGTAGGCTAGGGGGAGTGAGTACTTGGACGAGACCTAAAGTAAAACCTATTGCCAGATTAGTCCTAGGTTTATACCTTTTTGGACTTGGCCTAGCCATGATGATTCACTCTGGACTCGGCGTTGCTCCTTGGGATGTTTTGGGTCAGGGCCTACAAAACCAAACTGGCTGGAGTTTTGGAGTCACCACGGTTATTGTTAGCGCGGTAGTTTTGCTTCTCTGGATACCAATCCGACAAAAACCAGGCTTGGGCACTCTTGTCAACGCCGTTTCTATTGGTCCTTTCGCTGATTTGTCTAGGCCGCTAATGCCTGAAACTACCGGTTTTTGGGCAAATCTTGCCCTCATGTTGCTCGGACTTGTTGTTGTGGCAATGGGATCAGGTCTTTATCTGTCAGCTGGTCTTGGTGGAGGACCAAGAGACGGGCTAATGGTTGGGCTAACTCGAGTTACCGGTATTCCATTCTGGATTGTCAGAACAATAGGCGAGTCATTGGTGCTAGTAATCGGATGGCTTCTAGGCGGCACAGTGGGCCTTGGCACGGCGCTTTTTGCCTTTGGTATTGGATATCTGGCTCAGATATCGATGAAGATTTTTGGTTTTGACCCTAAAAAGGACCATTTGAACCAGCAAGGGCAAAATGTCTGAGAAAATTCACGTCAAACATCGAGAAACAGCCAGGGTGCTCCTAGTTAGCCCTGAAAAGACATTTTTACTTCTCAAAACGCATTTTGATCCAGAAGTTGGACTGCCGCCGCGTTGGCTAACTCCTGGAGGTGGGATTGATCAGGGTGAGACCCCAAAAACAGCCGCGATCAGAGAATTACGCGAAGAAACCGGCTTGTTTATTGAAATCGACCGCCTAGATGAGCCAATTATGGTTACCAGCGGCCGCTGGGACTGGGCCGATGGAAAAAGCTTTCATACTTACACCGATACGATTTTTGAATTTGTAACTGAAGAATTTCAACCTGATACATCTGGATTCACTCAGGATGAGTATCGCGATGTTTTGGAATATCGCTGGTGGAGCCTAACTGATCTGCTGAAAAGCGTCGAGCCGCTAGGGCCTCACGAACTAAGAAGCCTTATCCAGGAACGTTATCAATAACACCGATAATGAACATTATGTCAAGTAATGTTTATTTGGGCCTCGAGGCCTTTACCGGTTACTCTCCTCCACCCAACGCCTCAGTAGTTCATTTGCTTTACCCGAACTGATTGCCAGAGAGGCATTTTGGAATCCTTGATTGATTCGTTGGGCGAAGTCGAAATCGTCCAAGTCGTTGGCTTTACTGAGATCGTAAGCTGCCATTGCCACAGCTGCATTTAGGGCTACAATTTGGAAAATTGGGTGATTCTCCCCCAAATTCCCAGTCAATAGCTCCCTGGCTATATTGGCGTTCTCTGAAGCATCACCGCCGATTAGGTCTTTGATGTCTGCCTTTTGAATTCCCAGCGTGGCAGGGTCAAAGGTAAAGTCTGCAATTTTGCCGTTCTTGACTAACTTGACATAACTATTTCCAGTTATGGTTAGCTCATCCAACCCATCTTCGCCCCGAAAAACTATAGCGCTTCGGCGTCTCAGGGCAATCTGGTCGGCTAATTTATCAACGATCTGGGCATTGGCAACGCCTAGTGCAGTTGCCAGGGGTTGAACGGGGTTGACCATTGGGCCTAGGAAGTTAAAAGTGGTTGGCACCCCTAGTTTTTTCCTTATCGGGGCTACATGCCGCAGCGCCGGGTGGAAAAGTGGCGCAAAGAAGAAGCTAATCCCGATTTTTTCAAAAACTTCGGCTATCTGATCTGGAGAAAGGTCTAATTTCACCCCCAGTGCCTCGAGAAACTCTGAAGAACCGGTCTTTCCTGAAGCAGAACGTGAGCCGTGCTTTAGAACTGGAACGCCTGCGGCAGCCACAACAATGGCGGCCATGCTGGAAATGTTCACAGTGCCAAGTTGATCTCCCCCAGTTCCAACGATATCAACAGCATCGTTTGATACTGGAACCGGGATCGCGTTCTGGAGCATGACATCCACAAAACCGGAGATTTCATCCGAGCTCTCCCCCTTGGCCCGGAGCACCAACAAAAATTCGCCCACAACTTCGGGATCGCTCTCACCAGAGATCATGCTTTCCATGGCCCAAGTTGCTTCGGTTTTTGAAAGATCTTGGTTGGCAGATAATTTGTCCAGCAAGCTTTGCCAGTTCACCGAATGGTTCATTTCTAAAGTTTAGCCACAGTGGAGAAAAATCAGACAAAATTCCTTGCCACGACAGGGTTTCGGGCCAATTATAACGATTTGAACATGTAGAATTTAGACATGAGTTCCGCTTCTGCAGCCCACAGCCAAATCCACCGGCCAAGCCCAACTTCGGTTGGAACAATCGTCTGGCTGGGCAGCGAAGTCATGTTTTTTGCCGCTCTATTTGCCATGTACTTCAGCCTCAGGGCTAACTCCCCCGAAATCTGGGCCCACGACACTGCAATTTTGAACTTTCCATTCGCATTGATCAACACTCTGATCCTTGTAGCCTCCTCTTTTACAGCTCAGTTCGGTGTTTTTGCGGCAGAACGTCTACAACCTAGGGCTACAGGCATGTCTCCTTTGAAATGGGGAATGGTCGAGTGGTTCATCCTAAGTTATGTCCTAGGTGCCATCTTCGTTTCCGGACAGGTCTGGGAGTATGCGATGTTGGTAAGTGAAGGTGTCTCGTTATCTAGCAACTCTTACGGATCAGCTTTCTACATAACTACCGGTTTCCACGCTTTACACGTAACCGGTGGTCTAGTTGCTTTCCTTTTGGTCATCGGAAAAACTTTCGCAGCTAAAAGATTTGGTCACAAGGAAGCAACCAGCGCGATTGTAGTTTCTTACTACTGGCACTTCGTTGATGTGGTGTGGATCGCACTGTTCCTAATTATTTACGTTTTGAAATAACAGAGATAAGAAAGCATGATGCAGAAGCTAAAACGCAAACTAAATGGTCTTCGACGCAGCCCTAGGTCGGTAATTGCAGTTTTGTTCGCTGGATTGATTGTTGTTGGCTCTGGATACACCGCGGTAAATGCTTCCGTCTCTTCAGAACGTACCGTTGAATACACCAAAGAAGACATCGAATACGGTAAAAAACTTTTTCTTTCCAACTGCGCATCTTGCCACGGTAAAAACGCGGAAGGAACTGCAAACGGTCCAAGCCTGATTGGTGTCGGTGCTGCATCTGTTGATTTCCAGGTTTCCACCGGCCGTATGCCAGGAGCAGCCAGCGGCCCTCAACTTCAGGTAAAGCCAGTTCAATTCACTGAAGAAGAAATTCATGCTATGGCAGCATTCGTCGCTTCTCTCGGCGCAGGACCGAGCGTTCCTGACGCGGCCTACCTGCAGGCTAATGGTGATCCAACTAAAGGTGGAGAGCTATTCAGAATCAACTGCGCGATGTGCCACAACGCTGCTGGAGCAGGTGGTGCTTTGACCGAAGGTAAGTACGCACCTAGCCTAGATAACTCCTCACCGAAAATTATTTATGAGGCGATGGTAACCGGCCCTCAAAACATGCCGGTTTTCAACGATGCAAACATCTCCCCCGAAGAGAAAAATGACATCATCACCTATTTGGTATACCTCAGAGAAAGTGCTTCAGTCGGTGGTGAAGAACTAGGTGGTCTAGGTCCAGTTGTTGAAGGTCTTGTTTCCTGGTTTGGATTACTTGGAATCATCATTGCTATTACCATCTGGCTTGGCGCAAAGTCGAACTAAACGAGAAAGTAAAAATTGAGCGAGCAGTCAAAAGAAGTTGAGCGGTCCCAAAACGCTGGCTTAGCAGTTATCAAGCCAGATGCGGTTCGCGATCCCGGCATCGAGCCACACCGCGTTCGGATGACCGATAAGAGCCCGAAGCACGCAAAGAGTGCTGCACGACAAGTCGCTCTGCTGTTCACACTTTCTATGTTTGGCAGTGCCTTTGCGCTATGGACATATTTTGCATTCCCAATCAATGAAGATCTAAATACAGTTCGTCAGAACACTTTATTTCTTGGTGTTGGTATCACGCTTGGATTACTTGGTATTGGTATCGGAGCAATCCACTGGGCAAAGACTCTTATGCCAGATCACGAGGTTGCAGAAGATAGACATCTGTTGGCCTCCCCCGAGGACAAACGCGCTGCCGCAATTGAAATCATTAATCTTGCCAACCAGGAATCAGGATTCACTAGAAGAAAACTAATTCGTAGAACTCTCTACGGAGCGCTAGCTCTATTTCCGCTTCCCGGTCTAATTATTTTTGGAGATTTAGGTCCAAACCCAGGAAACTCACTTCGTCACACCATCTGGAAAAAAGGTACAAGATTAGCCAGAGACCCATACGGCACCCCAATTAAGGCCTCAGATGTCACCATCGGATCGGTTTACCACGTTGTTCCAGAAGGTTTAGTGCCAGGCACTGAACACTACCTAGAAGAGAAAGCTAAAGCTGCAGTACTTCTCGTCAGAGTTGAGCCAGACAAACTTATTGAGACTGAAGAGCGTAAGTCCTGGTCATACCAAGGTATCGTTGCCTATTCGAAGATTTGCACGCACGTCGGTTGCCCTGTTGCTCTTTATGAACAGCACACCCACCACTTACTTTGCCCATGCCACCAGTCCACTTTCGATCTGGTTGACGGTTGCAAGGTAGTATTCGGTCCAGCTGCGCGACCATTGCCGCAGCTGCCAATTTACGTTGACGAGGAAGGTTACTTGAGAGCGCAGAGCGATTTCAATGAACCGGTTGGTCCATCATTCTGGGATAGGAGCGTGAAGAGTTGAGCAGCACATCTAATCAACCAAAGAAGAACAACTTCCTAGCCGGAACCGCGAACTATGTTGACGAGCGCCTTGGAGTTGCAGGTGTTCTGAAAGAATTTGGTCGCAAGATCTTCCCCGATCACTGGTCTTTCATGCTCGGTGAAGTTGCTCTCTACTCGTTCCTGGTCTTGCTCTTATCTGGAACATTCCTTACCTTCTTCTTCGATCCTTCGATGACCGAGGTCGTTTATGACGGAGTCTATGCTCCGCTCAAAGGCGCTCACATGTCGATTGCTTACGCCTCCAGCTTGGACATAACCTTTGAAGTTCGAGGTGGCTTGCTGATGCGTCAGGTCCACCACTGGTCAGCGCTACTATTTGTGGCAGCTGCTGGATTACACATGCTTAGAGTCTTCTTCACTGGGGCATTCCGCAAACCACGCGAAATGAACTGGGTTGTCGGCTTTGTACTTTTCGTTCTTGGTATGGGTGCTGGATTCACCGGTTATTCGCTTCCAGATGACCTGCTATCCGGAAACGGATTGAGAATCATCGATGGAATGATCAAAGGCATCCCCTTTATCGGAACATGGATTTCTTCATTCCTATTCGGTGGAGAATTCCCAGGCACTTCCATAGTTCCGCGTTTGTATAGCCTGCACATCATGCTAATTCCCGCATTGATTTTAGTCTTCTTGGCAATCCACTTAGTGATGCTGGTTGTTCACAAGCACACCCACTACTCTGGTGCTGGAAAGAAAGACACCAACATTGTCGGTTACCCGCTAATGCCTGTATACGTTGCAAAAGCTGGTGGATTCTTCTTCATCGTCTTCGGTGTGATCATGTTGATTTCATCATTCTTTACCATCAACCCGATTTGGAACTATGGTGGCTATGACCCCTCCCCTGTTTCCGCAGGTACTCAGCCTGACTGGTACATTGGTTGGCTAGATGGTGCGCTGCGTTTAGCGCCGACTGGTATGGAATTCATGATTGGTGATTTCACTGTTTCAATGAACATCCTGCTGCCACTTGCCGTTAGCTTAATCTTCTTGGCTCTAGTAGCGGTCTATCCGTTTATTGAAAACTGGATTACCGGTGACAAGAGAGAACACCACGTTTTGGATCGCCCACGTAATGCTCCAGTTCGAACAGCTATCGGTGCAGCCGGTGTTATGTTCTACGCGATTTTATGGGCTGGTGCAAGCACCGACCTGATCGCTACGCAGTTCAAGATGTCACTGAACCAGGTGCTTACTGCTATGCAGATCTCACTTATCGTTCTGCCGATTGTTTCCTTCATGGTGACTAAGCGCATTTGTTTATCGCTGCAAAGAAAAGACCGAGAGGTTGCCATTCACGGACGTGAAACAGGTCGAATTGTTCGCCTTCCGCACGGTGAATACATCGAAGTTCACGAGCCACTAAATGAATACGAACTCTACAAGTTAGTCGATTACAAGGACTACCAGCCAACGCTGGCTAGGCCAAATGCCGCAGGCAAGATTACCGTAAGGGCAAGGATAAGAGCATCGCTATCCAAGTTCTACTTCAAGGATCGAGTATCTCCTGCGACTCAGAGCGAAATCGAAGAGGCAAGACACCATGCCGAAGAGATAGAGCAAGAAGTTCAGAAAGCTATTGAGTCAGCCAAGTGATCCTTAGGCTTCAAGCTTTTTAGCCAAACCCACGATTAGTGGGCGTGCTGCCCTCTTGAGTGTTCAAAGACGAAGCCGATTAGAGCAATGAGAGCTAGTGGGAAACCGATTGCGAAAAGCCACCAACCAACTGCAAGAGACGTAAAGCAGATGGCTGAGCCGATACCAAGAGCTAGTGGCCACCACGACCATGGTGCGTAGAAGCCAACCTCGGCTTCACCATCTTCAATATTTGCCTCTGGAAGATCTTCCGGCCCGGTGAAGTTTCGGGCCGCTTTGCCAAAGTAAAAAGCAATAAAACCCGAAAGGAATACCAGCATTCCGATGGCAGCCGTTCCAATTACTTCGATCTGGCGGTTATCCTCGGGCGAAGCAATCCAAGACCAATAGCCGTAGGCTACGGTGACAATCAAATAGAAAAAAGTCAACAGGATAAAAATGTTGGTATTAGTCTTCACGAACTATGCCTTTGCCTTTTGGTTACTTGACGCTTTAGCCTCTGGAGCTGCATACTCGGGGTGATTTAGATCAAAGGCCGGTGACTCGCTTCTAATTCTTGGAATCGAAGTGAAGTTGTGACGTGGGAATGGAGAAGCTGTGGCCCATTCCAGAGATCTTCCGTAACCCCAGGGGTCATTCATTTCCACTCGGACACCCTTGCGGTAAGTAACCCATACATTCCATAGGAATGGAATCATGGACAGTCCAAGAAGGATTGAGCCAATTGAAGAGATCTGGTTGAATTCTGTGAAGCCATCACTAGTTAAGTAAGTTGCGTATCGACGAGGCATACCCATCACACCTAACCAGTGTTGAATCAAGAAGGTCAAGTGGAATCCAAAGAATAGCGTCCAGAAGTGAATCTTGCCCATCCGCTCATTGAGCATCTTGCCAGTCATCTTTGGCCACCAGAAATAGAAACCCGCAAACATTGCAAACACAACAGTTCCAAAGACTACGTAGTGGAAGTGAGCTACCACAAAGTATGAATCACTCAAATGGAAATCAAGAGCTGGTGAAGCAAGAATTACGCCAGTTAAACCGCCAAAGATGAATGTGGTTAGGAAGCCAAGGCTAAATAGCATCGGCGTTTCAAAGGTAACCGACCCTCGCCACATCGTCCCAATCCAGTTAAATATTTTCACACCGGTTGGCACCGCAATCAGCATGGTAGTGAACGCGAAGAATGGCAGCAGCACAGATCCGGTCACATACATGTGGTGGGCCCACACCGTCATTGAAAGTGCTGCAATTGCGATAGTCGCATACACCAAAGTCCGGTAACCGAAAATCGGTTTGCGGCTAAAGACCGGGAAAATCTCTGAAACGATTCCAAAAAATGGAAGCGCAAGAATGTATACCTCGGGGTGTCCAAAGAACCAGAACAGATGCTGCCAAAGCATGGGACCGCCATTAGCCGGATCAAAAATGTGAGCGCCAAACCGTCGGTCCGCACCTAGAGCGAAAAGCGCTGCAGCAAGTGGTGGGAAACACATGATCACCAAGATTGATGTGACCAATGTGTTCCAAGTAAAAATCGGCATGCGGAACATTGTCATTCCAGGAGCTCGCATTGTCACAATCGTGGTGATGAAGTTGACACCACCCATAATTGTTCCGAAACCGCTAAGTGCTAAACCAAATACCCAAAGATCGCCACCTAAACCTGGTGAGAAAGTGGTATTTGAAAGCGGAGCGTAGGCAAACCAGCCGAATGACGCCGCTCCCTGAGGTGTGAAGAAACCTGCGACTGCAATAAATGAACCGAAGAAGTAGAACCAGTATGCGATTGCGTTCAATCTCGGGAAGGCAACATCTGGTGCACCGATTTGAATCGGCATAATTACGTTGGCAAAACCAGCGAAAAGTGGTGTCGCGAACATCAGCAGCATGATTGTGCCGTGCATCGTAAAGAGCTGGTTGTATTGCTCTTTGGTTTCGACAATAGTCAGATTTGGCATGGCTAACTGAGCACGAATAATCAGGGCCATCACACCGGCAATCATGAAGTAAATAACCGAGGTAACTAGGTAGAGGTAACCAATCTTCTTGTGATCGGTCGTGGTCAACCAGTCAACAACAATTCGACCTTTAGACTTTTTCGCAGTTGTAATCATGATTAGTCCTTCTTCTCTGGGTCGTCACCAGGAAGGTTATTGTTCCGGTTGAAATTAGGGTCATCTGGGTTTGCCGAGAGTTGACCGGTGTTGCCCATCTGAGCTAGTTTGGCCATTTGGGCGTCGTAATCCTGCTGAGAAACTACCTTCACATTGAAAAGCATCATTGAGTGGAATTCACCGCAAAGTTCCGCACATTTACCCTTGTACTCCCCTATTACTTGAGGGGTGAAATACATTTTGTTTACAAAACCAGGGAAAACATCTTTCTTGTAGAGGAAGTCAATCACCCAGAATGAGTGAATCACATCTCGAGATACTAAATCGATTTCAATCTTCTTGTTAACTGGTAGGTAGAGAGTTGGAAGATCTTCTTCCTTGTCATCAGCTTGCAGCTGGATTCCGGTTTCATAAACATTGTTGTTGGTGTAATTGAAATCCCATGACCATTGCTTACCGATTGCCTCGATGCGATAGTCGCTGTCAACCTTCTTTTCGATGGCGTTCATGTCAATTGTGGTTTGAGCGAAGAATCCAACAACGAGAATAAATGGCACCACTGTGAATAGAGTCTCGATCGGCATGTTGTAGCGAAGCTGAGGTGGAATTTCGCGGTCACCTTTGCGGCGGCGGTAGACGATGATTGCCCAGAACATCAATCCCCAGGCGATGATTCCAACTATGTAAAGAACAATCCATGAACCGTTCCAGAGCTGAACAATTCGTTCGGTGTGGTTGGTGACACCGGTAACCCCAGGTAGCCATCCCCTAGAAAACTCCTGCGATGTGCAGCCAGACAAACTAGCCAGTAACAGGGCAAAAATAGGCAGAATGGCCCATCTTGAAAGCTTTTTTTGAGGCAAAACCAATCCTTCGATGTTGATTCGTTATGTTCTAAGTCTAATCTCTCAAGCGCTCAACATCGGCCATAAACACCAATAAACAAGGGGTATTTAAGCAAATTTGCCCACCTCTGGGGTGGGCAAATTGTGTTAAGTTTCTGGCTTAGCTAAAAGAAGATCCGCAAGCACAGGTGCCCTGGCTATTTGGATTGTCTATTTCGAAAGATCTCTTCTGGAAAGTATCAACGAAATCGAAAGTAGCTCCACTAACGTAAGGGGCAGTCATGCCATCGACAACAACCTCTACCCCACCGAAATCACGAATTAGGTCGTCCTCGCGTAATTCTGGGGTCAGCACAAACGGTAGGTACTGGAAACCAGCGCAACCACCGACCTTGATTTCAACGCGCAGACGCAGTTTTTGTCCCGGCTCCAAATCGGAAACGTCGGCACCTTCAATGTGTCGAAGTAACTCAGCTTTAGCTGCCTCAGTAATTTCAAGGCCATGGGTCAAGGTATCAGACATAATTTTCTCCGTTCCCCTCTATTCTAACTAACTTGACTGTAATTGGTTGCAGGAGATTAAAAACACAGCTTCTGCAACCATCGCATTCTTGAGCCCTGCCAAGTGGATGGATTCATTTGGGCTGTGAGCTCTAGAATCGCTATCCTCCACCCCGGTAACTAGAATCTGTGCATCCGGGAAAACTTCGGTCAGATCGGCAATAAACGGAATTGAGCCACCTATGCCAATCTCGACAGCAGGGTTACCAAAGGCAGCCGAAAGGCTATTCATGGCTAGTTTTGATGACCACCCTGAACTATCCGCAAGGAATGCCTTACCGGTCTCGAATTCCCCAAATGAGATTTCAGCTCCAAAGGGTGTGTTTGCAACCAGATGTTTCTGCAGCAGTTCCAAGGCTTCATCCGGGTCCTGACCTGGCGCTACTCGCAAGCTAACTCGAGCCGAAGCGGTTGGGAGAATGGTATTAGAGGAGACTGCCACCGAAGGGTAATCAATGCCGATTACGGTCAAAGAAGACTTACCCCAGAGACGGTCCATGATGCTCCCCTCCCCGATTTGGCTAACAGCCGGCAGGAGACTACTGTCCTTGCGCAAGTTTTCTTCAGTGTAAGGAAGATCCTGAAAACTAACTGATTTGAGCCCCTCAATGGCAACATTGCCCTTCTCATCGTGCAATGACGCCAAGACTCGAACCATTGGAATCATGGCATCTGGGACTGCTCCGCCAAACATGCCTGAGTGAACAGCATGCTCCATGGTCCTGATGGTAAATATCTGGGTTACGTTTCCGCGAAGGCTAACCGTAAGCGCTGGGACATCTGGTGCCCAGTTCATCGAGTCGGCAACAATAATGACATCTGCAGCTAATTTGTCCTTGTTTTCGTCCAAGAATGCCCTAAAGGTTCTTGAGCCAGCCTCCTCTTCGCCCTCAATAAACACCGAAAGCCCTAGATCAAAATCCTCCCCCTGGCTATCTCTCAAGGCCTCTATAGCGGCTATGTGAGCCATGATGCCAGCTTTGTCATCCGCAGCCCCACGGCCAAATATGCGCCCGTCTTTGGCCGTCGGCTCAAAAGCCGGGGTTTCCCAAAGCGCTTCATCCCCTGGTGGCTGCACGTCGTGATGAGCGTAAAGCAGAACATGAGGCTTACCATTCTTAGCGGATCGGTGGGCTAGCACAGCCGGTGATCCTGGCTTGCCATCTACCGTGGCCGTTTTTATTTCGACAGAATCGAAAACACCGGTGTCCTCAAACAGCTTGGCTACCGCCTCAGCACTTCGGTCAAGATTTGCTGGATCGAACGCTTCCCAAGCAATACCTGGGATTCGAACCAGCTGACCTAGAGTTGCCACTCGATTATGAAAAGTCTCATCGATCAGCCGTTTGGCCTCTTCGGTGATTTCAGGTCGCGGAGTTAGATTATTGGCGGTGTCTTGCTTCGGAGAGAATGTCATGAGAGTAATCTAATTCAGGCAACCTCTATTTTTAGGATTTTGATGAGCGACTCGAAAAAAGATTCAGTTTCTAAGCCCGTTGGCAAGGGTCGACCGACCCCTACTCGTAAAGAGCGTGAAAAGGCTAATGTCAGGCCACTGGTCGGCAAAAAGAGCAAAGAGGCAATAGCCGAGGCTAGAGCAAAGCAAGCCGAGGCCAGGAAAAAGGCAAGGGCAGCAATGCTCTCAGGCGATGAAAAATACTTACTTGGCCGCGACCGCGGACCGCAGCGCAGGATTGCTCGGGATGTCTTGGATAATCGTGTAACCTTCATCGAAGGCCTGTTGCCTCTGATGATCGTGTTCATGCTTTTTACCGTGGTAAATGACATTACGGTTCAGAATGTAATCACCATCGTGATGATTACCGCTTTAGTTATTTCAGGAATCGAAACCGCGCTATTGAACCGCATCGTCAAAAAGCGGATTTTAGAAACAATAGGCACTGGTACCAAAATCCAGCGTGGGAATTGGTTCTACCTCTTCACCCGTGGAATGCAACCTAGACCACTTCGAATTCCAAAGCCCGCACCAAGAAGGCAAAAGAAAAAGAAGTAGCTTTTCATGACCCAAAAGGTCAAAAACTAAGAACCACAAGTTCACAAAGGAGTTAACTGTGGCGGATAAGTCCGATCTACAGCTGTCTGAGTTAGTGCAGCAGGTTGTCGCTGCAATCGAAACTGACAAGGCAAGCTACGGTGAGTTTCAGACTCACCCGAGTGTCAAAAGTGATCAAAGCAGGGTCTCGGAGGTCCTGAAGGAGCTAACCGACCGGCTAGAAAATAACTTTCCATACTTTCATCCAAACTATGCAGCTCAAATGCTCAAATCTCCACATCCAGTTGCCATAGCTGCATATTTAGCGACGATGATTATCAACCCAAACAATCATTCAATTGACGCATCCCCTGCCACTACTCAAATGGAACGCGAAGTTCTTCGACAAATGGCTGCCATGTTTGAATACCCCGAGGAATTTCTTGGACATCTAACCTGGAGCGGAACTACGGCAAATCTTGAGGCGCTCTGGATTGCTAGAGAATTACAGCCAAACAAAAAGATTGCCCACTCCTCCGATGCCCACTACACCCACTCAAGAATGTCCGAGGTTCTCGGAACCACGAATGTCTCGATTCCAACTGAGGCTGATGGGCGGATGTCACTTCAAGGATTAGAGGACGAACTAAAAAAAGGCGAAATCGGAACTATTGTTGCCACGATGGGCACCACCGGGCTAGGTGCTGTCGATCCGCTTGCTGACATAATCGTTCTTGCTCAAAAGTATGGAGCACGAGTTCATGTCGATACGGCTTACGGTGGTTTTTTCAAACTTATCGCCGAGAACCACCTCGCTCCCGAAACAGCAAGGCATTTCGCCGCACTCAAAGAAGCCGATTCGATAGTGGTTGATCCACATAAGCATGGGCTGCAGCCTTATGGAAGCGGCGCGGTTTTCTTCAAGGACATCTCCATCGGAAAGTTTTACAAACACGACTCCCCATACACATACTTCATCTCCGACGATTTGCACTTCGGCGAGATTCAACTCGAGTGTTCAAGAGCAGGCGCATCGGCCGCTGCCATCTGGGCCACGTTGCAGATTTTCCCGCTAACCGAACAGGGCCTTGGATCAGTTCTAATTCCAACGCGAACTGCTGCTACTAACTGGTACGAATTACTTCAGCAATCTGAATCACTACAGCCTTACCAAAAGCCAGAGCTAGATATTCTCACTTACCTGCCTCGGGTGCAAAGCATGTCGAAATTAGATCATGTTTCCCACGAGCTATTAGTTCAACTAGGTCAAGGTCCTCGTGAGGGTCAAATCCACCTGGCAACATATGTGGTCAAACCTAATCAATTGAGCCAACGCGATTTCCAGATGGCCGAGGATGCTAAAACCGCCAGAATCCTCCGCAGTGTTCTGATGAAGCCGGAACACGAGACATGGGTGCCTCACCTGAACCAACGCATCGAGGATTTGGCTAGCAAACTTATTGGCTAGCATCTAAGTACTAAGTAAAGGAGTTCCAATGAAATATCGTTACCTGGGCAATAGCGGATTTAAAGTAACCGAGTTGGTTTATGGAAACTGGCTGACTCACGCAACTCAGATTGAGAACGAAAGGGCAATCGCGACCGTGCACGCGGCACTAGACGGCGGAATTACCTCCTTTGACACCGCAGACGTTTATGCAAATCAAGCCGCTGAATCAGTTTTAGGCGACGCACTGAAAGGCCAGCGCCGTGAAGGCATAGAAGTCTTTACTAAGGTGTACTGGCCGGTAGCCGAGCGCATGCCCAATGACACTGGGCTTTCCAGAAAACACATTATGGAATCAATTAACGGGTCATTGAAGCGATTGCAGATGGACTACGTCGATTTGTACCAAGCCCACCGGTTTGATGTTGAAACCCCACTTGAAGAAACAATGCAGGCGTTCGCCGATATCGTTCGCCAAGGTAAGGCGTTATACATCGGTGTTTCGGAGTGGAATGCCGAGCAGATTAGAGCTGGCGTAAAGTTGGCCAAGGAGTTGGGTTTCCAACTAATCTCAAGCCAACCTCAGTACTCAATGATCTGGCGAGTAATCGAGGAAGAGGTTATCCCGACCTGTGAAGAGCTAGGAGTAAGCCAGATTGTTTGGTCACCAATGGCCCAGGGAGTATTGACTGGGAAATATCTTCCCGGCCAACCAGTTCCGGCTGGATCTCGCGCAGCAGATGAAAAAGTAAATGGCTTCATCCAGAAATGGCTAACCGATGAGGTACTAACTCGTGTTCAACAGCTCAAACCTTTAGCCGACGAGTTAGGTATCACTATGGCCCAATTCGCACTGGCTTGGGTTTTGCAAAACAAAAACGTCAGTAGCGCAATTGTTGGAGCAACTTCACCCGAACAAATCACTAGCAACATCGGTGCAGTTGGTATAGAAATTCCTAAAGAGATAATGATAAAAGTGACAGAGATTCTTGGTCCGGTTATCGTAAGTGACCCTAAGGAAACACGAGCTCCCGAAACTCGGTTAGTTTAGCTTTCGCGCCCAGAGCGGGCCGAAATAGACAAAACCGGTGTAACCCTGAACTAGGTCTGCCCCAGCTTTGAGTCTTTGATCAACCTGTTGTCTGTTTTCTATACCGCCAACAGAGATGACTGTGAGACTGGCACCAAAGTTTTTCCTAATCAAGCGAAGTACCTCTAGTGAACGATCATTCAGTGGGGCTCCAGAAAGACCGCCTGAACACATGGCAGTCACTCTCTCTTGATCTGTGACTAAGCCTGCTCTTTGGATCGTTGTGTTTGTAGCAATTACGCCAGCAAGTTTTAGACTCACGGCAAGCTTGCAAACTTCTAAAATGTCTTCGTCAAGTAAATCTGGTGCAATTTTAACCAAAACCGGCTTACCCTTGGTTTCGGTTAGCACGGCTTCAAGTATCGGTTTAAGTGCTTTGGTCTCCTGAAGTGCTCTAAGACCTGGAGTATTCGGTGAGGAAACATTCACGGCGATATAATCAGCGTAAGGGGCCAATAAGCGGGCGCTGGTCCGATAGTCCTGAACAGCATCTTCTAACTCGACGACTTTACTTTTTCCGATGTTTACGCCGAGAACCGGGAGAACCGCACCAGAGTTTCGAAGGTTCCTAAGTCTTGCCGCAACAACCTCAGCGCCATCGTTGTTAAATCCCATTCGGTTAATAAGCGCTCGGTCAGCTTTTAATCTAAACAAGCGAGGCTTTGGATTTCCTGGCTGAGCGATTGCCGTTACTGTTCCAATTTCAACGTGTGAAAAACCCAACTCCCCCAGCGCTCTAACGGCAATTGCATTCTTATCAAATCCAGCGGCCAAACCAAAAGGGCCATCAAAGCTAAGCCCCATGACCTCAACTGTCTTACTTCTTAACTTAGGAAGCAGTTTAGTTAGCTTGAGGCTAGAGGCTAGACGAATCGCAAACATCCCAAGGTGATGGGCAAACTCAGGATCAAGTCGGCTTAGAACTAGTCGAAAAATGATGGGATAGATCACGAAACTAGGTTACCTTCACTTTAAGAAAAGGGTCGGCCTCTACTCGAAGCCGACCCAAGTTCTTTGGTTTGATTTAGCTACAACCGCTGGTTGATCCACAGCCTTCACAGACGTGACATGAACCAGATGGTCGCATCTTGATTCCACAGTTGAAGCAAAGTGGAGCATCTGACTCGGTTCCCTGCAGCATCTCAAATAGCTCTGCTGATGAGTGAACCTGGCGCTGTTCAACTTTGACTTCTTCAACCTGCAGTTCAATCACGGCAGGCTTCTCGATAACTACTGGCTCAACTACCTCAGCTGCACTTGCAACCGGAGCGCTCTGGGTGTAGTTACCCGAAGCATCTAGGGCAGCAGCTCGTTCTGAAGCGGTGTTGATACCTAATGCCTGACGAGTTTCAACCGGTAGGTAGTCAATTGCTAGGCGACGGAAGATGTAGTCCATCAGCGACTTAGCCATCCGAATGTCCTGGTCGTCAGTTAGACCAGCTGGTTCGAAGGACACGTTGGTGAACTTCTGTACGTAGGTCTCTAGCGGAACTCCGTACTGAAGGCCAATCGATACCGCGATAGAGAAGGCATCCATAACTCCGGCAAGAGTTGAACCCTGCTTGCCAAGTTTTAGGAATACTTCACCGAGGACACCGTCTGGGTAAGTACCAGCAGTCATGTAGCCCTCGGCTCCACCAACGGTGAACGATGTGGTTGATGACGGACGTGACTTCGGTAGACGCTTACGAACTGGGTGAGATAGGTCAGAGGATGCTGCTGGAGCCGGCTTTGACTCAGTCTTGGCCTTCGCATCGCTCAACGGTTGTCCGACCTTGCAGTTGTCACGGTAGATGGCTAGGGCCTTTAGACCCATCTTCCAGCCTTGGAAATAGATTTCCTTAACTTCATCTACGGTTGCAGTCTCTGGCATGTTCACAGTCTTGGAGATTGCTCCAGAAAGGAACGGCTGGACTGCCGCCATCATGCGAACGTGACCCATAGGCTCAATTGCACGAATACCGACAGCTGTGTCGAAGATCGCGTAGTGCTCTGGCTTTAGTCCAGGAGCGTCTACCACGTGGCCGTTGGTGCCGATGTAGTCGACGATTGCTTCGATGGTCTCTTGAGAGTAACCAAGGCGGTGTAGCGCGAATGGAATGGTCTGGTTCACAATCTGCATCGAGCCACCGGTCGAGAGCTTCTTGTACTTCACCAATGAGAAATCAGGCTCGATACCTGTGGTGTCACAGTCCATCATGAATCCGATAGTTCCGGTAGGGGCAAGTAGGCTCGCCTGAGCGTTTCTCCAGCCGTTGCGAGAACCAATTTCAGTGTTCAATGCCCACTGTCTGGTGGCTGCATCTAGAACGGCACGGTCTACTTCAGTTACGGCGCGCAAAGTTGCGTTTGCAGCTTCGTGCTTGCGCATGATTCTGTCGTGACCGGTTTTGTTCTGTGGGTAGCCCTCGTAGGTTCCAACTACGCCAGCAAGTTCTGCTGAACGACGGTATGAAGCAGCACTCATCAAGGAAGTAATCGCTGCCGCAAGCGCCTGACCTTCGGTTGAGTCATATGGAAGGCCGATTGCCATCAACAAAGCGCCTAGGTTTGCGTAACCAATTCCAAGCTGACGGAAGGCGCGAGTGGTCTCGCCAATCTTCTCAGTTGGGAAATCAGCGAAGCAGATCGAGATGTCCATTGCGGTAATAATTAGCTCTGATGCTTTAGTGAATCTTTCTGCATCGAATGAACCGTCTGGGTTAAGGAACTTAAGAAGGTTCAAGCTGGCTAGGTTACATGAGGAGTTGTCTAGGTGCATGTACTCAGAACATGGGTTCGAAGCAGTAATGCGACCTGACTCTGGTGTGGTGTGCCAGTCGTTGATGATGTCGTCGTACTGGATACCTGGGTCAGCACAAGCCCATGCAGCTTGAGCGATCTTGTCCCAAAGTTCTAGGGCTTCAACTTCTTCGATAACTTCACCGTTGGTGCGGGCACGTAGACCAAACTTGGTTCCGTGCTCAACTGCGCGCATGAACTCTTCGTTGACACGAACAGAGTTGTTGGCGTTCTGGTATTTAACTGAATTGATGTCTTTACCACCGAGATCCATATCGTATCCAGCGTCGCGGAGAACGCGAATCTTGTCCTCTTCGCGGGCCTTGGTGTCAACGAACTCTTCGATGTCTGGGTGATCAACATCAAGCACAACCATCTTGGCTGCACGACGTGTTGCTCCACCTGACTTGATAGTTCCAGCTGAGGCGTCAGCACCACGCATGAATGAAACTGGACCTGATGCAGAACCACCGGAAGAACGCAGTAGTTCCTTTGACGAACGGATTCTGGACAGGTTCAATCCGGCGCCAGAGCCGCCCTTGAAAATCATTCCCTCTTCGCGGTACCAGTTCAAGATTGATTCCATCGAGTCATCCACCGACAAAATAAAGCAAGCAGAAACTTGCTGAGGACTCGAGGTACCAACGTTAAACCAAACTGGTGAGTTGAATGAGAAGACTTGGTTTAGCAACATGAAGGTTAGTTCGTGCTCAAAAACTGTTGCGTCCTCTTCGCTAGCGAAGTAACCGTGATCACGACCACCCTTGGTGTATGTCAGTACCACGCGGTCAATGAGTTGACGCAAGCTAAATTCGCGAGCAGGTGTGCCAAGCGCACCACGGAAATACTTCGTGGTAACGATGGTAGATGCGTTTAGGCTCCAGAACTCTGGAAACTCAACTCCGCGTTGCTCGAAAATGGTCTCACCGGTTTTCCAGTTGGTCTGGACTACATCACGGTGCTCCCATGTCACTTGATCGTAAGGGTGTACTCCCTCGGTTGTGTAGATGCGCTCAATCTTGAGACCCTTACGTCCCTGACTAGCCGCACCGGCGTCGGTGTATGCCGATGTGTCGGTCATTTGTTGCCTTTCTTTTCTTATCCTCTGGTTTTTATTTTGATTTTTATCGCAATCGAATTAATTCGACGGCGAAGTTTGGTTTTCTCGTTCTAACTTCAAAAGCGAAATTGCTGCTTCGAAGTCTTCCAGCGTTTCCCATTCCTGGTAGACGCTGGCAAATCTCATGAAAGCCACTTCATCTAGCTTTCTAAGCGGCTCAAGAATTGCTAATCCAACTTCTTTAGCTTCAACTTGAGCAACTCCGGTTGCTCGAATAGTTTCCTCAACTGTTTGAGCGAGCATTGCCAGGTCAGACTCGGTAACCGGTCTTCCTTGGCAAGCCTTCCTGACGCCGTTGACAATCTTTTCTCGGCTGAAAGGCTCTGTTGTTCCGCCTCTTTTTACTACTGCAATACTCGCGGTTTCACTTGTTGAGAACCTAGAGCCGCATTCAGGGCATTCCCTTCTGCGTCGAATCGAAGATCCGTCTTCAGTAGCTCTTGAGTCGATGACCCTGGAGTCTGCATGGCGACAGAACGGGCAGTGCATGCTTTCTCCTTGAATTTTGGGCGTTTTCAGCCGTTTTTGGGGTCATAGGAACTCAACTATACACACAAGATGTGGGGATATTTAAGTTTTCCGTCCCTATATCTTGTGGTTTAAACCCTTTGTTACAAAATTTCAGGTTTTGTCGGCGTGTTGCTTGATCTAGAGCCGAAGTAGCCCCAAAAACCTTAACCTTCAACAAAAGATTTAACCTTTCTGTTACATATTTTTTCTCAGAAATCAATAAATTAGCCTGCTCCTCCGACATGGCAAGGCTGGCCCTGGGTTAGCCTTACTTGGATAGAGAAAAGGTCATCGTGCAAGAAATTCAGGATCAAACAGAGGCATTAAAGCAGGCTTTTAGAAGGCACGCATCCGGCGTCTGCCTGATAACACTAAATGACGGCGATGGAGGCCCTGTGGGCTTCACAGCGACCAGCGTAACTTCACTCGGATCAACTCCTGCCCTAGCCACATTCAACGTTGCGCGCGGGGCCAGTAGCTGGACAGCACTAAAAAATGCCAAGTATGTGGCAATTTCTATGCTTCACGAAAAATCAGTGGAGCTAGCCAAGAAAATGGCTGGCGATCACACTAAAAGATTCCTAGACAACGATTGGTTCCGCGAAACTAACCACCAACTACCAATTTTCAATTTGGTAAATGCGGTTCTAATTTGTCGAGTTCGTGAATATCACGAGGTGGAAATGAATGCCGTATTTGTGGTCGATATTGAAAGTGGCTTACTGGCCGAAGAGTTCCCCAGTTTGCTCTACCACCAACGCGGCTATGTCGTCACCGGTGGAAGAATTGACTGAGTTATCCGGTTGAGCTAAATCGAGAACCCCTGTTCCAAAGTGTTGTTTTATTTCAGACATCAAATTTGCATCAACAAAAACTTTTTGCTTAAGTCGATACTCTTTCGATTCAGCAGCTGATTTTAGAAATAACATAACTTCTGTTTGCCCTGGATGTTTTGCCAGAATATTTGCTAGCAACTCCAAGTTGGATCTTGTCGATAAGTGTTCAGGAATAACCAATCGAAGGGGTCCACTATAGATCTTGTTTTCTCGATCTATTGCCCAAATTTCATTTACATTCAAACTGAAACCATCATCGCGCGGTCGCATTTTTCCCTTGATAGCAATGATTGAATCGACTTTCAGAATTTCCATGAAATCCGTATAGGTTCTGCTGAAAATCATGATGGTGGTTTCAGAATCTAAATCCTCTATGGTCAGATTTGCATAAATGTTTCCACTCTTGCGAGCAGTCTTCACCTCTACTGATGTGATTAGCCCACTCAAGGTAACCTGTTCACTATCGACAAAATTAGTGCGAGCGTTGAATGACGCTATCGATTCGGTTGCCACCTGCCTAAGGCTCTCCTCCGCGCCACGCAGCGGGTGATCACTAAGGTAAAGTCCAAGCATTTCTCGCTCGAGTGAGAGAAGCTGCCGCTGAGGCCATTCAGCAAGGTTGGCGACCTTGATTGAGTTCTGCTCTTGCTCAAAATCGCCAAATAGATCCATTTCTCCGGAGTCTTTGGACTTCTTCTGTTTTAGCTCGTAATCGATTAAGTCTTCGTGCACCTCAAACAAGGCTCTGCGCGAGACACCGAAACTATCAAACGCACCAGCTTTGATAAGTGATTCAATCACTTTTCTGCTGCACACGCCTGCTGGCACCTTCTCCAGGAAATCCTGAAAGGACTCAAATTTGCCATGTTTATTTCGGGCTTCGATGATTTCGGCCACGACACCCAGTCCAACGTTTCTAATTGCTTCTAGACCAAAGCGGATATCTTTATCGACGGCTTGGAAATCAGCAATCGAGTCGTTTACATCCGGCGAAAGCACCTTGATGCCCGCTCTCCTGGCTTCGCTCAGATAGATGCCAAGTTTATCCCTGGAGCTTTTCACCGAAGTCAATAGTGCCGCCATGTACTCCTGCGGGAAATTAGCCTTCATGTATGCAGTCCAATAGGACAGCACCCCGTAGGCGGCACTGTGCGCCTTATTGAAGGCGTAATCGGCAAAAGGTAGCAATGTCCCCCAAAGCTTCAGGATTGCCTCTTCGGAAAAACCGTTAGCTTTCATTCCGGCTGTGAAGTTCAGTAGTTGGGCGTCTAGTTCTTCCTTTTTCTTTTTACCCATCGCTCGCCGTAATTCATCCGCTTGCGCGAGCGAGAAATTAGCAACTTTTTGCGCGACAGCCATTACCTGCTCTTGGTAAACAATCAGTCCGTAGGTTGGATCGAGTATCTCGGCCAAATCACTCTCGAGTTCTGGGTGAACTGGATTGTTTTGCTCTTGGCCATTTTTTCGATAGGCGTATGAGGTGTGTGAACCCATACCCATCGGACCCGGACGATAAAGGGCAATTGCTGCGGAAATATGTTCAAATTTCGACGGCTTCAGGATTCTCAGCAAAGCTCTCATCTGTCCGCTATCTAGCTGAAAGACTCCGAGCGTATCGCCGCGGGAGATCATTTCATAGGTGAATTGATCGCCATCAAGGTCTAAATCTTCAAGTACAACATCAACGTTGCGGTTTGCTTTCGCGTTTCCAATCGCCTTATCCAATACCGTTAGGTTTCTAAGACCAAGAAAATCCATCTTTACTAGGCCAAGTTCTTCACAAGGGTGCTGAGCAAACGCGGTAATTATCGCCCCATCATCTTCTCTTCTGATAACTGGGATGACATCAAGAATTGGTTCAGAGGACATAATCACACCAGCAGCGTGAACGCTTGTTTGCCGCTTCAGGCCCTCTAACCCGCGAGCGAGTTCAAAGACTCGACGTGCTTCTGGATCCTCTTCCAGTATTTTTCTAAATTCGGCCGCTTCACGATATCTAGAATTTGAATCTTTCGGAGCATCCGGTGTAATTGCCTCAAACTCAATTGGATCCTCAACGAACTCGTCCTCTTGCTCTTCGTTTACCTCAACTACAGGACGGGCGTTTGGATCAACTACCATCTCAGTAAGTGTCATGTCTTTACCAAGGACCATCCGTGGCATTGCCTTTGTCAGCTTCTCACCTACCGCATAATCCATACCGAGCACTCGTGCGGCATCTTTCAAACTTTGCTTGGCCTTGATAGTTCCGTAGGTAATAATCTGAGCGACGCGATCATCGCCATATTTTTGAGTGACGTAGCGGATTACCTCAGAACGACGACGGTCATCAAAGTCAACATCGATATCCGGCAGGCTCACGCGCGCCGGGTTTAGGAATCGCTCGAAGATTAGCCCATACTTAATCGGATCCAGAGCTGTGATACCAAGTGCGTAGGCAACTAGAGAACCGGCAGCAGACCCGCGGCCAGGTCCAACACGAATGCCCTGTGCTCTGGCCCAGGCGATGAAATCTGCCACCACGAGGAAGTATCCAGAGAAGTTCATGTTCTTGATTACTTCTATCTCATAGTTCACTCGAGATTGATATTCCGTCGGAACAGAATTTCCGAATCTCTCAGTTATCCCACGTCGAACTTCTGCCTCAAACCAGCTCGCCTCTGTCTGCCCTTCTGGAACGTCAAATTTAGGCATCAAATTACGTTTCTCAAATTTGATATCTGCTCTTTCGGCTACAAGCAGAGTATTGTCACAGGCTTCGGGGAAATCGCTAAACAGTTCGCGCATAGCCTTAGCGGATTTTAGATAATAACCAGAACCGTCGAATTTGAATCTTCGCTCGTCGGTTAGTTTTGTCCCGGTTTGAATGCAAAGTAGCGCTTCTTGTGCATCCGAGTGACCAGGCGAGGTGTAGTGCAAGTCATTGGTGGCTAGTAGCGGAATGCCAAGATCTTTGGAGAGTCGAATTAGTTCAGCGAAGGTTCTCTTCTCGACCGAAGCTCCGTGATCCATGATTTCGATGAAGTAGTTCTCTGCGCCGAAAATATCTCTAAACTCAGCTGCTGTTTCACGGGCCTTGTCGTACTGACCGAGTCGTAATCTGGTCTGCACCTCTCCACCAGCGCAACCACTGGTTCCGATAATTCCCTTTGAGTACTGGGAGAGTAATTCACGATCCATGCGTGGTTGGAAGTAAAAACCTTCAAGCCAAGCTAGCGAAGATAACTTGAAAAGGTTAAACATGCTCTGGTTATCGGTCGAAAGCAGAGTTAGGTGTGAATATGCGCCTTTGGATAAGTCGTCGTCACCACCATCCGCCCAAAGCGTCTTAGCCTTGTGGAAACGAGACCCTGGGGCTAAGTATGCCTCGATGCCGATAATCGGTTTAATGTGGCGCTTGGTTGCCTGCTCCCAAAAATCGAATGCACCAAAATTGTTGCCGTGATCGGTAATGGCAATCGCAGGCATCTTAAGTTCAACTGCTTTATCCAGTAATTCGGTGACCTTCGCCGCACCGTCAAGCATCGAATAATCGGTGTGAACGTGCAAGTGCACGAAATTATCGTTGCTACCGGTCATTTTTTAGTGATCTTCATTGTTTTTAGCTCTTCGGGCAAATAGCCTACTTGCCAGCTCGGTCATATAATCTCGCCACTCCGAAAATCTACTCGGACCTTAGTATCGCCAGTGAATTAGCCAAATCCGCAGGGTAACCGTCCGATTCAAAGCTGACATACTCACCTGCGGTCGGGTGAATAAAGCCCAACTTTAGGGCGTGCAGCCACTGCCTTTTGAGTTGCAAATGAGCGGCTAGTTTTGGGTCGCAACCATAGAGAGTGTCCCCCACCAGCGGATGCTTAAACGCAGCCAAATGGACGCGGATTTGATGGGTACGCCCTGTCTCAAGTTCCACCTCAAGAAGAGATGCGGCTTTAAAAGCCTCTAGCGTTTTGTAGTGGGTAACCGAGGGTTTTCCATCATTTGAAACTGTGAACTTATATTCGTGTTTGGTGTGCCGAGCAATTGGAGCATCAATTGTTCCTGAACTTGGATCTGGGTGGCCTTGGGCGAGTGCGTGGTAGGTCTTATCCACGGCTCGGTCTCGAAAGGCCTGCTTCATTCTGGAATAGGCAACTTCTGTTCTAGTGAGCACCATCAGGCCGCTGGTACCGACATCAAGGCGACTGACGATACCCTGTCGCTCCGCAACCCCGCTGGTAGACATAGATATACCAAGGGCAAGCAGTGCTCCACCGACAGTAGGTCCAGACCAACCCACCGATGGATGAGCTGCTACTCCTTCTGGTTTATCTACCACCACGATGTCTTTATCCAAGTGAACTATTTTTAAATCCGGAACTAATTCAGCAACCACTTCTAATGGCGGTTTCGGTTTAGGAAGTGTTATTTGCAGCCAAGCATCCCTGAGCAACAAATCAGATTTAGAAATTTCGATGTTGTTTTGCAAAACCAAGCCAGACTCGATTATCTCCGCTACCGAAGCACGAGATAAACCTAGAAGTTTAGCTATTCCGCTATCGGCGCGAACTCCAGCGATTCCTTCGGGAACTTGAATCAGACGCTGCTCTGTCACTTCGAACCGCCAAGTCTTTCACCACGGATAAATCTGATGGCGATGATTACGGCTGTAATTGTTATTGCCATGTCTGCAATATTGAAAATCGGGAAGTTGAAAGGTATCTGGATAAAGTCAACAACATGGCCATTGGGAAAGCCTGGGTATTTGGTTAAACGGTCAATCAAGTTCCCTACTACTCCGCCTAAAGCAAAACCACCAAGAATCAACCAAGACTTTGTCGTGAATCGTGGAACGAAATATAGGAGCGCTAGCGTGGCAAGCGATGAGGTCAATGTGAAAAACCAGGTGGAAGATCCGCCGAGAGAAAAAGCAGCACGATCGTTAAAAACCAAAGTTAGGCGTAAAACGTTGCCGAGCACCTCAACCGGCTCAAATGGCTTCAAAAATTGCAGCGCTAAGAGTTTAGTTAGCTGATCAAGGAATATGACAGAGAAGGCGGTACTGAGCGAAATTATTAACCCGCTGCGGCTGAACTTCCTCGGCTCTTTCAACTCAATCAGATTTGGAAAGTGCTGTTAGTTATTGCCGTCGGTGAAGTAGGTGGCTTCGATGATGAGGCAGCTGCTTCAAGATCGCTCAATTGGCCTTCGATATAAGCCTTTAGTTTGGCGCGGTAATCTTTCTCGAAGGTTCTAAGCCTTTGGACATCGTTCTCAGCCAGAGCTTTCTCTTGTTCTAGTCGCTGCATGTCTGCCTTGTGCTGTG
The DNA here is from genome assembly GCA_030831605.1 of Rhodoluna sp. Lineage (GTDB taxonomy): Bacteria > Actinomycetota > Actinomycetes > Actinomycetales > Microbacteriaceae > Rhodoluna. Next base: position 61,926 of record JAURKU010000006.1, read on the forward strand.
CCTCGGCTTCACGCACGATGCGAGCTGCGGTGGCGTGACCCTCAGCAATAAGGGCGTCGCGCTTTTGCAGGCCGTCCTTGACGTGCTCCTCATGTAGCTTTCTAGCAAGCTGTAGCAAGTTATTGGTGTTGTTTGATTCAAACACCGTCATGTCCGGAGCGGCCTCAGGGAAGGCGGTGTTCGGTGTCATTGACTCAGGAATAGATGCTTCTGCCTGGTTAAGTGACTGCAGGTTGCCACCGTTTCTCTGCAGCTCTGCGATACGTCCATCAGCGGCTAGAAGTCGCTGACGTAAGTCTTCGTTTTCTTGAGTAAGTCTTCTCATCTCGATGACTATTTCATCGAGAAAATCATCAACCTCGTCCTGATCATATCCTTCACGGAACTTGGTTGGTTGAAAACGCTTATTAACTACATCCTCTGGAGTTAAAGGCATCGTTGACTCCTAAATATCTTTATTTTTCTAAAAGCGATAATGCTTAAGCCAGATACAAGGTTATCGCAAAAATCGCTAGCTTCTGATCCGCCTATACCCAGGCCCGAATTATGCCCAAAGCTATGAAAAGAACCAGAATAGACAGGTCGAGGTATCCCCCGCCTATCCTTATGGGCTTTATCAACCTAGAAAGCGGCTTCACAATCCAGTCGGTGAGCATGAAAGAAACCTCTGCGATCACAAGAATTACGCCTTTGGGCTGAAAGCTTGGATTGAGAGCCCTAATCCACTCGATGAGCACCCGAGTCAATAAAATGATGCGGAAAATATCAATTGCCCAGCCGAGCAAATTACCGATTGCACCCAAGCTAAATAGCCTTAAGGTCTAATGATGAGACGGTCATCGCCATCATCGTCATCTGAATGGTCTTCTTGTGCTTCGACCTCGACGTGCTCTGGAGCCAAGAGGTAAACATCTTCAGCAGCTCTAGAGGACTGTGCAAGAAGTCCTGCCTTTAGACCTGCCATAAAATCTAGAAGTCTTGCCCTATCAGTGCTGGAGAGCTGACTAACGTTGACAATTACTGTGATGTTTTCTCGAAGAATGTCGGCGATCTGCATCGCGTCTGAATAGGAACTGAGCATCAGAGTTTCAATGCGGTGAGCCCCAGAGTTTCGGTTCGGACGTTGAATTCGGACGCGGTCAGGTTTACCAGCCGCAACAGGTTTTGTTGTACCGGTAGGTTTAGGTCCTTTAGCGGATACTGCAAAAACATCCTTTAACCAGTCAATTGCGCCGGCCATGATTTCTCCTTAGAGTGCGTAAAACCTTCTATAAATCAAGGTTATTGGCGCTTACCTGTTATTGCGGTACCAACTCGTATGTGTGTCGCACCAAAACCTATGGCCATTTCGAAATCAGCGGACATGCCTGCTGAGATGAACCGAGCATCCGGGCTAATTGTTTGCAATATCTGGCTGGCCTTGGCAATCCTCTCAAAATCTGCCTCTGCTGGCCCATCTAGGCTGGCAACACCCATCACCCCGAGAAGATCCAGCCGAGGGCTGGCTAGAACCTGTTCAGCGAATTCGGAAAGCTTGTCAGGATACAGGCCACCCCGATTTGGATCGTCAGTTAGATTCAACTCGATAAAAACTTTTAGGCGCTTTTGCTCATCGCGATCGAGTTGTTTATTTAACTCTTTGAGTAGCGACTCTCGATCCAAGGAATGCAGCACCGCGGCATAACTGAGCACTGATTTAGCTTTGTTGGATTGAAGTTGACCGACAAAGTGCCAGATTGGCTGAAACTGTGGGGCTATTTCTCTAACCTTTAAAGCCTTTGCTGATGCTTCCTGGTCCTTGTTCTCACCAAAGTTCTTTTGCCCGAGCTCTAAAAGACTTACTGCAAGCTCCGCAGGGTGATTCTTCGTAACGACAATTAAGGTGATATCTTCAACTGCTCGATTGTGCTGGTTAGCCGCATTGGCTATCCGAGAATTGACCTCGCCTAGTCGTTCAGCGAGAGCCGACATTAATCGGGGTTCTTGATGAAATCAGGAAAGTCAAAGCCGTCATCAAATTTCTTTGCCTCGCGACGACGGCCGAAGAAACTTGTCTCCCTGCGCTCTTGGATTGAGTCCACTGGATCTGGTACCACAGTCGGCTCTGGAATTGAAACCGTATCGGTAACCACAGGAACCGCTCCGGTTTGAGCTCCGAACCAATTGGTTTGAACTAATGACTCTTCGACTACCGGTTCGGCAGCAACCGGGTCGACTTGAGCAGGAGCGAATGTCGTTTGACGAACGCTTGGACGAGGTGCTTGTTCGTCAAAGCCAGCCGCAATAACAGTAATTCTGATTTCATCCCCCAATGTGTTATCCACCGATGTTCCAAAAATGATATTTGCGGTTGGGTGAACTACCTCTTGAATTAGCTTTCCTGCTTGAGTAATTTCAGCAAGCTTCATGTTTGATGCTGCTGCGTAGTGCATCAAAACACCGCGAGCATTGTCGATACTGGATTCAAGCAGCGGGTGGTTGATAGCCTGTTCGGCAGCGCGCACCGCACGATCTTCTCCCTTGGCAGTTCCGATGCCCATCAGCGCGGTTCCAGCACCTTGCATAACGGCTTTCACATCGGCAAAGTCCAAGTTGATCAAGCCTGGCTCGGTAATAAGATCTGAGATTCCCTGAACACCGGCGCGAAGAATGTCATCGGCCATTGCGAAGGCATCCAGCAAGATTAATTCATCGTCTTGCAATTCAACGAGTTTTTGATTTGGGACGACAATCAACGTATCTACTTCTTGACGAAGTGCTTCAATACCAGCCTGCGCATTCTCGGCTCTGCGCTTACCTTCAAAATCAAATGGTCTAGTCACCACACCAACAGTTAATGCACCAGACTGCTTTGCGATACGAGCAACAATCGGTGCCGCTCCGGTTCCTGTTCCGCCACCTTCACCGGCTGCTACGAACACCATGTCAGCGCCACGAAGAACTTCGGCGATTTCATCCTCGTGTTCCTCGGCGGCCCTGCGTCCAACTTCAGGATCAGCACCAGCACCGAGGCTTCTCGAAGAATCGGTTCCAATTTCCAACTTCACATGAGCTTCAGATTTAAGTAAATCTTGTCCATCGGTATTGATGGCAATGAACTCAACTCCGCGCAAACGCTTCTCGATCATCTGGTTGACCGCGTTGCCTCCAGCACCACCGACACCAACGACCTTGATGACCGCTAAGAAGTTGCTTACTAATGGTTCTGACATTTAATCCTCCGTGTTACGTCACTTACCAAACCTTAAACCTCAACTTGAGGGTTAATTCAACTAGGTAAATGCTCTAGCGCCTAGAAACTAAAGGGTAAAAGGTGCTTTTTAGCGCTAATCCGTGGGCGTGTCTAAATGCTGTTTTCAACGAATAACGCTCGGCGTAAGCGGAGCAGAGACATCAAAGGTGGCTCTTATATTTGCCGGAGTCTTAAGTAGAAGGGCTTTTAGCACTCTCGATTTCAGGATTGAATCCGTTGCATCTCCCCAAATTATGGTTTGGGAAGCAAGGCCCCTGAGCTGCATGGTGACGTTGTCTCGGGATTTGGCCTGAATGTAGGCAACTCTCTTTAAAAGTTGGGCAGGAAGTGCTAGCAGAACGTCGATGGCCTGGGCGTAGTTTTCTGAAGTTTTTGGATCATCGTTCACCAAAATTACCGGTAAGGCTTCGTTTCCGTTGGCTCGACCGAGGTTCACTCCAGCAGGATCGTAAAGATACCTTGTGCTGCCACGAACAACGATGGAAATTGCCGTTCGTTCGGTGATCCTCACTTGAAGTTTGTTTGGTGGTTGGCTTACTAACGAAATACTTTCGATTAAACGAAATTTCTCTAAGTCCTTAGCTACATCTGACTCAGTGAGCATCGGGAGTGGGCTACCAATCCGATGCTTCAGATTTGCCAGAATCTGCTGGGAGGGAACCTTCCGGTTTCCAGTTACCGAAATCTTTTCTATAGCCATAAGAGGAGTAAACATTGTGGCGCAAACCAAAAGAACCAGTGCTAGTAAGCCAGCTAGCAGAGATCTTAGAAAATACTTTTTAACCGCAGACTCTTTGGTAAACCTTCGCGCCTCTTTTTTGCTAGCTATTCTCGTCCGAAGGGGCGGTTTTCGGATCTTCGGAGTCTTTTTTGGCAGAACTGACTTTGCGCCATTCTGTCGAGCACGGTTGTATCGATTCTGTGGCGGTTGCATTAACTTTCCAAAGCCTTCAAAATGCCCGGCACTTGTCGATAAACGTCACCGCAGCCCATAGTGATAACAAAATCCCCATCCCGTGCTATTTGCGCAACAGCTGCGGGTACGTTATCCCAGTTTGGGACATAGTGCATTTTATTTTTGTCACCGAATTGATTTGCTATGAGCTCCCCAGTGACCCCCGGTTCAGGATCCTCGCGAGCTGCATAAATGTCTAGCAGGACAACCTCATCGCTAGCGGCTAATGCTTCGGCGAATTCTTTGGCGAATAAGCGCGTTCGTGAATACAAATGCGGTTGAAATACGGTAATCAGTTTTCCGTCTCCAACTACAGCCCGAGCCGCGGCTAGCGCGGCCGAAACCTCCGTTGGATGATGTGCGAAGTCATCGTAAACAGATACTCCCCGGCGCTCACCATGCAGTTCAAAACGTCGTTCGGTTCCAGCAAATTTTGAAATAGCCTCAAGTGCCTTCGCTGCCGAGTAACCTAAACCAACCAAAACCGCAAAAGCACCAGCTGCATTTACTGCATTGTGGCGACCGGGAATGGTTAGTTCCGTTGCATAATTTTCCCCAGCATAACTGATGGTGAAACTCACTCTTGCGCCACTGGCATCAACTTCAATCAGTCTGACTGTTGCCTGTTCCGCAAAGCCGAAAGTGATCACTCGTTGATTTTTGATTAGGTTTGTGACTCGAACTGCGCCTTCGTCATCTGAACTAATAGCCACGAACTCGCTTGCTCCATTGGCAAATCGGGCAAACTCAGCTTCAAAATTTTCTAAGCTACCGTAGTGATCTAAATGATCGGGATCCACATTCGTAATCAGGGCAACTGCAGTGTCGTAGTAAAGAAATGATCCATCCGATTCATCTGCTTCAATAACGAACAAATCTGAAGTCCCGCTAGCAGCAGATGAGCCATAAGCTTCGATTACTCCACCGTTTACAAAACTCGGATCAACTCCTAGTTCGATTAGCGCGGTAACAATCATGCCCGTGCTTGTGGTCTTACCATGGGCACCAGCGACTGAAACAAGCCTTTTACCGCTGGTCAAATACTTGAGCGCTTGGGATCGATGAAGAATCGGTAAGCCGAGCTTTTGAGCTAAGAGGTACTCTGGGTTTGTCGGCCATAAAGCACTGGTAACCACCACAGTGTCAGCGTCCGCCAAATTTTTCTCATCGTGGCCAATAGTTACCGTTGCACCTAGTTTTCTAAGTTCAGTAATGTTCGAAGATTCACGCACATCGCTACCGGACACTTCGTGGCCAGACTTGATTAGCATTCGTGCAATTCCACTCATACCGGATCCGCCGATGCCGACGAAGTGAACCCTACCGAGTTTTTGAGGTATCGGTTGGCTCAGGTCGGGCTTTATGGTCATCAGTTCCTCTGGTTTGTAGGTTTAAGACTAAGTTGACTGGAAAAGAGTTAAACCCTCAACACGCCATTTACCAGCTTCAAGAGCGCTTCGGCACCATCTCTTCGACCAAGAGCACGCGCATTTTCAGCCATCTCGCTGGATAATTTAGAGTTCGAAATCAGGGGAATCAACCGCGACAGAACATATTCTTGAGTGAAATCGCTGTCATTAACTACTAGCCCTGCATTGGCGCGCACCATGTCATCTACGTTGTATTTCTGCTCGCCATTTCCAACCGGATATGGCACGTATACGGCAGGCATGCCTACCGCAGCGAATTCCGCTACTGTGGCAGCGCCAGCCCTTGCTACCGCAAAGTTAGCCATCGCCAAGGCTAGATCCATGCGTTCGCAGTAATTTATTCTGAGGTAACCTTTTTCATCGACAGGATCTAACTCCGATCGGCTACCGGCAATATGTAGAACCTGGATACCCGCGGCAGCAAGAGCGGTCCTACTTTGCTCAATGGTCTGATTGATTCTTCTTGAACCAAGTGATCCGCCAACAACAAGAAGAGTTTTGCCATTTTCATCTAGTTTGAAAAACTCCGCAGCTTCTTTTCGCCTAGCTTGGCGATCTAGCTCAACTATCTGCTTGCGAATTGGAATTCCAGTTAGAGTAGCGTTCGGCAATTTGGTGTTAGTAAAACTAACCGCAACTGCGCTTGCATGTCTTGCCCCAACACGGTTTGCATATCCTGCTAGCGCATTTGCTTCATGAACAACGTAAGGAATACCAACCTTTCTTGCTGCCCGATATGCTGGCGCACTGGCATATCCTCCGAAACCGACAACTACATCTATCTTGTGGTGCTTGATGTAGTCTTCGACACGATTCACGCTCTTTCGGAAAAGAGTTGGGAAACGAAAAAGATACCCGTTTATTTTTCGTGGCATCGGTAATCGGTCGACGATAAGTAATGGATATCCTCGATCCGGCACCAAGTTTGCTTCCAAACCCTCTTTGGTACCAAGGGCGAAAACTTGATGCCCTGGATCATCAGCCATGATGACGTCCGCGAAAGCAAGAAGTGGATTCACGTGACCGGCTGTTCCGCCTCCAGCTAAAAGGTAATTTGTCATCTTCTTCTTCTGGTTGGAACTAGCGTTTTTTGTCTTTCAAAAGCTAAGACAACTCCGATGCCCATCAAGAGTGCAATAAGCGAAGAGCCACCCTTTGAGATGAACGGTAGTGGAACTCCTAACGTAGGTATAAGGTGCAAAACCACTGCGATATTTATTAGGGCTTGAATTGTTATCCAGAGCATCATACCCATAACGACTAGGGAGGCGAATGGATCATCGTGTGTGTTAGCCATCCGACGCAATCGTTGATAGAGCAAGAAGAATAGAGCTAAGACAACAATTGCTCCAACAAAGCCCCACTCCTCGCCGATGGAGGCGAAGATAAAGTCATTCTCAATTTCTGGGACCCAACCCCAATTGAGTTTTGCTCTACCAAGCCCAGTTCCACCGATTCCCCCTGAAGCAAGAGCCCAGATGCCGTGGCGAACCTGCCAGTCTGATCCATCATTTGCTGCACCCTGATTGAAGAAAGTAAGGAAGCGGGCAACACGAGACGGGCTGAGAATCGATCCAATGATGAAGACTCCAACGGTTGCGAGCCCAAAACGCATTAAGTGTTGCCAAGGCAAACCGACAAGAAAAACTAACGAGCAAACAATCGCTAGCATCACTGCGGCCGTACCAAGGTCACGGCCCAACAAAAAGACCACTCCAGCAGCTCCGAAGCCTGCAATCATGGCTGGCATCCCAGCGCTTCGCCAGTCCCAAAGCAAATCGATGCGTTTACTTAGAAAGGTAGCGATAAAAATAATTAACCCAAGCTTCATAAATTCCGAAGGCTGAATAATAAATGGGCCAAAACCAATCCAGTTGGTGTTTCCACCAGATGAAATGCCAAGGCCGGGAATCAGAGCCAGAAACTGGCCGATTAGGGCCCCCAAGAAAAGTAAGAGGCCTAATTTTTCAATTTGCTCGACAGATCGCTTAGATATCCAAACCATCATGGCCAACCCGAGAACCGCCCAAAGCAATTGCGAGGTAAATGCACCGAATGGATTACCCGTGTTGATGATCGAATCAACATTAGAAGCGGACAGAACCATTACCAGGCCAAAAGCGACAATCAAAACCACAAGGGAAATCAGGAAGTTGAAGTCCTTAGTTTGGTTTTGAAAATAACCAGCGCTGATATTTCCCAGTCTGTCTCGTAGTCCACGTCCAGTTTCTTGACTGCGAGCTCTGTTAGCGCTTCTTCTATTTGTTGAATCGTTTTTTGGCAATTACTTCACTTCCTCTAATACATAACGACTGAAAGCATCTCCCCTATCGGCGTAATCGACGAACTGATCCATCGATGCGGCAGCTGGGGCCAAAAGGACGACATCGCCGGAAGCTGCAAGTTCACCAGCACTTCTTACTGCTTGGAGCATTACCTGTTCTCTAGTGGCATCAATTTCAACCACAGTTGCATCCGGTGCGTAGCGAACTAGTGCCGACACAACCGGCTCGCGTTCTAAACCAATTACGATAGCCGCTTTTATAACTTTGGAATACTTCTGCACCAACTCAGAGATGTCTACGCCTTTTAGTAATCCACCGACAATCCAAATCACCGAATCAAAACTTGAAAGTGAGGCAGCAGCAGCGTGCGGATTCGTAGCCTTTGAATCATCAATCCAGCGAATGCCATCTTTTTCTAAAACTAACTCAATCCGATGAGCGTCTAGCTTGAACTGATTTAGAGCGGCGGAGATTTCGCTCGGCTGTACTCCAGCGGCACGCGCTATAGCAGCAGCTGCTGCGACATTGGCTAGAAGGTGCGGGCTAAGAACTTTTACATTCTTTAAATCTGACAAGGTTGCTAACTCTGTTGCCTGATCGGCTTTATCGACAAATGCCCGGTCAACCAAAATGTCTTCCACCCAACCAATTTCATTTGGCATTGGAGTGAATCTAGTAAAGCCAACTGCCTGAGCCGATTCAGAATTCATAGATTTTTCCATCAGCTCTTTAGTCAATAAATCTTCGGCATTGTAAAGGCAACAAACTTTAGTGTTGTTGAATATCTTGCCTTTAGCTATTGAGTACTCAGAGAAACTTCCATGCCAGTCCAAGTGATCATCAGCAATATTCAAAACTGCACTTACTAACGGTTCGATTCCATTTAGGTAGTGCAACTGAAAACTACTTAGCTCAACCACTAAAACTTGGAAAGCCTCAGGGTCTCTTACAGCATCTAAAATCGGGACGCCAATATTTCCGCAAGCTTTCGCTCTAATTCCCGCAGCTAGGGCCATGGCTTCAACCATTTGGGTCACGGTGGTTTTTCCGTTCGTGCCGGTGATGCAAATCCATTGCGAAGAAAATCCGTGCTTGTCTCTGAGGCGCCAAGCCAGATCGATGTCTGTCCACAGCACTAAACCCTTGGCGATAACAGCTTTGATGAATTTGCTTTCGGGAACAACACCTGGTGAAGTTATAACTAAATCAGGTTGAAACTCTTCGAGCAAGTCGATCTGCATGGAATCTTCTGCCGTTACCTCAACCCGAACACCCAAAACTCCAAGAATGTCGATGCGCTGTTCATCAGCTTTTTCAGCGATAACCAAAACTTCAGCATTCAACTCGGCCAAGGTATCGGCAACCGAGAAACCGGTTACGCCAAGACCGTAAACCAAGACTTTGGCCTCAGACCAATTAGCATTCCAACTGTCAAGTTCTAATACTTCACTCATGCCACGGAACCGTAAATCCATTCAACGTAGAATAAGCCGATTCCAGCAAGCACTAACAAACCACAGATAATCCAGAATCGAACCACAACTGTTACTTGGTCCCAACCTTTTTCCTCAAAGTGGTGATGCAGCGGGCTCATCAGAATAATTCGGCGAGGCTTACCGGTAGTCCACTTAGTTATTTTGTAAACACCGCGTTGCAGGATTACAGAGCCTGCTTCGATGGCATAGAGCCCGCCGACCAGAAGTAAAAGTATTTCTGTCCTCGACAAAATCGCCAGAGCTGCAAGCGCACCGCCTAGACCGAGAGATCCACTGTCACCCATAAATATTTGCGCTGGTGAGGTGTTAAACCAGAGGAAACCAATCAGTGCTCCAACTACGCTTGCAGCAATAACTGCAAGATCCAATGGGTCCCTAGTTTGGTAGCAGTTCGGGGCAATATTTGTTAGATCGCAGGCTTGGTTGAATTTCCAAAAGCCAATCACAGCAAAAGCACCGAAAGACATAATCAAGGCACCGGTAGCAAGGCCATCCAAGCCGTCAGTTAGGTTTACTCCGTTTGAGGCACTTGTGATTAGTAGAAAAATCCAGAGCAAAAAGACCCCGATACCAATCCACAGCCCAATCTGGCCCCATGATTGTGGAGCTATGCTGCTGAGATCAAAACCGGTGTCTCTGAAAACAGAAACTTCAGTTGACGCAGGAGCTAATCCGTTTTCATCCGTGTGTGATATTGCAAGAAGTCCAAATGGCACAGCAACTATTAGCTGCCCAAGAATTTTAAATACGCCAGGAAGACCCGCGCTGTTTTGCTTTCTTACCTTAAGGTAATCATCTAAGAATCCTACGAAACCCAGACCAACCATCATCAAGATAACCAAAAGTGCCGATAAGGTCGGGGTTTCAGAGTTATAGGACTTGCCGAGGAAATATCCAGCGATAGCACTGATGATGATTGCTATTCCACCCATACTCGGAGTGCCTCGTTTGATCAGGTGTGTCTTCGGACCATCAACCCTAATCACCTGTCCCCAACCAATTTTTTTGAACAACCAAATCAATGTCGGCGTTAAGATCAAGGCAAAGACTAAGCCGAGGAAACCAGCTAATAGCAGCGCTCTCATTCGGTAACCTCCAGTAGGTCATCCCCTAGGTATCGCAGGTTAGCGCTTTTAGAGGATTTGACCAGCACTATCTCATTACCTTTTAGCATCCCACGAAGATATTGCAGAGCATCGGAGATTTCATCAAAGTATTTCGATTCCCCGTCCCACGAACCTTCAAGGGAAGCGCCCATGTGAATAAGTTTGGCCCCTTCTCCGACAACCACTAGCTGGTCGAGATTTAGACGAACTACCAGCCGGCCAATACCATCGTGCTCTTCAGCCGAATAATCACCGAGTTCAGCCATTTCACCAAGTACAGCGACTGTTGGACGCTGAGTTTGTCTACCTAATTCGGCCAAGGTGACTAAAGCCGCCTTGGTTGAGTCTGGGCTGGCGTTGTAGGCGTCGTTAATGACGGTGAGCCCAGATGCTGCGGTTGAAACCTGCATTCTCCAGCGCTCAGCTAAAGTCATCGACTCCAGGGACTTAACGGCGCGGTCAAGGTCAAGACTTAGAACAGAAGCAACAGCCAAACTTGCTAGCGCGTTATAAACGTGGTGCTCCCCGAGGATTTGTAATTGAACCGACTTAAAGTATTGATTCGGACCATAAAAATCAAAACCGGTACCCTTGATATTGATGCTTAGGTTCGTTGCCCGAAAATTTGCCTCTGGGTTTGTGCCAAAAGTCAAAACATTCGCGCCAGTAAGATCCGCCATTTGTGCCACTCTCGCGTCATCGATGTTGAGAATGGCGTAAGCGGAATCATCCAAATCCTTTACAAGTTCAGATTTAATCTGCTCAGTTACCTCTATTCCGCCAAAGACTCCAGCATGGGCCATACCAACTTTGAGTTCTATGGCAATATCTGGTTTACATATATCAACTAAGTAGCTGATGCTGCCAAGACCATCGGCCCCGTATTCCACGACCAGATACTCAGTGTCTTGGTTGATTCTTAGCATCGAGTAAGGTGCGCCAACAACGTTGTTATAGGACTCCTGCGGAGCAACAGTCGGAGCAAACTGCGAAAGAATTTCACGGAGCATGTTTTTAGTAGTCGTTTTACCATTTGAACCAGTCACGGCAACGACTTTCAGGGCACCTAGGCTTCTAACTTTGGCAACAACATGCTTAGCCAATAAACCTAAAGCTTGGACAGAATCGCTAACTACAAGCTGGGTAATTGGCGTATCAAGTTTCTTTTCAACAATCGCCGCGACAGCACCGTTATCTGCGGCGTTGCCGATAAAAAGATGTCCGTCGGTAATTTCACCTGGCTTGGCAACAAATAATGATCCTTTTCTGCAGAGTCTTGAATCTGTTTCGACTTCTGCACTCACCACAAGATCTGCCTCACCGATTATTTCGGCACCGATGACACTCGCAATTTCAGCCACTGTTATAGCAATCAAGAGAACCCCAACTCTCCAAGCGCGGCCCTAGCTTCTGAACGAGCTGAATACGGAGTTCTAACGCCTTGAATGTCTCGGTAGTCCTGGTGTCCTGGCCCCGCCCATAATATTGCGTCTCCGGGTTGGACTAATGACAAGGCAACCCGAATTGCTTTTTCTGGAGGAGAAACTTCATGGATTTCTAAGTCGGGACGATATTCTCGTGCCGCATTTACTAAAGTCGCTCTAATGCTGGCTGGATCTTCAAATCTTGGGTGGTGATCCGTAATGACCAAAATATCGCACCCCGCAGCTGCCACCCTTGCCATATCTGGTCGCTTTGAAGTGTCTCTATCGCCATCAGCACCAAATAACATCAGTAACTTTCCTGCAGTTACTTTGCGAACAGCACTGAGTGTTTTTAAGAAAGCATCCGGAGAGTGTCCAAAATCGACATAGACAGCCGGAGCACCAGCTGGTGCAACCAGTTCAGTGCGACCAGGTAGGTAAGCGTCAATTCCAGTCTTTATGGCTTTTGCGATCTCATCGAATGAATTACCGGCAACTACTGCCATAACAATTGCAAGCCCAGCATCGAGAGCCATGTGTGAACCCAAAAGTGGAACGCTGGTTCTTAAAACCTGGTTATTCGGTCCCGTCAACTCAAATTCGGTCCGCCCAGGTAATTCAGCTGTGACTAGAACCTGCCAGTCAGCAGATACTCCAGGCAGGCTAGAGATAGTGGTCACCGGCACTTCAGCCAGGTCCGCAATTCTCTTTCCGTATTCACTGTCCAGGCAGACAACCGCATTTCTAGCTCTCGTCTTACTAAACAGTTTGGCTTTGGCAGCTAAGTATTCATCAAAGTCAGCGTAATCATCTAAATGATCGTGGCTTAGGTTTGTGAACCCAGCAACATCAAAAATCATTCCATCCACACGGCGCTGGGTTAGCGCTTGGGCTGAAACTTCAATTGCCACGTCGGTAACTCCGCGCTCGCGCATTCTGGCGATTAGCGCTTGCATTTCGGTTGATTCCGGTGTGGTCAATCGACTGACAATAATCTCACCGGCAATGTGTCGTTCTGCAGTGGAGGTCAAGCCGGTTACTTTTCCAATCTGCCTAAGTACTGCTTCAAGTAAATAGGTGGTCGACGTTTTACCGTTCGTGCCGGTGGTCGCGAAAAGAGTAGGAATGTTTCCAGGAGTATTTCCGTAAACATATGCCGCTAGATCGCCTAAACGCCCTCTGGGGTTATCTAGAATTGCCACTGGAATCGATAGCGCTGGAATAAGTTGCGAACCCTCTGGATCGGTTACTATCGCGCTGGCACCTAATTCAATTGCCTTCTCGTAATACTTTGCGCCATGAGTCTTTAACCCTGGCATAGCAACGAACAGGTCACCTTTTCGGAGATCATTTGTGTTCATGCTGATTCCAGTAAGAATCGCGTCCTGACCTAGATTTTGAAGTTGGAATTTAGCTACCAGGTCAGCGAAATTGACCGGTTCGGTCTTTTCTGGTCTAAGAATTGGCGGAATGGATTGTTTAATTTCCATTATTTCCACTCTGTCGGCAGCTTGATTGACTTTGTGGTCGATGGCGGAACCTTATAGGTTCTCAAGACTTGCTTCATGACTGCAACAAATCCAGGAGTTGCTCCCAGCGAGTTACTGACAGTTCTTGATTTGTAGGCAGTGACCGCAACTACAAATTGAGGATCTTCAACTGGAGCAATACCTACGAAAGAAACGGCGTAAAGGCGTCCATAACCAGAGCCTTCGGCTATCTGCGCGGTTCCAGTCTTACCGCCAACGCGGTAACCGTAAATTCTGGCAGTTCTTCCAATTGGCCCAAGTTCAACAACTTTTTCCAGCATGTCTAAAGTTTGGCGAGCAGTATCTTCGCTGACTACCCGAACTGGAGCTGGGACAGCAGTCTTAACCAGGTTGTTCTGTTCCTGACAGCCTTCAACAAGGACAGGCGAAAGCCGCACACCCTTGTTGGCAATTGCTTGGTAAACCATCGCCGTTTGGATTGGGGTAAGTGAGACACCTTGCCCATACATAACGGCCTTGTCGGTCATTCTGTCCCAGGTCTTGTAATCAGTAAGGATGCCGGAAGATTCACCTTCGAAATTTACGCCGGTCTTCTCACCCATGCCAAATTTACGCATGTAATCGTATCTAGTTGCAGATTCAACCTTGCCAGCTATCTGCACTAGGCCAGTGTTAGATGAATTTTTCAGCACTCCGGTCAACGTTAGCTTCTGGGGAGGGTGATTATTTGAGTCATTAATGTATTGGCCCCAAGGCATCTTCAGCCGATCTGGCGCTACAACCTGCGTGGTTGGAGTTGCTTTGCCAACATCAATAGCGGTAGCTGCGGCAATTGGCTTCAAAATTGACCCGGGCTCAAAAGCGGTTTGGAATATCCTCGATTTACGGTTCTGTTCGGTCACCGCACCTGGTCGATTTGGATCAACTGAAGGTGCTTCAGCAGCCGCCAAAATCCGACCCGTCTTGACTTCAATAACAATCGCACTTGCCCAGTTAGCCTTTAGCCTTCTCACGGTCGCAGCCATTTCCTGTTGAGCGGCGTATTGGAGGTCAGCGTTGATGGTCAGCACAACATTGCCGCCGTCTTTGACCGGGACCAAAGTCTGGATTGAAGAAGGAATCTTGATCAAGTCAGCACCTTGGACGTAGCTTTCCCTACCGTCGCTTCCAGCCAAGCATGAATTCATTGTGCGTTCGAGCCCAGCAAGAGCAGAACCATCAGAGCCAACAAAGCCAACAAGGTTTCCAGCTACAGCCCCGTAAGAGTATTGTCTTGATTGCCTTGCGTCAAAGTAAACCCAAGGAATATCCAAAGTTCTAATCGTGTTGTAGGTGGCTGCGCTTACAGACTTTTTGAGATTTGCATAGCGACCCTCGCCAGTCATTTTCGCCACTATCGAGTCTGTAGTGATTCGCAAAATACCAGCTAGCTTCTCCGCCACCTGCTCTTTGGTAAATGAAACTTTCTGACCATCAACTTCTAAAACAACTGGACCAACATTCACTGGATCTATGTTGACATCCCAGGTTATTACCGTTGAGGCCAAAGCATTCCCAGCTGAATCGACAATTTCCCCTCGAACAGCTTTAACGGAACGATTGACAAGCATCGCAGACTGCGACTCTTTATTTATCTCTTTTGCATCTACCACTTGGAAATAAAAGAGTCGAACTCCGAAAACTAAAAGCGCAAAAACCACCAGTGCAGAAAACCATTTTTGGCGTCTAGCGTTTGACTCGTTATACACAAAACACCGTGCCTATAAATCAGTGCGTAGGTGAGGCGGGAATTCCGCTACTAGGCAAAACTACTTCGGCAAAACCCGAATTGCTCTTTTTGACACTCGGGCTGACCCGCTCTGTTACCGGAATGTTTAGATCCGGGGAGGTGCTCTTAGTCGGATTACTCTTGCTAATCAGTGCGGCGTTTGCAATGAGGTTTGCCGACACTGATCCAGAATCAGTTGCTGAGGCTGGAATGGCAGCACCGAGAACTTTTCCAGTTGAAATGTTCAAGAATACTGAGTTGGCATTAACCACCATGCCGAGAGATTTGGCACTGTTCGCAAGATTCTGCGGTGATCTAAGCGAGTCAACTTGTTGCTGCAAGATTTGAGTCTTGGTAGCAAGCTCTTTGGTTTCAGCCTTGAGCGAGGAAATTGAATAAATTGCGGTGTTGCAGAAAGTGCTAACTACAAGGTTTAGCACCCCGACGGCAATCAATCCATAAACAAGTCGCTTAGCAACGCCTATCTTGCTCTGGGTTGCAATACTGAATCGAGACTCACGGGCCGCTCTTACCTTTGGCAAAGATTCCACCGGTCGAAGATGTCTTCTCGGTGCGATTGGTCTGACTAATGGAATTGCCCTACTGATACTCATGCTGCGTCCCTGATTTTCTCGGCTGCGCGTAAGCGCACTGAAGCCGATCGTGAATTGCTTTGAATTTCCTCTTCGCTAGCCATTTCTGCGCCGCGAACGAGAAGTCTTAGGGTTGGAGCATGCTCAGCAAGCTCGATTGGGAAATCTAGAGGCGCAGAGGAAGATGACGCAGCAACGAGAGCTTGCTTCACAATCCGATCCTCAAGCGAGTGATAAGAAAGAACCACTACTCTCCCGCCCACTCTCAAAGCACTAATTAGTGCAGGCATGGTATCTTCAAGAATTCCAAGTTCGTTATTTACCTCTATGCGCAGCGCTTGAAACACTCGCTTAGCTGGGTGACCCGAGGACTTACCTGGGATAAAAGGAATTACCTTACCGATAACCTCAGTCAGCTGCTTACTGCTCACAAAAGGATTTTCAGTTCGGAGTTGAACGATCTTTTTTGCAATTGGTTTTGCAAAGCGCTCTTCACCAAAAGTTTTGAATATTCTTGCTAAGTCTTTTTCGCTGTATTGGTTGATAACATCAGCGGCTGTAATTCCGTCTGTGTTATCCATCCGCATATCAAGTGGTGCGTTTTGTGAATAGGAGAAACCTCGTTCGGTCTTATCCAACTGCATTGATGAAACTCCGAGATCAAGTAACACAGCATCGACTAACTTGATTCCGAGATCTTCAAGCACTTCTGGAATTTCGCTATAGATTCCTTGAACCAGGTGAATTCGATTTGAATACTGAGATAAACGTTCTTTAGCCAACTTCAAGGCATTGGCGTCTCGATCAATTCCAACCAGAGTCAACTTAGGAAAACGTTGAAGAAAAGCCTCGCTGTGTCCAGCGAGGCCAAGTGTCCCGTCAACCAAGACGGCCTTGTCGGATTGGAGAGCATCGCCTAGTAATTCAATGCATCGATCTAACATGACTGGCTTGTGAAGTTCAGAAATATTGTTCATAACTGCTCAAAGTTCCTAATCACTAAACCCCATCCATTTCCTTGTGACTTCGGGGAAGATAGCCACCGGGTAAATAGCTGGAGACCAGCAATTAGCAACTAATTGAGATTCACCTCCCCGTCGCTGTAGTTCGCGAATTCCTCAGCGCTTGCGGCCATCAGAGCGGCGAATTTTTCTGGGTTCCAAATTTCAATGTGTGTTCCAACACCAGCAACAACCAAGTCCTTGCCAAGCTCTGCCCAATCACGAAGTTCTGGAGCAATAAGAATTCGGCCTTGCCCATCGGGAACCTGCTCGGCAGCCATTCCGAAAAAGTGACGGTTTAGATTTCGACGAGTGGTAGTTCCAACCACCATGTCTTTAGTCATCAACGTGCTTTTTGCTAAGTAGTCAGCGCTAGGCATGATGTTCACACAGTGCTCTTGACCCTTGGTCAGAATCACTCCCCCAGCAAGACGATCTCTAAATTTGGCCGGAAGAATCAGGCGGAACTTGTCATCAAGTTTTGGATAGCTAGTACCGATAAACAACTGGCAATCCTTCCCTTGATGTGAGCCTTAAAGTTATCTCCACATTACACCACTTTCATCCACTTGCAAGCGTTTTTTGCCCATAAATTACTATTTTGGCGTGTCTTGACCAATAAAAGCAAGGGGTAATTTGGTGGAGGAAATTTTCTGATTTTTGACCAAATTGGCCTATTTTTAAGCAAAAAAAGGCCCTAGATCTGCTCTAGGGCCAAATATTCAGGCTATTTGGGTTTATTTGTTTCTTTCATCCCAACGGCGTTGGAAAAAATTATCGTCTTTTGGTTTGGTTTTTGGCTCTACTTTGCCGGTTTTTAGGGCCTTGGATGACCAATTCTGGCTAACAAAAAACAGTCCGGCAAGCATCATCAGGAAGGCAACAACTCCAAGCCAAACAGCCTGGATCGTGGTTGAAAAGACCAAAAGGGCAAATCCAGCTACTCCCAGTAGCGAACCGATCACCAGAAGCCTTGCATACTGCACACGTGAGACCGGCTTTTCAGGCTTAGCCTTAGAAGTCCCCCCGCTTAGCTGACGCTCTAGCTGCTCAAGCACTTCACGTTCTTTGTCACTTAGACCCAATTTGACCTCCACTTAAATGGTATTGCTTTGTGTCCAGTTAGGCTATTCCAGTGTTATCCAAAGATCAGTTTTTAGTGAAGGTCCAGAGCGAGCTCGATGAGTTTTGTGACCGCCAGACTAGGGATTTTGAGGCCATATCGCCAGATTTGGTAACCGTAGTCGATTTCACCAGAAGTCTTCTCCAGGGTGGAAAGCGTTTTCGAGCCCTTTTCTGCTACTACTCCTTTCTCAGTGCACTAAAAGGACGAACGCCAACCTCCGAAGAACTAACCGGCATAGTTGGAATTTCCGCAGCATTAGAGATGTTCCACGCTGCGGCCCTGGTGCACGATGACCTGCTAGACCAATCCGATACCCGTCGAGGCGCACCTGCAATTCATAAGCGCTTTGAAAGCTTGCACTCGACAAGAAACTGGGCAGGAAGTCCTGAGCGATTTGGTGTTGCTGGATCGGTGTTGGTCGGAGATTTGATGCTCGGCTGGTCAAGCGAGATATTTGGTCACGCACTACTTTCCTCAAGTGACAAAAATATCGAATCCGCCTGCCGTGACGAATTCAGTTTGATGCGCGTAGAAGTAATGGCTGGACAGTATTTAGATGTCCTGGAAGAAAACGCTGCGGCAACAAGAACTATTGCTGAGGCAGTCGGACGAGCTGAAAAAGTTATTCTCTATAAAACTGCAAAGTACAGCATCGAAGCGCCCCTTCGCATCGGTGCCGCTTTTGCCGGTGCCGATCAAACCGAACTTGGTATCTTTAGTCAATTCGGCATCCCGCTCGGTATCGCTTTCCAATTGAGAGATGACATTCTTGGCGTCTTCGGCGATCCAGTTTTGACTGGAAAACCTGCAGGAGACGATCTTAGAGAAGGTAAGCGCACAGTGCTAGTTGCCCTTACTAAACAATCCCTCGCCGAGAAAACACCCTCGATGGTTACCACCTTTGAGGAGTTACTGACTAGCCGAAATCTAGATCCTGCTCAAATTGATTTCTTGCAGAAGGTCATACGCGATTCAGGCGCGCTGGCTAAAACTGAAACCATGATCATTGAATTAGGTGACCGAGCGCTGTCAACCCTAGAACATGCCCAACTTGATGAATACGGTAAAGCGGCCCTGATTGTTTTAGCTAGAAAAGTAATTGACCGAGATGCCTAGAGCGCTAGCGACTGGGCCAGTCTTCTAACTTCAGATTTTCTTCCGGCAAGTAAAGATTGCATCGGTGTTCCTTTTAATGAAGGCTCTGCGGTGTAGAGCCAGTTGATTGCTGACTCTAAAGAGAAACCAGAATCTAACAGGACTGAGATTGTGCCTCGAAGCGAATGGAGTGGCTCTCCATCAATAATTATTTCGGCGGGAATGCATAATTCACCGGAACGCCTTATCGCAATAAGGTGGTGCTCTTCAATCAGTCGCTTAACTTTGCCCGGCGGGAGCTTTAGCGCCTCCCCTGCCTGAGCAACTGTTAGCCAACTGCTAACCTGATCCAACGGCTCTGTCACAACTTAAGACTGCCACACCTGAGCCAGTTCCGTCTAACTTATCCATCTTCATGCCACCATATTGTTATCCCCAACCCAAAAGGAAAATTTGACCAACGACCCTATGCCCGACCCAAGTGGCAAAGCCGAAGGGCCGTTTCACATCTTCCAGAATGGGCAAAATTTGATTGAAATAGCAATCGGCCATGGGGTTAGCTTTGAGGAGTTTCTGCGGCTAAATAATTTGACTGAACAGAGCATGCTTTTTCCAGGTCAAAAACTCAAATTACCGTTGAAGTTCGAGCAGACTCCCCCTTCCGAAAAACCAACCAGCCACAGTGTTAGAACTGGTGAAACCCTCGTTGGCATAGCTGAACTTTATGGGATACCGGTATCGCTGTTGCAGAAGATAAATAAGTTGGCCCAAAATGCCATGCTCTTTCCCGGCACTGTGTTGCGCCTGATCGAACTAATTCAGCCAAAATCAAGCAGCTTAGAAAACCCACCGGAGCATTGTTTGATTCACGGCTACCACAAAGTCAAAAACGGCGATCAGATAGCCAGAATTGCTGCATTCCACGGTCTCTCGACACAGGCTTTGCTCAGCGCGAATAACCTAAATTGGAATTCACTGGTTGCCCCAGGGTCAAAATTGGTGCTTCCAATTAGCCACGGAGCCTTGGACTGTCCAAACTTGGTTGAACTTTCGGAAACATCCAGATCGATTGCAGAATCCTTGGTCGAAACTGCAAAAAAGTTCGGCCTTACTGAATTCGCAATTATCACTGCCCTTTCTTTAGAGATGCAGAGAAGTGGCTTACTACCTGATTTGGGTATTCGCGAGCAGACCGAAAAACTTCTAGCCGATTTAGAAAAGGTGCAGGACCCAAGTGCTTTCGGAGTGAAGCTCACTCTCGAACAACTCGGTTATATTGAACTTGCTGAAGGTGCGGCGAGATGGGAGCCTTCAGCCTGGCTCTGGCTGCATCAGATAGGTTCTAAAGGTGTCTAATCTACTTGGCAAGGTTCTGGCTTCGCGTTACCAGTTAAGCGAAGTCATCGCCAACGGTGGCATGGCTACCGTGTATCTTGGCCGTGATCAGAAATTAGACCGATTAGTCGCCGTTAAGGTTATCCATTCTCACCTTGCCGAGTCCCCTGAGTTTAGAGATAAGTTTTTTCGCGAGGCACGGCTATTAGCTAAGGTCAATCATGCAAACCTGGTGAATATTTTTGACCAAGGCGATGACCAGGGTAATGCCTTCATTGTGTTGGAACTAGTCCAGGGCATCACACTTCGGCAAGGGCTTTCCGATTTGGGCAGATTAGAGGCGGATCAGATCCATCAAGTTTCTAGAGCTATACTTTCGGCTCTAGCCCAAGCCCATGCCAACGGCGTAGTTCATCGAGACCTAAAACCTGAGAATGTGATCCTTGCCGATGATGGTCGAATAAAGGTAACCGATTTCGGATTAGCCCGAGAGCTGGGTAACGATACAGATACTGGATCTTTAGTTGGAACAGTTGCCTATCTAGCGCCAGAGGTTATTCGTCGCGGCAAAACGGAAACCGCTAGTGATATCTATAGCTTTGGCATCATGCTTTTTGAGATGCTGACTGGCGCTCAACCTTATCGCGGCGATGACGCTATGCAGATCGCTTTTATGCATACCTCTCAGCGAGTTCCATCAGCAAAAACAATTCATGCCGGTGCATCCGCAAAACTCGATGAATTAATGCTCTGGTGCACCCAACCGAATAGCGCTAACCGGCCGCAAAATGCAGACCAGGTACTCAACTGGCTGGACACAGCATCAGAATTACCGGATATCGCTAAAACTATAAAACTTCCAGATCAAACAAACTTCACCGAAATTATCGGCGACTTTCCTCAAGAAGCCAAGCCGTTTAGCTCACACAATAAAAAGAGCCCTTTTGTTAAGTGGCTTGTCGCCAGCTTCTTGGCGCTAACTCTTGGTGCCGGCGTAGGTTGGTGGTTCGGGGTTGGGCCAGGTGCTTTAGTGGCGATTCCAAATCTAAGCGATAGGTCGCAGAGCCAGGCTGAGCAATCACTCCAGGAAATTACCGAGTCGATTACAGTGTCAAGAGTTTTTAGTAGCACCTTCGCCCAAGGAACAGTTATCGGCACAGAACCAAGTGCGGGGATGCTGGTGCCAAGAGGTTCAGAAATAAAGTTGTTGATTTCCAAAGGCAAAGAACTGGTCGCTGTGCCAACCATCATTGGTAAGGATCTAGCAACCGCCACAGCCCAGCTTATTGGGGCAAGACTCTCACTCGGAAAAGTGAGTCAATGGTTTAACGCAGAGTATCCAATTGGCTCTGTCTATGCGTATTCAGGTAGCGATGGCACCAAACTTCCAGTTGCATCTGCAATCGATGTAAAAGTTTCCCTAGGCGCTATCCCCGTTGTCGCGGGTTTGCAGGAGGAAATTGCCCAAGCAGCTTTAGAGGCCGCTGGCCTTAGCGTTCGCGCAACTGAATATCAGTTCTCTAGCACGATAAGCAAGGGCCAGGTAATAGCAGTTGTCCCTGATGAACCGGAAATCGGTAAAGGGTCTAGTGTGAAGCTTCTCGTCAGCAAAGGAGCTGAGACTGTGAAGATGCCTGCAGTTCGCGGCGAAACCATACTGGCAGCTAAATCTCTTTTGGAATCCCTTGGGCTCAAGGTAGTTATTGATACTAAGTGGCTTAGCAAAGATTACGGAATCAAAAAAGTTACCGGGGCTTCCGAAACAGTTGGTACGACTTTAAGAGTTGGACAGACTGTAATTATCCGTTCACGATAACTTATCGAGCAGAAAGTTCCTCAGCAACCAAAAAAGCCAATTCCAATGATTGCGAATGATTTAGTCTCGGATCACAAACAGTTTCGTATCTTGATTCCAAGGTCTTCTCATCGATTTGTTCCGAGCCACCGAGGCACTCAGCAACATCATCACCGGTAAGCTCTACATGCAAACCGCCAGGGAAAGTTCCTAAGAAGCGATGCACCTCAAAAAAGCCTTTTACCTCATCTAATACGTCGTCAAATCTTCGGGACTTATAACCGTTTGCGGTGGTAATCCCATTACCGTGCATCGGATCAGTTATCCAAAGTGGCAGTGCCCCAGAGGCTTTTACAGCTTCAACAAGAGCAGGCAGTTTATCTCGAACTTTTCCAGAGCCCATTCTCGTGATAAAGGTAAGTCGACCAGGTTCACGCTGTGGATCTAATTTCTCTATCAAACCAAGTACGTCGGAAACACTAGTTTCCGGGCCAAGCTTTACGCCCAGAGGGTTTCTTACCCTTGAGAAGAAATCAACGTGAGCTCCATCCAATTGTCTGGTTCTCTCGCCAATCCAAATAAAGTGCGCACTGGTGTCATAAGGAGTTCCAGTTCTTGAATCGATTCTGGTTAACGGTCTCTCGTAATCAAAAAGCAAACCCTCGTGGCTGGTATAAAACTCTGTGGTCCTCAGTTCACTAAAATCAGCACCGCAGGCTGCCATAAATCTAATTGCTTTATCAATATCTCTTGCCATCACTTCATAGCGAGAGTTAGCTGGATTATCGATAAATCCTTTATTCCATTCGTGCACTGAGCGAAGATCTGCAAAACCGCCCATGGTGAATGCTCTAATCAAATTCAAGGTAGAAGCGGAAGTGTTATATGCCTGGAGCAGACGTTTTGGATTAGAAGTTCTAGCCTCTGCAGTAAATTCATAGGCATTAACTGCGTCCCCGCGATACGCGGGCAGAGTCAGTCCATCACGAGTTTCAAAATCTGAAGACCTTGGCTTAGCAAACTGTCCAGCCATTCGACCCATTTTGATGACTGGCATTGAAGCACCGTAGGTCAACACCACGGCCATCTGCAGCACAGTTTTAATCCTCGCCCGAATGCGATCAGCGGTGGCATCAACAAAAGTCTCGGCACAATCTCCACCTTGAAGCAAGAAAGCATTCCCAGAAGCTGCCTGCGCTAAGCGCTGCTTCAAGATGTCCACCTCACCGGCAAAGACCAAAGGTGGGTATTTTGCCAGGGTTGCCTTTACGCTTGCGAGCACCTCGTCCGAAGGCCAGGCAGGTTGTTGTGCTGCAGGTAATGAGGCGTAGTTGTCTAATTGCCTGATTAGCTCAGGGCTAATTTCGGGCTGGGATTGATTATTTGTCAAAATACCTTCTCGCCTTCTAGCGACGCTTCTCTTTCAGCGTCGAGGCATAAACATCAATGTATTCCTGCCCGCTAAGTTTCATCAACTCGTAAGTAATCTCGTCTGTAACAGCACGTAACACCAGGCGATCGCCTTCCATGCCAGCGAATCTCGAGAAATCAAGCGGTGCACCAACAACCACACCGATGCGACGAATGCGCGGGAACCGACGGCCAATTGGCTGAACTTTTTCGGTGTCAATCATGGCAACAGGAAATACTGGAACTTTTGCCTCAAGAACCATTCGGGCAATTCCAGTTCTTCCCCTGAATAGTCGCCCATCTGGAGATCTTGTTCCTTCAGGATAAATTCCAAGAAGTTGACCTTGGCCTAAAACTTGCAACCCGGTGTTAAGTGCGGCCTCAGATGCTTTACCGCCACTTCTATCTATAGGTAGTTGACCTGTTCCTTTAAAGAACCAGCGACTGAGTGTTCCTTTGATACCTTTGCCAGTGAAATATTCGCTCTTGGCAAGAAAGACAACCGGCCTTCTTAGCATCAAAGGTAAAAAGATTGAGTCGGAAAAAGAAAGATGATTGCTAGCCAGAATTGCAGCCCCATCAGTTGGAATTCTTTCAGCTCCCCTAACCCATGGCCTGAAGAGGACCTTGAGTAGCGGTCCCAAGAAGATATGTTTCAACAAGAAATACCACATGCGAATCCTCCTTCCAAATAGATAAGTTCGTGAACTAAAAGTTTATCTTGAGCCGGAAAACTCACGAGCCAGATCAGCAGCGCCAACCGAGCCTGCGTCATTGACTAATTCAGCGGTGACTAGCCGAAGCTCAGGTCGATATCCAACTGCTGGTAGATTTTCCCGATAACTACGGTGGATTGGAGCTAATAGCACTTCACCTAGAACACTAAGTCCCCCGCCAATCACAACTAGCTCTGGATCGAGTAAAGCTACAACTGTTGCCAAAGCTTTTCCTAAGTGGGTAGCCAGCTCCTCGACTAAGCCCAGTGCACCAGGGTCGGATTCTTGGATCGCTTGATAGACCTGCTGACCGGTGAGCTCCGCTGGAGTAGTTGCTAGTTTTCGAAGATAACTGCCTTCTGGTGAATCACTTGCGGCAAGTTCTTTAGCACTATTTAGAAGAGCAGTGCCGGAGGCATATTGCTCTAAGCAGCCTCGCTGGCCACATCCGCACGGGCGGCCATCCGGAATGAATCGTAGGTGACCAAATTCTGCGCCAATGCCAAAACCACCGCGATAGAGTTTGCCATCGGCAATAATAGCTCCACCTACGCCAGTGCCGAGGGTTAGCATGACCATGTTCTTGGTACCACGGCCAGCCCCGAAACGATATTCAGCCCAGCCAGCTGCGTTCGCGTCGTTCTCGATGACCACTGGAAGCTGCAGGCTAGCTTCTAACTTTGCTTTTAGTGGTTCGTTACGCCAGCTGAGGTTTGGAGAGTAAATAACCTCTGATTGGTTGGCATCGATAAAGCCTGCAGCGGCCACGCCGAGAGAGGCTATGTCTTGCCCTGCAGAAAGTTTTTTGACCATCTCAATTACTGCTTGAAGCAGCGCCTCGGAATCGTTGGCCGGAGTTGGCACCTTATCTGAGGCCAAAACCTGGTTATGGGTATCGAGTAGCACACCTGCAATTTTGGTGCCACCAATGTCGATACCAACTGAAAACATGATTTTTGTCCTTGAAACGGCTAACTTCCCCATTTTACAGCCTGAAACTAAGCCACGGATAGTCATTTTGGATTGCCTAATTTAGTGGGTAGAGTTATCAAAAGTCCATCGCAGTGCTAACAAGGAGGCTATCTTGAAGGTTTTCGAAGTTCCGCCAATGGTTCAGTCTGATCTAAAGACGAACATTACTGATCTACTTATCACCCGAGTCAATAAAGACCCTAAATTGCCACTGATGGCAAAACAGACAGAACCAAATGTCTGGACCAATGTTTCAGCAGCTGACTACCTCGAAGAAGTTAAAGCGCTGGCAAAGGGATTCATCGCAGCTGGCATCGAGCCAGGACAACGTGTTGGCTTGATGAGTAAAACTCGCTACGAGTGGGCACTTTGCGATTTTGCATTGTGGTTTGCTGGAGCTGTTTCGGTTCCAATTTACGAGAGCTCTGCTCCAAGCCAAATCGAGTGGATTCTAAGTGACTCAGGCGCTAGCGCTTGTATCTTCGAGAATTCAGATCTTGAA